>CAZDGB010000293.1:0-9424 GCA_964504645.1 uncultured Planctomycetaceae bacterium | reverse complement strand
CATGCAAAGCTAAGCCGGCGCCCCACGTTCCTGCTACCCACGGCAGAGCGCGTCGATCGAAGGCCAACAGCGCGGCGAGTGCTCCGGCGTAGCAGCCAACGTGATACAGGAAACATCGGTCTGCCTGATTTTCTGCCTCACGACGAGGGATCATGGTGGATTCCTTTCACGGTTGTGGTGGATGAGCCGGCGAATAAACGTAAGCAAGAGGCATGCCATCGCGCGGCGTCGTGGTAGACGGAGTGAACGATCGGCAGTTTCTCTCGTACAATCTTCGGACAGATGCAAACGCCCCTGCCCCGAATGTCCGAGGCGCCGATGTCAGCAGCACGACGAAAATGGATCTGTCCCGTCTGCGGCGATGCCTGGTCGATCCCTGCCGCGGCCGCCGATCCCGAGCGTTGTCCGAAGTGTCGCGAGGAAGCCGCTGCTCCGACGACTGACGCTGCGGCCCCCGCTCTGCCGTTCAGTCCCGAGGACCTACAGGACGATTTTCCATTTGCGGCCGGCGATTCGTTCCGGCTTCGCCGGGTTTCCTCGCCGAACTGGACAGATCTCTTCGACTGGCGCTTCGAGCGATATCTCACGCCGATGATCATTCGCGTCGTGTGGATCGGGTTTTTGCTGCTCGGCCTGCTGACGCTGGCTTACTCCCTGGCCGATTTCGTTTGCATTTTCGCGCTGGAGAAGGGGTTGGCGCAAGTGATCGCCGAGCAACTCGAGCCGGCCGCTCCCGGCGGTCCAGACGGGCCTAAGGCGAGAGTAAGAAACTCCGCGGAACTCGCCTGGCTGATGATCCGCGTCGTCTTCAGCGTCGTGTGTCTGATGATGATTCGCGTGATCTGCGAATTTTTTATCGTCGCTTTCAACGTGGCGACGAGTCTCAAGCGTCTGGAAGGGCGGGATCGCACGTCTTGAGTGCAAGCGACCGGGCGATCACAACCTGTTTCCGGCGTCTTGCTGCGCGACGCAAATCGCAGGCGAAGGACGACGCTGATCGATCAACAAGCAGGCGTAAGGCCGAGCGGTCGCTGCGGCCCCTCTGAGCGGTCTCGTTGGATGTTCAACGATCAGGAAAAACAGCGTCCATACGCCAACTGGCGTATAGAGGCGTTCGGAACAAGAAATGCCTCTCCTCATGGGAGTCGAGTTTCGATTACGGGAGGCCATCATGAGTAAAAGAAGCAGGCGCGCCAAGAAATCGAAATCGGTGAGTCGTGCACTGCGAACAGCGATTCGCGATCGCCAAATGACAGCCTATGCGACGGCGAAGCAGGCTGGCGTCTCCGTGGACGCGGTCCAGCGTTTCCTGAATGAAGAACGCGGTTTGAATTTGGAAACGGTCGACAAGCTCGCGCAGTCTCTTGACCTTACACTTTGTCCTGAGGAACGGTGTGCGGGTTGAACCGTTGTTCGTGGAGAAACGCAGCCATGCCAGTCCTCAATGAGCGGGAGCGAAAAACCGATGCCGAAGAATACGGCCCGCCGGAGAAAGAGCGGCAGGCTGTCGAAGAATTGGTGTCTCGCTTCCAGACGGTTTACGATCAGGCCGCCTCGATCCTCTACCAATTGATGAAGATCGCACGGCGAGGCGCCGCGAAAGAAGACGACAGCGGCGATCTGACCGTGGAATAGCGGAGATCATTCCCGACCGCTTTATGGCAGTCCGCGAACAAAACGAGTGCTGATCGGCGCTCACACCGGTTGATGCGCAGCCGGCTCAGAGCGACTAACAAACTTGCGTGAGGGTTTCGCAAGGTCCGTAGAACCGCCAGATTGCGAGCGTTAATTCGGCGGGCGAGATGGCACAGGGGACAAGTTGCCGATTCGTCACGAATTGAAGACGCTCGATGGCCTCCGTGTGTTCCGGATTCTCCACGCCGACCACCAGGGAATCGTTCTCCTGCCGAATCGGCAAAACCCGGTGCTTGCGGGCGATTTCAGCGGGGATCATGCGGAGGATGTCCGGCGAGATTTGCAGTTTGGCGGGTTGAAGCGGCATTCGATTTCTCTTCCGTGAAATTTCTGTGACGCCGGCAGCAATTGCACATGACGCGCCAAACTGAAAACTTTTTGAAAGACGCGGCCGCGATGGGCGGCACAGGATTCGAACCCGTGACTTTCGGTGTGTAAAACCGACGCTCTAACCGCTGAGCTAGCCGCCCGAAGTGGGGTTTTGGGAACTCCACTGTCCGCCGATTCTACCGGAAGCCGGGCCGCAGGAAAGATTGGCGCGAATTTTCGGCGTCGAAAAGCAACGGCACACGGCGGGCTTACGCCGCGCCGCTCGCCGATTGCAACGCCTGTCCCAACCGTTGCAGCCAGCGGGCGGCAGGGGCGCCGTCGAGGACGCGGTGGTCGAATGTCAGGCTCAGCGTCAGCGTTTGGCCGGCGATGACAGCGTCGTTGACGACGATCGGTTCAGCGACAAGGCGGCCAATGCCGAGGATGGCGGATTGCGGCGGATTGATCACCGGCGTGAACGCGTCTATGTCGAAACGACCCAGGTTCGTGACGGTGAACGTGCCGCCCGTCAGTTCTGTCTGCGCGAGCTGCCCGGCCCGCGCGAGCCCCGACAGCCGGCGGCTTTCTGCGGCGAGTTGCGGCAGCGAGAGCGTCTCGGCGTGGCGAATGACGGGCGTCAACAGCCCGGCAGGGGTCTCGACGGCGACGGCGATGTTCACCTCTTCATATGCGTAGATCGCGTCGCGAATCCAGCAAGCGTTCAGTTCCGGGCACGATTTCAACAAACGGGCGACGGCGTGCACGACGAGATCGTTGTACGTGGGCGCGGCTTCAGCAACGCTCGACTTCAGTTGTTGTCGCCACGCCACGAGTCGCGCGGCGTTCACTTTGGTGGTCAAAGTCACCGGCACCGTCTGCGCTGCGCTGGCCAACAATCGCTGGGCGATCATGCGGCGCAGCCGCGAGACGGTTTGCAGCGTTCCGAGCACGGCCGGCAACGATTCGGCGGCGGAATGCGGCACCGCGGCGAGGAGGTCGCGTTCCCGGATGCGGCCGTGGCTGCCAGTGCCGCGCAATTGCGTCCAATCGAGACCTTGTTCCTGCGCGCGGCGGGCCGCGCGCGGCGAGATGCGCGGGAGACGCGGATCGGCGTTGCGGCGCGGAATCTCATTCGGGCTCACTTTGGCGCGGGTCGAATTCGCCGCCCGGCGTACATCGCCGGCGGAGATGTTTTCGTTGGAATTGAACGTCTGCAAATCGACGCCGAGTTCCCGCGCCAGTCGGCGCACCGACGGCGCGGCGGCGACGGGGACTGCGACTTTCGGCGGAGCGGGAGTTGCCGCGGATGAGTTCACTGCGGGTTTCGCGGAGGTCGGCTTACTGGCGGATCGTACTGGTGGCGATTCGTTCTCGGCGAGCAAATAGCCGATGACCGCGCCGACTTGCACCACACTCCCCGGTTCCGGACCGAAGCCGCCGATGTGCAGAATTCCGGCGTCGACTGCTTCGATCTCCTGCAGTGCTTTCTCCCCTTCCAGCGAGAAGAGCGCGTCGCCCGGCGAAATGACGTCGCCGTCGCGCTTCAGCCATTCGACGAACGTGCCTTCCTCCATGCTCCAGCCGAGCCGCGGGATGGTGATTTCGATGGGCATGGATGTCTTCCGTGGTGTGTTTAATGCTTCGTTGGAGTCCCGGCTTAAACCGGTCTTCCAGGATTTGAAATCATCAGCAAAGACCAACTGAGGCCGGGACTCCAGCGAGTTCCAAGTCCGTGATCCATTGTCCCCCTCTCCCCCACGGGGGCGAGGGGACAAAACCAAACGCAATCCCCACGTCACTCGGCCAGCAACTCCTGAATCGCCCGCACGATGCCCGCTGTGTCCGGCACGACGGCGGCTTCCAGCGGGGGGCTGTAGGGGGTCGGCGTGAAGACGCCGTTCAAGCGGCGGATCGGCGCGTCGAGTTCGTCGAAACCGCGATCCGCGATTTGGGCCGCGATCTCCGCGCCGACGCCGCAGGGTTGAAACGATTCATCGACGAGGAGCAGCCGCCCGGTTTTTCGCACGGAATTCAGGATCGTCTCGACGTCGAGCGGCAGCACCGTCCGCGGGTCGATGAGTTCGACCGACACGCCGGATGCCGCCAATTGCTCGGCGGCTTCCAGCGATTTCTTCACCATGTGCGCGAGCGCGACGACGGTGACGTCGCGGCCCTCGCGGACGACGGCGGCCTGGCCGAACTCGATTTCATACGGTTCTTCCGGCACGGGGCCTTTCGTCGCGAGCAGTTCGCGGTGTTCAAGGAACATGACCGGGTCGTCGCAGCGGAGCGCGCGGTGCAAGAAGCCCTTGGCGTCGTATGGCGTCGACGGCACGACGACTTTCAGGCCGGGAATCTGTCCGTAGATCGCATAGTAATTCCCGGAATGGTGGGTCGCCGCGGAATGGCCGATGCCGATGCAGCCGCGGAGCAGGACGGGCATTTTGAGCCGGCCGCTCGACATGTATTGCATTTTGGCGATCTGGTTAATGATCTCGCCGAAGGAGTCGTTGATGAAATCGAGAAACATGAAATCGATGACGGGGCGGCTGCCGGTCATCGCGGCGCCGCACGCGAGGCCGACGAAGCCGCGCTCGCAGATCGGCGTGTCGCACAGCCGCACCGGGCCGAATTTTTCGTAGAGGCCTTTGGTGGTGACGAAGTTCCCGCCGCGCGGGCCGATGCCTTCACCCATCACGAAGATTTTTTCGTTGTGCTCCATTTCATGGGAGAGGGCTTCGAGCGTGGCCTGGGAGTAGGTGACGATGCGAGTCGAGGGGCGCTGCGAACTCGCAAGCAATCGAGTGGACGTCGAATAGACGTGATCGGCGGCGGTGGCGCCGTCGGGCAGCGGGCTTTGTTCAGCGAATTCCCGCGCCTCGCGGACCTGCGCGGCGACCTCGGAATCGATTCGATCGAACTGCGCAGCGAGCTCCGGATTCGGCGTCGCGCTGCGCAGCCGCTGGATCGGACAGCGCGTCTTCCATTCCTCCACGTCTTCGCGTTTGCGATAGGTGAAGTCGCCCATTCCCTCGGCGTGAGCGCGGGTGCGGTACGTTTTGCATTCGATGAGCGTCGGCCCCCCGCCGGCGCGGGCGCGGGCGACGGCTTCGCCGACGACTCGGTGGACTTCGAGGACGTCGTTGCCGTCGAGCTCGAAACCCGGCATGCCGTACATTTCGCCGCGGCGACCGACGCTGGGATTACCGCTGGCGTAGGCGAAGGCGACTTCCGTGGCGAACTGGTTGTTCTCGCAGATGAAGAGGACGGGCAGCTTCCAGATGCTGGCCATGTTCAGGCCTTCGTGGAACGCGCCGTTGTTGACCGCGCCGTCGCCGAAGAACGCGACAGCGACGGTGCCGTTCTGTAGAATCTTCGAACTGTAGCCGCCGCCGCAGGCTTGCAGGATGCAGGGGGCGACGATGCCGCTCGTTCCCATCATGCCGATTTCCGGCGAGAACAAGTGCATACTTCCGCCGCGGCCGCGCGAGCAGCCGGTCGACCGGCCGAAGAGCTCCGCCATCAACTCGCGTGGCGGCAAGCCTTTCGCCAACGCATGGCCGTGGCCGCGATGTGTGCTAAAGACAGAATCGCGCGGCGTGAGATGGGCGCACACGCCGGTCGCGATCGCCTCTTCGCCGACGTAGGTGTGGCATGCGCCGAAAATCAGCCCGCGCTGATGGCACCGCGCGAGCTCCTCCTCCGTTTGCCGGATGACCTGCATTGTGCGGTACAACGAGAGGAGTTCGTCGGATGTCATGCGGGGATCTCAGAGGCTTGAGGCTTGAGGTCGAAAGACTACGAGACTTCGGCTGATGGGCGTTTACCTCAAGCCTCAAGTATCGAGCCTCATGCCTCTTACTTTTCCGGCGACGTGATCTGGTGGAACGCCGCCGGCAGATAGGCGTCGGATGGGAATTCGAACGGGCGGCCGGTGTATTGCTGCCAGGTCTTCTTCTGCGCGTCGGTCAGCGTTTCGCGGAAGTTCTTGCTTGCTTCAAGCCGCGCCTTCTCGAACTTTTGCGTCGCGGCCTTGGCATTGTCGGGATAGTCCTGGAAGAACTTCGCCAAGGCGTCTTCCCATTGCCGATGCGCCGCATGGAACTTTTCCTTCTGCGCGGCCGTCAGTTTCAATCGCTTCTGGACGCTCGGCTCGCTCATGGCGCCGACGCCGTGGTATTGCAGGTGCAGTTGCTGGTACCGGGCCCGCGCGGCTTCGTCGGCCAGCGTTTCTTCGAGCGCCGTGTCCATCCGGTTATGGAATTGGGCCGTGATGTCCCGCTCCCGCTGACGGCGCTCCGCGGGCGAAAGGTCTTTCAAGTCGTTCAACGCGTCGCTGTATTGGGCGAAGTAGTTCCCGTAGTGATTGGTCATGTGATGCCGCGTCTCGTCGTCCCAGCCGAGCTGCCTCTGCACGCCAGGATGGCTGAACCACGGCGACTCGCGCGGCACGCCGAACCCGATCCGCGGCTCCGGAGCCATGCGGTCTTCGGGCGTCGTCTGGCCGAACGCAAAGCTCGCCCCAAGGCCGGTCATCAAAAGGGTGAAATGGAAGCAGTATCGCGCAAGATTCATGGCTCGGTCTCCGGACGATTCAAATTCGGCAGTCGTCATCATGGCGGGATCAAGTCGTGGGTTGCAACCGGACTTACGTGGAATGCGAGATTTATGGTTTTGCCAAGTCGCGGCTGAAAGTCGCCGGCGGCAACGGGCGGCCGTCCTGGTGATACAGTTCGATGGCCTCTTCAACGATCTGGCATAACTCGGCGAGGACTTCCTGCCCATCGTCGCCGTGACAGCCGCCGTAAATCAGTCCCGGCGCGCTGCCAACGTAGCAACCGGCTTCGTCGGACCACTCGACGATTTTAGTGAAACGTGCGCTTTCTTTCATGACAGCGGTTCCTCAATAAGCCGTCCTGAAATCATCTGCGCCGCCGGGTTTTCCGCAAGGCCGCGCCTTTGTGCAGCGCGACGTGGTCGGTTTTGTCGCTGCGAATCTCGTATTGCGGATCGGCGGCCGTGCAGTGATGCGTGCAGCCTTTGTAGTCCACGTCTTCCGTATGCACCTTGATGATCGCGCCCCCCGACGCGGCCTGCTTCCGAGTTCCACGTGACGTGATCGCCGACTTGATATTTCTTCACCATGCTCGAACTTCCTAGTCCTCGAAACCGGGAAGACGCCGTGCTCGCGGCGGAGCGTAGGTCAGCCGTCCATTTTCCAGCCGCGCCGCCGACGTGTAGGGGTGCATTTCCATTTTGGATTCGCTCAAAATGTGTCGGACTTCGACGCCGCGGGACTTCAAGTCATCGGCAATGAGCGAACGATGGCAATGCCACCAGACGGCTTCGGAACACATCACCGCCGTCCGCCGTCGTTGGGAAAGAGCCAACAACCGGTCGAGGCCCGCGCGAAAGTCTTCGGTCTCCATGTAATCGGCATAGCCCCGGAACGATTCGTTCCGCCAGGCCGTGTTGTGGGAATCGGGCCGCGCTTTTCGGCGGCCGCCCAATTCCGTCAATGGCACGTATTCGATTCCCCCAGCGGTTAGCTTGCTGCGCAAGGCGTCCGCATTGAAATGCGGATATTTCCGCGACGCCGGGAACCGCCGCACATCGGCCAGCGCTTCGATCTCCTGTGACACCAGTAATGCGAGAAACTCGTCCAGCGACCGAGTCGAATGGCCGAACGTCCAGATCGTCAGCGGGGCGTCATTCATCGCGGTGTCTCCCGGCGAATTGTAGCCGTGAAGGATGCGAGAAGCAGGTTAGCGTTAAGCATTCAGGCGGTCTGGGGGGATCGGAAGTCGTCCTCAATTCGCGGCGCGGTGTGATCAGTCTGATTGCAGCGGTATAGACATTGCGCTGATTAAGACCGGCAAATTCCGCCGATTTTTCGCAGACCGGAAGTTTTTCGCCGTTGGCATTCTCGTTGCTTTGCGGCTTCTCGTCCGCTTGGGACGTTTCCCCCGTCACTCAGGATCGTGGAGCACGCACATGAAGAGGATGCTGCTGTTGGGAATCGCCGCGCTGGTCGTCGTCGGTTTGGCGTCGGAGAGCTTCGCCGGGCATCGCCGGTTTTACGGCGGCCGCGGGTTCCGCATCGCGAACAACTATAGTCCGTACAACGCGCCGAACGTCCCGTACGATCTCTACACGGCTCCGCCGTTCCAATACCGCGGCTACACGGGCGGCTACGGCTGGGGAGACGCATATCCGACGTGGCACGACACGAGCCACTTCGACTACCACCCCGGCTACGTCGTGCCGCATGGCAACCACCTCGACTACGTGCCGGGGCACTACGATTTCCATCCGTCGGGCCACTACCATCCGTGACGCGACGCAATCGTTGCCGTGGCGTTTTGCGCGATGTAGAGTCGCAGCGTGTCTCGGTCTTTCAACTCAATTCAGAGAGTGCGCAATGTCGCGCTGCGCCGGTTGGCTGATCGCCGTCGTGGTCGTTACGTCGTCCGCGTTCGCGGCGGACAATCAACTGTCGGAACAGGAAAAGGCCGACGGCTGGATCCTGCTCTTCGACGGCAAGACGCTCGACGGTTGGATGACGAGCGGCGAACAGCCAAGCAAAACGCCAGTCGAGGACGGCACGCTCAATCCGCACAAGTGCGGCGGCTACATGCTCATCCATAAGGAGCCTCGCGACAATTTCATTCTATCGCTCGACTTCCAGCTCAGTCCGAAATGCAACAGCGGCGTCTTCCTCCGCACGTTCCCGCTCAAGCCTCGGCCTGGCAAGGACGTGGGTTTCAACGGCCTGGAGATCGCCCTCGACGACACGACCGGCGCCGGCTATCACGACACCGGCGCGCTCTACGATCTGGCCAAGCCAACGAAGAACGCGATGAAGCCCACCGGGGAATGGAACCGAATGGTCATCACCTGCAACCAAAGCCGGATCTCGGTCGAACTCAACGGGGAAAAGGTCACGGAAACCGACCTCGCGAAGTTCACCGAACCGAACAAGCGTCCGGACGGCACGCCGCATAAGTTCGACGTCGCCTACAAAGACCACCCGCGGAAGGGCTACTTCGGCCTACAAGACCATGGCGCGCCGTGCTGGTTCAAGAACATCAAGCTGAAGGTACTGAAGTAGGGTTTGCCGAGTCTTCGAGGCGAACCGTCAGTCCGTGGTCAGTCGTGGTTCGCCTCGAAGACTCGGCAAACCCTACGTTCCCGCAGCGGCCAGTTCCAACGCCGGTTTTTCGGGTGATTCCTCGATCGGCGGATGCGGAACTGTCGGCTGATCTTTCTTCCGGAATTCGGCCAGGCGCTGCATCAGCACGTAGAACACCGGCACGAAGAAGACGGCGAGAACCGTGGCCGCAATCATCCCGCCGAACACCGCCGTTCCCAAAGCCCGCCGGCTCGCGGCGCCGGCGCCGGTGGCGCGGATCAGCGGGAC
>CAZDGB010000292.1:0-9429 GCA_964504645.1 uncultured Planctomycetaceae bacterium | reverse complement strand
TTCGCACGCTGGCGACGACGCGGTACTGTTGAGCCTCCTGCCGGACCTGTGCCAACGCGGCCTCTTGGGCATACTTCGCCCGGCTGAGTTTCAATTTTTTGCCGCGGACGATCTCTTGCTGGACGAAGAAGCCGTGCAGTTCACCGGCGGTCCCCGCGGCACCGATCTGGTCAGCCGTGTAGCCCATCGTGGGATTGGGATACAGACCGGCTTGCAGAGCCTTGCTTTGAGACATCTCCACTTGCGCCGCCGCTTGAGCTAGCGTGGGATTGGACTCCAATGCCCATTGTTCCAGTGTGGACAACGTGAGCACTGGTGGATCAGACTCAATGGGCAGCGCGGATGCCTGCTGAGCAGGAGCGGTCATCGGCTCGCGAGAAAGGACGGCTGTTTCGGTTTGCAGCCCGAAGGCTGCCAACAGCACGACCAATGACCGAAGCGGGGTCGCCATGAAGTACCCTTCGACGTGGACAAGTTCTGGCGCTCCCGTTGTTCATATCGGTCGAATCAGGAGGGAAAATAAGGAAGTCCAGTGCAAATCCTCGACCTTGGAGCACACTCGCCGAAAATTGAGCAATCGCAGACCTCACCACTGTCGGGAACAAGTGGATTTCGCAACACAATCGGTAACTTGAGCAAAATCCACCATTGGCGAAATCATCTGTCATTGACCTGATCGGCGTGTTCCGATACCGTTGAAGTAAGGTAAGGTTTGAGGGGATTTGGTGTGTTCCGGCTGTCGCTCATTCTGACGCTCGCTGCCTTTCAGCTTCTCGGTGGAAGCGGAAGGTCCGTCTATCTTTGCGTCAGCAGCAATGGCGACCTCTGTTGTTTAGACTCCGGGCCGTTGTCCTGCGCGTGCTGCCGACACGAGGCCGATTCGACATCTCATAATGATGCCGGTGGCGACGCCGCGTCTGAAGAATGTGCTTCGAAATGTTGTCACGGTGAGGGCGACGAGTCGTGCCCAGACGACCATCACTCGCCAAAGTCGAAAGATGGTCCGACGCTGGCGAATGATGGATGCAGTTGCACGCACGAACTTATCTCGACCGGGCAGGTTGGCAGCATCTTGCGGTCGTCCATGACCGATCAGGTCTCGGCTGCTGTGCAACTATTGGACTGCTTGCCAACCGCCGCACATCCACAGGCGGCTGTCGCGTTTGATGGACCTGTCAATTGGCAGGGACCACCGCCGATCCCGAACTCGGCGCTCGCAGTGTTGTCCACGATCGTGATTCGCTGCTGAGGCGAACTCTCTTTTCGGCATTGCCGGTTTGAGTTGATGGTCTAATTTTTTGACCGTCCTCGTCCGGCTGGCTTTCGCCTGATTCTGCTTTCCTGTCGCGACCGTATTTCGTCGCGGCAGCGCCATGCAGAATATCGTCTCAACTCTGTCGGAGAGAGGTCATGTCCGCAAGCATTACAGCCCCGGCGCATCCATCGCCCACGCTGCCTGAGCATCAAACCGTGTCGAATCCTCGGCGTGCGTGGCGGTTCAACGTGTGGAACGCCATCCCGAACATCGTCGTGTTTTCCTTACTCGGCGGGGTGATGTATTTGGGGCATCACACTGGCTGGAAGCTGCCCAAGCTGTCGGAACTGATGGGCGCGGCGACTGTGGCGACCGACGACTGGTGCGAGGAGCACCTCGTTCCCGAGTCACAGGATATCGAGTGCCGGAGCAACCTGCTGCCAAAGCCAAAACCGTTCGGCTTTTGCCGCAAGCATGGCGTGGCCGAGTGCGTGCTTGATCACCCGGAATTGGCTCAGGTCAAAGGCGATCCCCAATTGCCCAGATATAACACTGCCGAAGCCATTGCCCTCATGCCACGCCCGGTCAACAACAGCCGCAACACGCTCCACACGCGGCGGGTGCAATTCACGTCCGCCGAAAGCGTCACGAAATCCGGGATCGACGTGAGCGTGGTGGAGGAGCGTCCTATGACGGACGCCATCACGGCCAATGGCGAGTTGATGTTCGATCCGACGCGCGTGGCACACCTTTCCACTAAAATTCCCGGCACCGTCGCCTACGTGTTCAAGAGCTTGGGCGACGACGTTCAATCCGGTGAGATGCTGGCATTGGTTGATGCCGCACAGGCAGGACAAACAAAATCTCAGCTTTTGGAGTCGCTGGTCCAGCTTCAATTGCGAAAGACGACCGCCGAACGGCTTCGCTCCGCGTCTGCCGGTGGTGCGATTCCGGGAAAAGCCCTGATCGAAGCTGAAGCCGCGTTGAAAGAAGGAGAAATCAAATTCCTTTCCGCGCGCCAAGCCATCGCCAACCTTGGATTCGAGTTACCCGGCGAACTGGAGGATGCCGAACCGCGTGAGGTCGCGGATGACTTGCGGTTTCTCGGGATTCCGTCCTCGGTCGTCGCGGCGCTGCCCAGCGGCACCAAAACCGCCAACTTGATTCCGATCATCGCTCCGTTCGGCGGCGTGATCGTCGCCTCGGAGGTTGTCGCCGGCGAAGTCGTTGATTCTTCCCGGAATCTCTTCACCGTTTCGGACCCGACCCGTCTGTGGTTGGTGCTCAATGTCCGGCAGGAAGATGCGAAATATGTTGAACGCGGCTTGCCAGTCCGCTTTCAACCCGACGATGGGGGGCCGGAATTGGCTGGCAGCGTGTCATGGATCAGTCCGGCGGTGGATGAGCAAACTCGCACATTGCAGGTGCGGGTCGCCGTCTCGAATCTGGACGCCAAACTGAGGGACAAGACCTTTGGCACGGGACGAATCATTCTCCGAGAAGAGCCGCAGGCTGTCGTCGTGTCGCGCGAGGCCGTGCAAACGACGCCGGATGCGAACTTCGTTTTCGTGCGGGACAAGAACTACTTCGACGAGACGGCCCCGAAGTTCTTCCATGTCCGGCAGGTTCGATTGGGAGCCAGCGATGGCGAGCACGTCGAGCTTTTGGCCGGGGTTCTCCCCGGCGAAGTGATCGCCACGAAGGGCAGTTCCGTCTTGATGGCCCAACTCCTTCGCAGCAACCTCGGCGCGGGCTGTGGTTGCCACGAGCATTAACCTCAGCGGAAGGAGCAGAGAACCGAAATGGACTTCCTCAATCGAGTGATCGATTTCTCGCTGCACCACCGGGTGCTGGTCATTCTCGGCGTGCTGGCCGCGGGCATGGGAGGCGTCTTCGCCCTGCAACATCTGGACATCGACGCCTTTCCTGACACCACGCCGGTGCAGGTGCAGATCAACACGACGGCTCCGGCGCTCAGCCCGGAAGAAGTCGAACGGCTGATCACATTCCCCATCGAACAAGCCATCAGCGGTCTGCCCGGATTGCAACAACTTCGGTCGATCTCGAAGTTCGGGTTGTCGCAGGTCGTGGTGATCTTCGACGACGGCATCGACATTTACTTCGCTCGACAATTGATCAATGAGCGACTGGCGACCGTCGAATTATCGCCGGGAATCGAACGACCCAAAATGGGGCCGGTGGCGACCGGTTTGGGCGAAGTCTTCCATTACATTGTGACGGGCCAAGGAAACGATCCTACCGAACTCCGCACGATCCACGATTGGGTGATTAAACCACCGATGCGGACGGTACGCGGCACGGCGGAAATCAATAGTTGGGGCGGCTACGTTAAGCAGTACCAAATTCGGATCAACCCGGACAAACTCATCAAGCACGGCCTGACTTTCGCCCAAGTCGTCGAGGCCGTGCAGAAAAACAATTTCAACGTCGGCGGCGGAAACATCCAGCAGAACAGCGGCATGTTGCTCGTTCAAGGATTGGGCCGAACCACGAACATCGATCAGTTGAAACAAATCGTCGTCACGGCCAAAGACGGCGTACCGACGCGGGTGTCGGACATCGGCGAAGTCGTCATTGGGCACGAAATCCGGCGCGGGGCCGTGACTGCCAACGGCCAAGGTGAGGTTGTGTTGGGGCTAGGCTTCATGTTGATGCACGAAAACAGCCATGAAGTCACATGGGCCTTGAAAGACAAGCTCCAGTCACTCAAAGCCAGCCTGCCGCCCAACGTACAGGTCAAGCCGGTCTACGACCGCACGCAGCTTGTCGATTTCGTGATCGATACAGTGCGGAAGAATCTCTTTGAGGGCGGGTTGCTGGTCATCGCCGTGTTGTTTGCGTTCCTCGGCAATCTGCGCGCGGCGACCATCGTGGCGCTGGCGATTCCGTTGTCGATGCTCTTTGCATTCACCGGCATGTACCGCTTCGGCATTGCGGCCAGTCTGTTAAGTCTCGGGGCCATCGACTTTGGCTTGGTCGTCGATAGCTCGGTGGTGATGATCGAGAACTGCGTGCGGCATCTGGCTCATGATTCCAACAGCGGCAAAAGCCGGCTGGACATCATTCGCGACGCCGCCGTCGAGGTCCGCAAACCGACGATGTTCGGTGAACTGATCATCATGATCGTCTATCTCCCGATCCTGACGTTGGAGGGGATTGAGGGAAAGATGTTCCGACCGATGGCCCTCACGGTCATCTTTGCTCTGATGGGCTCGATGGTGTTGTCGCTCACGCTGATGCCGGTTCTCGCCAGTTTGTTACTGCCCAAGAAAGTCGAGGAGCGTGAACCGTTTCTGATGCGGGTCGCCCATGCGATCCATTACCCGGTGCTGCAATTCGCCATGCACCACAAAATCGCCGTGATGGGGTTCGCGGCCAGCGTGCTCATTTTGGCGTTCGGCATGATCGCCCCTAACTTGGGATCGGAGTTTGTCCCGCGACTCTCGGAAGGGGCGATTGCGATTGGCGTCGTGCGGCTGGCGGGGACGGACCTTGAAGAGTCGGTTCGTTACAACACGGAGATGGAGCGGGTGATCCTTGCGACCTTCCCCGACGAAGTGGAAAACGTCTGGAGTCGGATTGGCACCGCCGAGATCGCTACCGACCCGATGGGGGTGGAACTGACAGACACGTTCATTACGCTCAAGCCGCGCTCGCAATGGACAAAGGCCAAGACGCAAGCCGAACTCACCGAAAAAATCGACAAGGCGCTGCGAGACATGCCGGGGCAGCGGCTCGCGTATTCGCAGCCGATTGAGATGCGGATCAACGAGATGGTTTCCGGCGTCCGGTCGGACCTCGGCGTCAAGCTGTTCGGCGACGATTTCGATGTCCTCGTCCAGAAGGCTCAGGAGATTGAACGAATACTGAACTCGATCCCCGGCGCGGCGGATGTCGCCGTGGAACAGGTGACGGGGCAGCCGATGCTGCAAATCAAAGTCAATCAGGATCAGGTCGCGCGCTATGGCGTCTCGGCTCAGAGCGTGTTGGACCTCGTGGAATCCATCGGCAGCAAACCGCTGGGCGAAGTCGTGGAAGGGCAACTTCGATTTCCGCTCATCGTGCGGTTGCCGGAACAATTCCGAGCCAGTCCTACATCGATTGGTGCGATGCTGATTTCGACTCCCGCCGGCGAACGGATTCCGCTGTCGCGATTGGCGTCCGTGGAAATTGTGGAAGGACCATCCACGATCACACGGGAATGGGGCCAGCGACGGATCACAATCACGTCCAACGTGCGAGGCCGCGATCTGGGAAGTTTTGTCGCGGAAGCTCAGCAAATGATCGCCGACAAAGTGTCACTGCCGTCGGCCCGCTATCGCGTGGAATACGGTGGTCAGTTCGAAAATCTTCAGCGAGCGCAAACGCGACTGATGATCGTCGTTCCGTTGGCCCTCTTGGCGATTTTCATCCTGCTCTACATGACCTATCACAACTTCGTAGATTCCTTGCGGGTGTTCACCGGGGTGCCGTTCGCGTGGGTCGGGGGCATCTTCGCCTTGTGGCTCAGGGATATGCCGTTCTCGATCTCGGCAGGAATCGGCTTTATCGCCATGTCGGGCGTGGCCGTGCTGGACGACATGATCCTCGTCTCTTACATCCGACAGCTTCGCCAAAAGGGACTGCCGTTGGATGAGGCGGTGACGCAGGCGGCGATCACCCGGCTGCGGCCCGTGCTGATGACCACGCTGGTCGCCAGCCTCGGCTTTTTGCCGATGGCCTTCAGCGACGGCATGGGAGCCGAAGTGCAAAGACCGCTGGCGACCGTCGTCATCGGCGGCGTCATCGGAGCGATGATCATGTCGCTGCTGGTGCTGCGCGTGCTGTACATGATCTTCAATGCGGCATTCGAAGGGCATGGTTCAGATCACCCTGCCGAGGCACAGGAAGTGCGTCCGCCGACGGCGGATGCGGTAAAAGAGCGCGAACTCGTGTCGGCTTTGTAAGAACTGCAAATGGGGCGTCTCGACGCCGTGAAGGAATGGAGTCTCTTCAATGAAAGGATTCATGATGCCTCAGTTCAGGCAATGGGCATTCTGCGGGATGCTGGTGGGAGTTTTGGGAACGGGATCACCCGCGTGGTCGCAAACGGCGGGCAAGCCCAAAGCAGAGCCGAGCAAGGCTCAAGCCACGCTGGATCGCGCCGCGGAGAATGGCAAGTTCGCATTCATTGTCTTCTACAAGGAAGACACACCCGCCGTGCGCGCGATGGCTGAAGTCGTCAAAGCGGGGGTGCAGAAGCGGGATGATAAGGCCGCCGCCCTCTTCGTGCAAGTGACGAATCCCGCCGAGCGGGCACTGGTAGATCACTATGAAGTGAGCCGCGCTCCGATGCCGCTGACCTTGGCCGTCGCACCCAATGGGGCGGTCACGGGCGTTTTCTCCAAGGAGATTTCCGACGAGAAGATTGACGAGGCCATCGTCACTCCCACGATGACGCGGTGCATGAAATCCCTGCAAGAAAATCGTTTGGTCTTTGTCTGCGTGCAGACCTCCGAGAAAGCCGTCGTTCCGGCTGCCGTCAAAGAGATGCAGGCTGATCCACAATTCAAGGATCGCGTCACGCTGGTGTCCATGCAGCTTCGCGATCCCGAAGAATCGCGGTTCTTGAATCAGATGCAGATCAATCCCGACAAGACAACTACCGTCACGGCGGTGTTATTGGCTCCTCCGGGCGTCTTGATCGGCAAGTTCGATGGCACGGCCACGGCGGCCCAAGTCGCAGCGGCGCTGCATAAGGCCGGGAAATGCTGCGACGATCCCAACTGCAAGCATGGTCACGCCCCGGCGCGGCAAGCGAACCAACCCGCCACTTCACGGAGGAAGTAACGATGCGATTGCAAAATCTGGTCTGGAAAGAACTGCGGGAACGTCCCAGCGCGATGCTAACCAGCGGCCTGACGATCCTGCTCGGTGTGGCAGCAGTGGTCGCCATCCGCCATGTCACCGTTCATGCCGAGGGAGAAGTTTCTCGGCAACTGGCGACACTGGGAGCGAATGTGCTGATCCTGCCTATGGATGCCTCCTTGCAGGACTATTACGCGGCTGATCAAAGCGGAAAGACACTCCCCGAAGAGCATGTGTCGGAAGTGTTTTTCGCTGGCTTGACCGGCGTCGAGAAAGTTTCTCCGAAACTCAGCGTGTCCGCGAGTTTGTCGGAGCAACCGGTGGTCTTGACCGGCATCCTTCCGCAAAGCGAATTCAAGACGAAAGTCGCATGGCAGTCGGTCTCGCTCTTCGCACCCAAGAAGCACGAAGGCTGCACGAAGGCGAAGTCCGTCGCGACCGACGAAGAGGAATCCCCCGAATCGTTGGCGACGAACCGCAGCATCGAACAGCTAGAGAAGAATGAGGTCGTCATTGGGGCCGACATCGCCGAACGCACGGGGCTGCAACCCGGTTCGCCGGCGTCATTGTTGGATGAATCCTTCAAGGTTTTGGCGGTGTTGCCGAGGACCGGCACCGTCGATGACGGAAGAGTGTTCGCCCATCTGCACACGGTTCAGCGGCTGGCCGGAACCGGCGAAGTCGTCAATGCCATCGAAATCGTCGGCTGCTGCGAGGCCGCCGCCGGCGACTTGGTTCCGCAGCTTCAGAAGCTCTTGCCAAATTCCAAGGTCGTCACCATTTCACAGGTCGTGCAGACGCAGGTGGGCGTCAACCGGTTGATCTCCAAGACTTCTTGGCTGGTGCTGGCAGTCCTCGTGACCATCGGTTGTGTCACGGTCGCCGGAGCGATTGCCGCGAATGTCCGGGAGCGCCGCCGGGAGATCGGCACGCTGATGGCGCTGGGAGCCACACCGGGATTTGTGTCGCGACTGTTTCTTTTGAAAGCGGTGTGGTTGGGCGTGGGCTGTGGAACGACGGGCTGTCTGCTGGGTATCGGCTTGGCGATGTGGCTGGGTCCGCAATGGGCGGGCGTCTCCGTCCAGCCGTTGCCGGGACTTAGCGTCATTGCGGTGTCCGTGGCCTCGGTATTGGCGATCCTCGCGGCCTATTGGCCGGCGCGGCAAGCGGCCCGGCTCGATCCTTGCGTTTGCTTTCAGGAGGTGTAGCTGATGTTTCGTCTTGAAAATGTCCAAAAGGTCTACAGCCGCCACGGCACCGCGGTGACGGCTTTTCAATGTCCGGCGATGACGATTGCGGAGGGAGAGTACGTGGCGATCTTAGGCCCCAGCGGCAGCGGCAAAACGACCCTGTTGTCTCTGCTCGGCGGCATGTTGTCCCCCACCCAAGGCCAAATCTGGCTCGGAGAGCAGTCGCTCTACGATCTGTCGGTTGCTGAGCGAGCCCGGCTGAAACGCGACTGGCTAGGTTTCGTTTTTCAGACGTTCAATCTGGTGCCGTATTTGACGGCGCTGGAGAACGTGCAGGTGCCGCTCTGTCTCGCGGGAGTCTCGGTGAGAGAGCAGAGTGAGCGCGCGACAGCGATGCTGGACCGGTTCGGACTCAACGAACGACGGAGGCATAAGCCGAGTGAATTGAGCATCGGACAGCAGCAAAGAGTGGCGCTGGCGCGCACGCTGGTGAGTAATCCCCGCGTCATTCTGGCCGACGAACCGACCGGCAATCTTGATCCTCAAAGCCGGGAGCTTGTGCTGAACTCGCTCAGTGAATGCCATCGCGAGGGGCGGACGGTCGTCATGGTGACTCATGATCCCGTGGCCGCTGAACGTGCCGGACGCACTTTGAGGTTGATCGGCGGGGAACTGCGAGATGTCGGTGTTATCGAAGCAAAGCGTTCCGCCGCGTGACCGACGGAGCACATCAATCGTAAACAGCGGTGGCGGCGTGTCTGTGTGACTGAATTGGACTGTGGGATTGCCCCACGCATCTTAAACCGAAGGAGAATTTTTCATGCGACGAGTGATTCCGATGTTGGTCTGTGCCCTTGGCGTCGTCGGCATTATCGCCGGCTGCGGCGGCACGACGACCCCGAAAGCCGCATCAGGCGAAAAGCCTCACGCGGATCATGCTGGTCACAAAGACGGTGACGAGGATGATCACGAGAAAACCGCCGAATCTGGCAAGGAACATGACCACTCGGGTTGGTGGTGCAACGAACATGGCGTGCCAGAGGAGATTTGCTCGCTTTGTGACAGCAAGGTCGCGGCGGAACTTCAGAAGAAAGGGGACTGGTGCAAGGAGCATGA
>CAZDGB010000291.1:0-9431 GCA_964504645.1 uncultured Planctomycetaceae bacterium | reverse complement strand
ATCTGGCTGCGGAAGGACTCAATTTCCTTCTGAATGACTGAAGCGATCTCGCCCGCGTTGAATTTCATTAAGGCACCTCTCGCGCAGCCGTCCGCTCAACTGGCGGATGCGGGTGCGCAGTGAACTGTCGTAAACGGTATCTCCAATTCGCACGACCAGGCCGCCCAAGAGCGCCGGTTCGACCGTCTGCTCGAGGATCGGCTCGGTCTTCGTGGCGGCCCGCAGCTTCGCCGTCAGTTCCGCCACCGCGTCGCTGGACAGCGGCGCCGCCGAGCGGACTTGTATCCGCTGCTTGCCGGCCCGCTTCTCGGATTCGCGCGTCGCCAGGTCGAAGATCAGCCGGAAGAGATTCAACCGGCGATGCTTGGCCAATACGCGCAGGAAATTCGCGAAGATCGGCGAGACCTGCGGCGCGATGGCCTTGTCGAACAAGGCGATCGTGTCGTCCATCCCCAGGCTCTGCGAAATGAGCAGCTTGGCCAGGTCCGGAACCTGCGGCAGCACGTCGCTGATGAACGCGCCGTACTCTTGCAGGACGGCGCCGGCTTCCGGACCGGCCGCGTCCAGCAGCGAGACGGCGTAGGTGCGCGCCACCTGAGCCGCGCCCGGATCTTCGAGCACCGTCACATGCCGCGTCGCCAGCTTTTCTTCCGCCATAATCGGCCCGTCAATTCTTTCGCAGATCGAGGCTGGCCAAAGCTTCCTTCACCAGCCGCTCCTGGTCGGCCCCGGTGAGGCTGCGGCCGACCACCTGTTCGGTCGCCTGCACCACGTTCTTCGAGACGAAGTCGAACAACTCGCCCAGCGCCTGGTCGCGAGCCCGCTCGATGTCGCCCACCGCCCGCTGCCGCATCGCCGCCGATTCCTTGTCCGCCGTCGCGAGGATGTCCTGCTTGGCGTGGTCGGCGTCCTTGCGCGCTTCGGCGAGAATCGCCTTCACTTCGTCGTGCGCCTTGGCGAGCCGCGTCTCGTAATCCTTGAGCAAGGCTTCCGATTTGACGCGGTTCGATTCGGCGTCGGCAATGTGCTGGCGGATGCGGGATTCCCGTCCGTCGAGCGCGTCCCGCAGCGGTCCCCAGGCGAACTTCGCCAGAATCAGGAAGAACAGGCCGAACGTGATCAGCGACCACAACGGCAAGTCGGCCTTGAAGTCGTCAAAGGGATTGAGCCCCGGCAAATTCTCGCCGCCTGCCTCATGTCCTCCGTGACCGCCCCCCTCGGCGCCTGCGCCATGGTGATCATCGGCCTTCTCCGCAGCTGGCGCATCGGGGTGGTCTTCCGCCCGCAGCACCGGCGCGGCGACAAGGCCGAGCCCGATCGCCAGCGCGCACGCTGCAAGTCGAAACCGTGTAGATCGCAGCAGATAAGTCATGACGGATTTTCCCCGTACCCAGGCCTTGGTCCTCGCCCCAGCTCTCAGCCGAACGGCTTGTAGCTGCCGTTGCTGAGCATACAGACGACCAGCGCGAACAGCGTGACGCCTTCGATGAGGGCGCCGGCGATGATCATCGCGGTCTGGATGGCGCCGGCGGCTTCCGGCTGGCGGGCCATGCTCTCGACGGCCGACGAGCCGATTTTGCCGATGCCGTACGCCGCGCCGATGATCGTGATGGCGGCGCCGATGGCGTTCGAGAAGTGGATGCCTCCCTGGCCCCCGCCCCCTTGGGCCCACGCCGGGGCGGACATCAGCAGAAAGGCGGCAATCGCCACGCAACAAATGGAACTGACTCGTTTCACTGGTAAATCTCCCGCGTCCAAAAACTGTTTGTCGACGGCGGCCGACCGCTCAGCCGCTCCAAGCTCCGAAGAATCGCTTCGGACCCGGCCGAAGCGGAACACACTGCACTCTATTCGTCAGTGAGGATTCACCGCCGCGCCGATGAACATCGACGCCAGCAGCGAAAACACATACGCCTGCAAAAACGCCACGAACAACTCCAACGCCCCGATCGCCAACTGCCCCAAAATGCTCGCGGGCGTCACGATGTACCACACCGCGCCCAGGTTGGCCGTCGCGGCAATGAAGCTCAGAAACACGCCGATCACCACATGGCCGGCCATCATGTTCGCAAAGAGACGAATCGCCAGCACGAGATGCTTGATGAGCAGCCCCGCCGCTTCGATGACCCAGATCATCGGCAGCAAGACGACCGCGATCGGGCCGGGCAGATCCATGCTCGGCACCAGCGACTTCCAGTAACCGACGAAGCCCGATTGCCGCGAACCGGCCCAGATCGTGCAGATCAGCACCGACAACGCAATCACGCCCGTTACGCCGGTGTGAGCCGTCGCCGAGCCGAGGAACGGCACGGCCCCGAGCAGATTGCAGAACAGCACGTAGAAGAAAATCGTCCAGATGAACGGCAGAAACTGGTCGGCAAACGGCGCCTTCGCAACGGCGGCGTGACCGTGAGGCTCGTCATGCCCATGCCCATCATGCCCGTGCCCGCCGTGGCCATGATCGTCGTGCCCGTGCCCGTGGTGATGCGGCTCGCCAATCGACGGACGCACGACCTGGTCGCGCACGAACAACGCGATCGCTTCCCAGAAATTCCAGAACCGCCCCGCCGCCGGACTGCCGGAACGAATGTGCCACGACAAGCCGCGGAAAATGAACAGCACCAACAGGCCCGCAACAACCTGCATCACCATGTATTTCGTGAGCTGCAGTTCGTAGCCGAGAATGTTGATCGCCGGCAGCGCGAACTCGTGCTTGCCGAGAAACCCGTCGACGAACGCGGGCAACTCGAAGACTTGCGAGTCGCGAATGTGATGGAACGTGTCGTGCCCGTGTTCGGCCATGTCTCACCTGCTCTCCGGATTGAACAGCAGCGAGACCGCCAGGGCTGCCGGAGAGGAATCGCCCTGAGGCGAACCGCGCAGCACCAGACCCGTTTCCACCGCCAGCGCCGCGAAGTAGCACACCAGCACCCAGACGGCGAACTGCATTTCCGGCAGCAGATGCTGCGTGAAAATCACCAGCGCCCCGGACGCCACGAACAACAGCCGCACCACCGTCGAACTCAACGCCAGCAGCACGCCTTGCTGCGGCGAACGAATCCAGTGGTGCGCCGCGAGAATCAAGCACCCGGGAACGAACGACAGGAGCCACGCCGCGAGCAGCGCCAGGCAGCCGGCTCCGCCGCCCCACAAGCCGGCGGGAACGCACAGCGGCGCGCCCAGCGCGATCATCGCGAGAGCAAAGGTTCCCAGCTTGCCGCCGACCCCGGTCATGAACGAATGCTTTCTATTCGCCGCTACGGCTTTCGCTGCGAAAGCTTGACGATCGAATACAAACTGATGCCGAAGCCCAGGAACACGCCGACGATAACGAAGATCGGAGAGGTGCCCCAGCGCTGATCCAGCCAATACCCGCCCAAAGCGGGCAATGCAACTTCCAGACCCAACGTGCTGATCTGCGAGGCCCACATCATGCCGCGGGCCATCGAGGAACGGCCGTCATCGCGTGGCTCAGACAACGTCGTCTCCTTCACATCATCGCAACGCCGGCCACGACCAGAGCGACTTCGGCCCGAAGACGAGACAGGTCTTACGATTCCGTAAAGGCCGGGGTAGTCTATCGGTCCGATTTTGAGAAGTCAAAGCAGCGGAAATCGCCCCGAAAGATTTCTCAAAAGTGGGGCTGAGATTTCTCAAAGCCAAGACGCTGCCGCGCCGCATCCCTAAGATTTTGCACCGAGCACCGACAGAATTTCGCGACAGAAGTCGGGCAGATCATCGGGTTTACGGCTGCTCACGAAGTGCCGGTCCGTGACGACCGACTCATCCGCCCACACGGCCCCGGCGTTGATCAAGTCGTCCTTGACGCCCGCCGATCCCGTCACCTTCACGCCCCGATAGATGCCCGCCGAGATCGGAATCCACCCGCCGTGGCAGATCGCGGCGACGAGTTTTTTCGCGGCGGCGAACTCGCGCACCAGCCCCAGCACTTTCGCATCGCGGCGCAGCTTGTCGGGCATCCAGCCGCCGGCGCAGATCACGCCCTGAAAATCGGCGGCCTCCATATCGGCGATCGCGGCGTCCGCGACGCACGGATAGCCGTTCTTGCCGCGATACTTGTGCCCTTCCTTTTCTCCCGCGACCACGACGTGCGCCCCGGCCTCGATCAGCCGCAGCTTGGGATACCACAGTTCCAGGTCCTCGTACTCGTCGCCCACAAACATCAACACCCGCTGGTCGGAAAGAGACGACTGTGCCATGATGAACCTTTCTGCTGGCGTCTACTGGAATTCTATCCCTTCGCGGCCGGAGGCAACACAGAATGCGGAATACAAAAACCCGGGTCTCGCGCAGAGACGCAGAGAACGCAGAGGGATGGCAGAGAGATGGAGAGAATCGAATGCCCTCGCCGAACGAGGTTTTTTCCCTTTACCTCTCCTGCTCTTCCTCCCTCGGTTTTCCCTCTGCGCCCTCTGCGTCTCTGCGCGAGACCTGCCTTTCTGTTTTCTGCGTTTTGATTTGCCTCGTCACCCCGGCGCACGCCGACAAGCCGCAAACCCTCAAATCGGTCGAACAGCGCAACGATGAGACATGGTCGGTCGCGCGGAAAATCTGGGAGTTCGCGGAGCCGGGGTATCAGGAAACGCAATCGGCGAAGCTGCTCGCCGACACGCTCGAAGAGCACGGTTTCCGCGTGGAGCGCGGCGTCGCCGAGATTCCGACGGCGTTCACCGCGACGTTCGGCGAAGGCACACCGGTGATCGGCATCCTCGGCGAATTCGACGCGCTGCCGGGCATCTCGCAAGACGATGTTCCCGAGCGCGTCGTCCGCGAGGGGAACACGTACGGACACGCTTGCGGACATCATTTGTTCGGCGCGGCGTCGATGTCCGCGGCCATCGCTGTCGCGGAACAGATTCGCGCCGGCGAGATCGACGGGACCGTCCGTTTCTACGGATGTCCCGCCGAGGAAGGTGGCGCGGGCAAAGCGTTCATGGTGCGCGCCGGCTTATTCGCCGATTGCGACGCCGTGCTGCATTGGCATCCGTCGAGCCGCAACACGGCGGGGGATGCGACGTGCCTCTCGCGGATTGCCGCGAAGTTCCGCTTCCGCGGCAAGGCGTCGCACGCCGCCGGTGCGCCGGAATTGGGCCGCTCGGCCCTCGACGCCGTGGAACTGACGGCTCACGCCACGGAACTGCTCCGCGAGCACACGCCCGATTTCACGCGAATTCATCACGTCATCACGTCGGGGGGCGAAGCGCCAAACGTCGTCCCGGAATTCGCGGAGATGTTCTATTACATCCGTCATCCAGAATCGAAAGTCGTGAGCGAACTCTATCCGCGGTTACTGAAGTGCGCTCAGGCCGGCGCGCTCGCCACCGACACGAAACTCGAACTGGTCGAACTCGGCGGTACGATGGAGATCCTGCCGAACGAAACGCTGGCCGACGTGGCACTGAAGAATCTCGAAGACTTGTGCGATCTGAAGTACACGCCGGAGGAACAGGAATTCGCGCTGCGGATTCAAGCGACGCTGGAGAAACCCGTCCTGCTGGCGAGCATCGACGAAGTCCGCGATTCCGGCGGCGAATTGTCGAAGGGATCCACCGACGTGGGGGACGTCTCGTGGGTCGTGCCGACGGCGGGCTTCACGACGGCGTGCTACGTCCCCGGCACGCCAGCTCATTCGTGGCAAGCCGTCGCGGCCGGCGGAACATCGATTGGCCGCAACGGCATGCACCTCGCCGCGAAAGTCCTCGCCGCGACCGCGTGGGATCTGTTCCAGCGCCCCGCGACCCTCGCCGCCGCGAAGGCCGAGCGCACCCGCCGAATGGACGGCCGCGAGTATGAATCGCTGATCCGGGCAGATCAAAAGCCGCCGCTGGACTATCGGAAGAAATAAGAGCCCTAACAAGAAGAAATAAGAGTGCCTGACAAGACGTGAAGACACATCTTTTCCTTCTCCCCTGGAGGGAGAAGGTGGCCGCAGGCCGGATGAGGGGGATGTCACTGATGAAGTTTGTTCCATGCACACGTTCCACGTCGGTGACCTCCCTCTCACCCCCGGCCCCTCTCCCTCCACGGGAGAGGGGAGCGTTTCTAAAATGATCGGGACGAACCGGCGAAGCCTGCGGAATCACAGTCACGCCGGAATACGGGCATCACGAAATTTGGAGCTTCCCCTATGTCTCGCGCCACCATCATTCCTTGCCTGCGCTACCGCGATGCGCGGGCCGCCATCGACTGGCTGTGCCGCGTGTTCGGTTTCCACGAGCAGGCCGTCTATCCCAACCCCGACGGCACGATCGCGCATGCCCAACTGACGTTCGGCAACGGCATGATCATGCTCGGCTCGGTGCTGGCCCACGAAACGGAGTGGGGCCACCTGATCAAGCAGCCGGACGAGATCGGCGGCGCGGAGACGCAAAGCCCGTACATCGTCGTTCCCGACGCGGATGAAATCTATCGCCGCGTGCAAGCCGCCGGCGGCGAGATCGTGATCGACATCAAAGACGAAGACTACGGCGGCCGCGGTTTCACCTGCCGCGACCTCGAAGGCCGCCTGTGGAACATCGGCACGTACAATCCGTGGTGAGGAACTCGTTGAAGTCCCGGCTTCAGCCGGTCTTCTCGCCGGGTGCCATGCCCACAGCTTTGGGTGGGCATGGGATTGAGCGTCGTTATTCAACGACACATGGCCACTCAAAGCAGTGGCCATGCCACCCGCCGCTGCGGGGGAGAGGGGACGGAAAATCCGTCGCTGATTTATCTCGACGCTCATGCGACCACGGCCGTCGATCCGCGCGTGCTGGAGGCGATGCTGCCGTACTTCAGCGTCGAGTTCGCCAATGCCGACAGCCTGCATCGGCCGACCATACCACCCGCCTTTGACCCCAGGGCTGCCCCGTCACTACACTGAAATCACATCGCAGTCAATTTCCGCTGGAGCGACACTCTCTCACGTGATCGATGCACGGGACATGGCTCTAACAAAATGTAAAGAGTGTGGCTCACAAATTAGCACCCGCGCCACAGTGTGCCCTTCCTGCGGTTCCCCCAACAAGGCCCAAGCCGGCACATTATCGACAGGGTGCGGTTGTCTTCTGATGATAGTCTTCGCGGTGATTTGTGTCGGCTTTTTCTCAAAATCCGATACCACGACACTGCCAACATCGAAAGCCAGCAATCCCGCTTCAGTCTCACGACCAGAATTAAAAAAAGACGCAACACAGCGCGCAAAGGATGAAGAAGAGTCCATCGCCAAACTAAAACTAGACCTCTGTGTGCAGCTTGAAAAACTCCTCGCGTTCAAGGACAAGCAAGAGTTCAAAGAGTTCGGCTTCGCGAGAAGTAAACCGTACCACAAGTGGCTTGAGGAAACGAACGCCCTTCGCGATTCGGTGCCAAAAGGGATCAATCATAAAACACGATTAGCTACAGCGGCAGGTGAACTGTCGCAAGTGGGGCTGGATTTTGCCCTAAATAAAGGCGAAACCAAATACACTCGCTACATATTGCCGGACATCAAAAAGACTGTCGGCTACGCAGATTATCTTTTAACCAAAAGATCAGCAGCCAAAGCAGGGCGAATTGAGCAGGAGAACGCCACCGCAAATAGTGAGTCGATTCGGAATGTGTATGCCAAGCAACTGTCTGGGAACTGGCAGATGCCAACGGGGGACGTGCTTCACTTTTCGATGAAGGGAAACGCCATTCGTGTTTCGCTGGTCCACGGTGAATCATTGGCATCGTGTAACGGTTCCCTAAACTGGGACGGAAGCGCATGGGACGGAAGTGTTTCCTGCGTACATTTCGGCGATCACATTGTTGGCCGTTCGCACAAGGCTCCATTTCGGGTGGAGATCGTTTCCTCCACAGAGATTTCAGCGACTACTGAGTTCGCATCATGGGATTCATCCGGCAACGTGATCGGACGAAAGCCTGTTACGTTAACGCTACTTCGTCGATGATTTGCTGCCATTCTTGGCGACAATCCGTGTCACCGGCGCAGTGTGCCACCCGTGCCACAGGCGGCGGCTTTGAGCCGCCTGTGCGAGCGGCTCATCCTCGGAGAACTTTGTGACAGAACTTGAAGAGCACTGGCGAGCCAAAGCCCTCGCCAGTGGCACCCAGCGCTCGCCTCTCCCTGCCCCTCTCCCCCGCAGCGGGGGCGAGGGGATGGAAAGTCAGACGCCGATTTATCTCGACGCTCACGCGACCACGGCCGTCGATCCGCGCGTGTTGGAGGCGATGCTGCCGTACTTCACCGTCGAGTTCGCCAATGCCGACAGTCTGCATCGGCCGGGCCGCGCGGCTCGCGCGGCGGTCGAGGCCGCGCGAACTCAGATCGCGAATCTGTTGCACGTCGCGCCGCGGGAATTGACGTTCACCAGCGGGGCGACCGAGGCGAACAACCTGGCCCTGAAAGGAGTGCTCTTCGCGTCGCCGCCGGGGAGCCATCTGATCGTCAACGCGGCGGAGCATTCCTCGGTGCTGGACGTCGCCCAGCGGCTGCGGCGGCGAGGCTATGAAGTGACGACTCTGCCGGTCGACGCCGAGGGCCGGGTGTCGCCGGATGCCGTCGCGGCGGCGATCACGGATGAAACGGTCCTCGTCTCCGTGATGCTGGCAAACAACGAGATCGGCACGATCAACGATCTCGCGGCCATCGGAGACATCTGCCGCGAGGAGAACGTCCTCTTGCACACGGACGCCGTCGCGGCACTGGGACGGATTCCGGTTGATCTGTCGGAACTGCCGGTCGATCTGGCGACGTTCTCGGCGCACAAGATTTATGGCCCGAAGGGAATCGGCGCGTTGTTCCTGCGGAAGGGAGAATCGAGAATCCGCATCGAGCCGCAACTCGACGGCGGCGGGCACGAGCAACGATTGCGAAGCGGCACGCTCGCCGTGCCGTTGATCGTGGGCTTCGGCGCGGCGTGCGGGTTGATTCAGGCGGAACTCTCCAATGTCGCGTCGCACCTCGACACGCTCGCAAACCGGCTGCAGGAACGGCTCGCTGAAAAGTTGACCGGACTACGTTTCAACGGGCCGGAGTCCGGCCGCTTGCCGGGGAACGTGAATGTCAGCTTCGAAGGCGTCGACGGCCCGGCGTTATTGACGGCGTTGGAGCGGGACTTGGCCGTCAGTTCCGGCGCCGCGTGTTCCTCCGCGAACCCGGAACCGAGCCACGTCCTGCGAGCGATCGGCCTCTCGGACAATCTCTGCCGAGCCAGCCTCCGCTTCGGCCTGAGCCGCGAGAACACGCTGGCCGAGATGGACACCGCCGCGGAGGTGGTGATCCGGGAAGTCGAACGCCTCCGTGGCGGCACGTTTCCAACGTGCCGATGAGGTCCCTTTGGCACGTATTCAGGATTTTGCCAAGGATCACCCAGCGTTGGGAACCCGCAACCCAAAGAGTACCCACGGAAAAGTGTGGAAAGAAGAAATACCGGTTATGCAATAGA
>CAZDGB010000290.1:0-9440 GCA_964504645.1 uncultured Planctomycetaceae bacterium | reverse complement strand
GGCAAGGAAGTTTTCTGCTGCTCGGCGCGCTGCTCACCGATGTCGAACTGGAACCCGATCAGCCGCACAGAACCTCGCATTGCGGCACTTGCACGCGCTGCCTCGACGTCTGCCCGACCGAGGCATTTCCGGAACCGTATGTCCTCGACGCCCGGCGGTGCATTTCGTATCTCACGATCGAGCTGAAAACGCAGATCCCGTCGGAGCTGCGAACCGGCGTCAGCGAGTGGCTGTTCGGCTGCGATCTCTGCCAGGACGTCTGCCCTTGGAATCGCAAGTCACCCGTTTCGCAGCGGGCCGAGTTCCAGCCGCAAGCCGATCTGAACCCGACATCGGCGCTGGACATCCTGCAGATGACAGAGCCGGAGTTTGATCGGCGTTTCGGCGCGACGCCGTTGTCGCGCCCTGGCTGGAACGGCCTGCGCCGCAACGCCGCTATCGTCCTGGGAAACCGGGGTGATGAGAGAGCGATTCCCGCGCTGATCGAGGCGCTGCACGATGGCAGCCCGCTGGTCCGCGGCGCCGCGGCGTGGGCTTTGGGGCAGTTGAGAGGACAATCTGCGCTGGCGGCGTTGCAGGCCCGGCGGGCCGTGGAAGATAATGATGACGTCGTCGCGGAACTTCTCGCGGCGTTACCGCATTTTTTTTCGTGAATCGTAACAAAATATGCCGCAACTCATCGCACAGCCGACGCAAATCACGGCGGCCGGCAACAAGCCGAAGATCATCCGCGAGTTTTTCGGCCGCGTGAATTCCAAGACCGATGCGCTTAGCGTCGCCCACATGCAAAGCCCGACTGGCTGGCAGGAACCGGGGCAGCGGCCGGAGTTTGACGAGTACACGGTCGTGCTGAAGGGGTTGCTCGTGGTCGAATCCGAGGGTGGCCGTCTGGAAGTCCCCGCCGGCCAAGCCGTGATGACTCAAGCGGGGGAATGGGTCCGCTACAGCACGCCGGGGCCGGAGGGCGCTGAATATCTCGCCATCTGCCTCCCGGCGTTCTCGCCACAATCGGTGCATCGGGACGAGTGAGCCCGATTGATCTCAAATCTGCAAATCGACATCACATACAGACAGCGAGCAGGACATGACGGACAAGATTCGACTCGGAGTCAACGGCGCCGCGGGACGCATGGGACAGCGAATCGTCGCGCTCGCGGCGGCGGATCACGAATTTCAAATCGTCGGAGCGTATGAATCGGCGAAGCATCCAAAGTCCGGGCAGGACATCGGCGAGTTGTGCGGCCTGGGAAACATCGGCGTGCCGATCACATCGGAGATTCCAGGCCATGTCGACGTGATCATCGATTTCTCCGTGCCGGAGGGCTGCCTCAATATCGCCAAGGCGTGCGAAGCCCGCCGGATTCCGCTGGTGGTGGCGACGACCGGGCTGACGGCGGCGCAGAAGGACGAAGTCCTCTCCGTCGCGCAGGTGACGCCGCTGCTCATGGCGCCGAGCATGAGCCTCGCCGTCAACATTGCGATGAAGCTCGTCGCCGAAGCCGGCCAGGCGTTGCGGAATCACACAAGCGGCGTGGATGTGGAGATCATCGAGCGGCACCATCGCTTCAAGGAGGACGCTCCCAGCGGCACGGCGCTGAAGTTCGGCGAGATCGTGGCGCAAGTGATGGGGCAATCGGACCACGTGCACGGCCGCCATGGCCGCACGGGCCTGCGGCCGCGCACGGAAATCGGCTACCACGCGCTGCGCGTTGGCGACAACGTGGGCGAGCACACGATCGTCTTCGGTCTGTTGGGCGAGACATTGGAAGTCACCGTCCGCGGCCAAAGCCGCGACAGCTACGCGCTGGGCGCGCTGGCGGCGGCGAAATTCCTGGCGGCGAAGAAGGCCGGCGTCTACTCGATGGCGGACGTGCTGGGGCTGTGAACTTAACGGGAAATTTTTTCGTGAAACTGTGTTCAGACCCCGTTTCAGCATTCCCAAATCCGGGAATGATCGTATAATCAGTCCCGTCGATCGGCGGTTCCGGTCGATCGGAAAGGCTCTGACGAATTGCTCCTGTCCACGTTGACCTGTCTTGGTTTGCGGCTCTTCTGCCGATTGGTCCAAGCTCGCCTCGCTGCTGGTGGCATTCCGTCGATTCAGGAATTCGAAACGCGGTGGCGGCTAAGGCTGATCGTCGGGAACAGCATTCGTCCGCTCCACGTCACCCGGCTTCCAGAGCTATTTCCGTTGATGCCGTTGCGCTCGTGCGCATCGGTCTGTGTGTTTGAGGAGCCGGTTTCGGCTCGCAAAGGGTGACGATGAGCAAGAATTTGTACGTTGGCAATCTGTCGTTCAGCACGACGAGTGATGATCTGCGGACCGCATTCTCCCAGTTTGGGACGGTGCAGTCCGCTTCGGTGGTGATGGACCGGGAAACCGGTCGCTCGCGGGGCTTCGGCTTCGTCGAGATGGCCGATGGCGGGGATGATGCCATCAATGCGATGAATGGCGCCGACTTCCAGGGACGCAAACTGACGGTGAATGAAGCGCGTCCTCGGGAAGATCGCGGCGGTGGCGGCGGCGGTGGACGCGGCCCGCGCGGCGGTGGCGGCGGATATGGTGGCGGCGGCGGAGGTCGCCGGTACTAATCCCGTCTCCGATTTTCTCGGATGACTCTCGACGCGGTTCCGGTCCCGACCCGGAACCGCGTTTTTGTTTGCGCAGCGCTCTCACTCTTCCTCCGGGAGTTTGTGCAACTCCCGATAGCGGCGCAGCGGCGGAGACAGCCACGCGGTGAGGCCGACGATGATCAGCGTCCCGATGCCGCCGCTGACGACGGAGACCGTCGGGCCGAACGCCGGATCGCCGGGGCGTTGGAACAGCGACGCCACCTGGGCCGATTCGTAGGCGCCGAGTTGATTCGATGCACCGATAAAGATGCCATTGATTGCCTGCACGCGGCCGCGCATCTCGTCGGGGGTCCGCAGTTGGACCAGAGTCTGACGCACGACGACGCTGACCATGTCGAGCAACCCCGTCAGGAACAGCATCGCGAACGACAGCCAGAACGAACGCGACAGCCCGAAGATGATCGTCGCGACGCCGAACCCGGCGACGGACCACAACAGCGTCTTGCCGGCTCGCGTCATCGGCCGCTGCATCGTCAGGCAGATCGACATCGTCACCGCGCCGAGCGCGGGCGCGGCCCACAACAGGCCGAACGCGATCGCCTGCGGATCAAGTTCCCCGTACCCGAACGGCCGGCCCCACGAACGGACCCAGCCCAGTTGGCGATCCACAGGAAGGATGTCTTGCGTGTAGACCGACAACAGGCCCGTCGCGCCGCCGAGCAGCACGGCGAACAGGTCGAGCGAAATCGCTGCGAGAATCACCCGCGTCGTCCACACGAAGCGGAAGCCGGTGATCAGTCCGCGCCACGACACGGCGTCGGCGGAACGGACGCGATCGGGCGGCTCGCGGAGATTCCACAACAGTGCGATGAAGGCACACGCACAAATCGCCTCCAATAGATACACCAGGGCCGGGCCGCGAATCGCGATCACCATGGCCGCGAGCAGCGGCCCGGCCACTGCCGCGATTTGAAACGTCCCGGTGTTCCATGTCACGGCCGCGGCGAAGAGATGCCGCGGCACGATGTGCGGCAACAGCGATGCCTTCGAGGGCTGCTGCGCAGCCCGCGCCATGCCATTGAGCAACAGTGCCAGATAGAACCAGCCCAGCGACCACTGATACCACGACGCCACGGTCAACAGCAGCGACCCGACGGTCATGACCATCATCGCGATACGGACAACGTCGGGCCGCGAGAACCTGTCCGCAAGGAAACCCGCGGGAATGCTGAGCAGCATCACCGGCAGGAACTGGATCAGGCTGGTGTTGGCCAGATCCTGCGTGCTTCCCGTGCGGGAAAAAATCTCCCATTGAATGGCGGCCGGCTGCATCTGCATGCCGAGCAACAGCAGCAGGTTTCCCGCGAGATACCGCCGATAAACGGGGATCTGCAGCGGAGCAAACGGGTCGTGTTCGAGCGTCAGCTTCTCGTCGGCCAAGATGGAGCTATGGTCGAGAGTCGCGAAACAAGAGTCAAGCGCAAGCGAACGCGCCTAATTCGAATCACCCGCCCAGCAACAATCGTCTGACGAACTCGATCGCGCGGCGCAGGTCGCCCGCTTTGTCGCCTTGCGTGCGGATCGCCGTCAGCCAGCCGGCGTAATCCATCTCGCCGAGCGTGGCGAGCATCTCGAGCCACGGCACGGCGCCGGCGCCGACGGGCGTCTCGGCGTGCGTGCCGTCGATCTCGGCGATCGCGTCGCGCAGTTGGACGTGAGCGGCGAAATTATGCAACGTTCGCAAGTCGGCGACGGCATCGTGCCCGGCCATGACGAATTGGGCCGGATCGAAGTCGACGCCGATCGGGCCGGTTTCAATCGAAGTCAGCAATTGCAGCAAGTCGTGTGCGCTGTCGTGATGCGGCGTAAGGGCGAGCGTCACGCCGACATGGTTCGCTTCGCGGGCCAAGTCTTGCAAGATCTCGACCAGCAGCCGCGCTTCTTTGGAATCGGCTTCTTTCGGCAACCGGCCGAGGCGGAACGTGAGTACGGTCGACTTCAGGGCATACGACCAGCTCATCGCCTGTTTGAGCGCGGCAATCCGGCGGTCGAGCTCGTGTTCGTCGGTCAGCGCGCGCCGCAAAGCGAACGTCGTCCCCGCGACGCGCAAACCCATTTCATCCAGCAGATGCTGCAAATCCCGCCGGCCCGTCTGGTCCAACTCTGCGGGCTGTAGTTCCTGGCGCAGATCGAACTGCACTCCCTCGGCGCCGCAATCGGCCGCCAGCCGCAGCGATTGCCGCAACGGGGCGTCGAAGCAGCGCGTGGCGACGGCGAGGCGAAAGGCATGCATGAGACGGTCATTGGGGTTAATGCGAGATGTTCTTGCCGCGGCCGAAGTTTGCAACCGCGCGCGGCATCGAACCGATGAAGAACCAGAATCGTGTAATAAGAGAGAAAGTTCAAGGAGGGTGACTCGCGACGAAGCCCGGCTTTGCTTTGACAGCCGGGCTTTCCATCCCAGGAACCCCGGCTCCTAAAGCTGAAGCCGGGCTTCGGACCACTCTCGGACCATCGACCATGATCCTCAGCAGCGCCGCGGCAAGCTGTTTCGTTTTTGCCGCCTTTGGCGTGGCCACCCTGCTGGACGCCGACAGCGGCAACGAAGGCGTGCTGGTGCCGCCGTTTCCGTATTCATTCGAGCCGCGCGAGGATCTGGATTACGACAATCTTCCCGACGATTGGGTCCGCCGCAAGGGGTTTCGGTTTCCGAATTACGTGAAAGTCGGCATCGACTGCTCGGCGGGTTGCACCGGCGAACAGAGCTTGCGGATCGACTCCAACGGCGGCGCGGCCGTCTTGTATTCGCCCCTCACTCGCATCGATGCGCTGCACACGTACCGGTTTCGCGGGAAGATCCGGACGAAGAATTTGCTTCAGGACGGGGCCGTGATTTCGGTGTCCCTGCTGAACCATCGCCGGCAGCGGGTACAGCGGTTTCTGACGCCCGCGGTCACCGGCGATCGCGACGAATGGCAAACCGTGCAGTTGCCGTCCATCACACCGCTGCCGGACGTCCACTTCGTCGTGGTCGGCTGCCATCTGCTGCCGGGCGACGAGCCAGGCATCAGCGGCTCGGCTTGGTTCGACGACCTGGTGCTGACGCGCTCGCCGGGACTGTCGATCGCCGGCAACTTCCGCTCGCACTTTCTGAATGAAGATTCGCCGGTGCAGGTGGAGGCGAACATCAGCGGTTTGGACGCCGGCCACACGTACGCCGTGCACTTCGAGTTCTTCGATGCCGAAGGGGCGTGCCTGGAGCAGCGGCGGGAAGAACTTGCGGCCGACGTTGCGGCGGAGGGGGCGGCCGAAGCCTCCCACGGGACGGAACCGCGGCTGATCGTTTGGGAATTGCCGAAACAGAAGCCCGGCTATTACCGCATGTCGGCGACGCTGCTCCGCGACGGGAAGCCGCATCTGCGCGAGCAGACGACGCTCGCGGTGATGCGTTTGGTGGAACGCCGGCGGACGCGGGGCGAATTCGGCTGGTCGCTCGGCGCGCCGCTCAAGGAGATCGAACCGCTGGAACTCGTCGACATCGCGGCGCAAGCGGGCATCAGTTGGATCAAGTTTCCGGTGTGGGACGGCGTCGATCCCGGAAATCGCCGCCGGACGGGCGAACTGGCCGAATTCTTCGACCAACTGGAAAACAAGCAGATCTATACCATCGGCCTGCTGTGCGATCCGCCGCAGGACCTCCGCCACAAGTTCGCCCGCAACTGGCTGGGCGTGAGCGAAATCTTCGGCACGCAGTCCTCGGTCTGGGGGCCGACCGTGGAACCGGTGGTGGCCAGGTTTTCGTCCGCGATCCGGCAATGGCAACTGGGCGACGAGAGCGACACCAGTTTCGAAGGCCTCTCCGATCTCGGGGGGACGCTCGAACGGACGCACCAGGTGATCAACCGCATCGGCTTGAATGCGCAGATCGGAGTTCCCTGGGAAACGGGAGGCCAATTGCCGCGCATTCCTTCGCAGACGCTGGGTTTCGTCTCGCTGCGGGAGAAGGAACGACGGCCGCTGGACGCACTCGTGGAGGCCTGGCAATCTCACAAGTCGTCCGGCACCGAGCGGTGGGTGGTCCTGCAGCCGGCGTTCCTGGCCGGCGATGCCAAAGAGCGGGCGAATCAACTCGTGCGTCAGATGATCGCCGCCAAAACCATTGGCGTGGAGAAAGTATTCGTCAACCATGTGCTGACGGGACGCGACGGGCTGCTGAATCCCGACGGCTCGCCGTCCGATCTGTTCTTGCCCTGGAGAACGACGGCGCTGGCGCTGCAGGACAGCGAGTACCTGGGCGAACTCGTCTTGCCGCAAGGAAGCCGCAATGCCGTGTTCACGCGGATCCTCGAGGATCACAAGTCCGAAGTCGTCGTCTTCATCTGGAACGACAAACCGGCGGAGGAACCGGAGCAATTCTATCTGGGAGAGAACGTCGTCGAGACGGATCTGTGGGGGCGCAGCAAACCCGCGCGGGTCACCGACACGAAGGAGCAGATCATCGAGGTCACGACGACGCCGAAGATTTTGCGCGGATGTTCCGAGCCGGTGGCGCGCTGGCGGCTGGCTGCGAAGTTCGCCGTCGGCAAGATCAAAAGCGAGTACGGAACGCACGAAGACGCGGTGCTCGGGAAGAACACATTCGATCTGGGAGTGAGTGGCAAGGTGCTGCTGGAAACACCGACGCGGGAGTCGACCGGCCGGAAGCTCGACGAGTTGGGTTCGCCGACAGAGTTCAATTCGGGCTGGCAGGCGGAGCCGCGGGAATGGACGTTGACGGCCGCCGCCCACGAAGCATTCCGCCTGCCCGTGTTCCTGACGCTGCCCAACGACGCCAACATCGGCGATACGCACATGAAGCTGACGTTCATCATCACGGCCGATCGATCGTACCGCTTTCAGGTGTTGTGTCCGTATCAAGTCGGATCCGGCGATGTGTCGTTGCAAGTCATCGATCGTCCGTTGCCGGACGGGCGTCTGGAGATCGAACAGATCGTGCGGAATGCGACCGGCCCCGTCGAAGTGCTCGATTTCCGCTGCAGCCTGATGGTTCCCGGCAGCCGCCGACAGAAAGTGCAGATCACCAAGCTGGGCCTGGGCGAAGACCGCAAGTTCTATTATCTGCCGAACGCCGCGCACTTCCGCGGCAAAGATCTGCGGCTGAAACTCGAGCAGGAAGGCGGCGGCCGGATTTTGAACCACAAATGGACGGTCGGCGCGGATTGGCAGGACGATTCGGACGAGTACCGCAGCAAGTCGCCGGGCGATACACTGCCAGCGCCGCCGCGACGTCTCGATCAGGAGTGATCGACCGTATCGACGCTTCGGCGATGATTCGTCGCTGGCCGCCATAACACTTTCGAGAACCCGACATGAATGCGGAACAAGTTCGTCTCCAGGAAGCGGCCGCGCGCACGGCGAACTGGAAACGCTGGGGGCCGTACTTGTCGGAGCGGCAATGGGGTACGGTGCGCGAAGATTACTCTGCGGGCGGCAGCTGCTGGGATTATTTTCCGCATGCGCAAGCGCCCAGCCGGGCCTATCGTTGGGGTGAAGACGGTCTATTGGGAATCTGCGATCGCGAATGCCGGCTCTGCTTCGCCCTCGCGTTGTGGAACGGACGCGACCCGATTCTGAAAGAACGCCTGTTCGGGCTGACGAACTCGCAGGGCAACCATGGCGAGGACGTGAAGGAATCGTACTTCTATCTCGATTCGACGCCGACGCATTCCTACCTCGATGCGCTCTACAAATATCCTCAGACGGAATACCCGTATCAGCGGCTTCTCGACGAGAACCGCCGCCGCGGGATGACCGACCGCGAGTTCGAGCTCGCGGATGCAGGCGTGTTCGACGGCAACCGGTATTTCGACGTCGAAGCCGAATACGCCAAAGCATCGCCGGAAGATATTCTGATTCGGATCACCGTCTCGAATCGCGGCCCCGAACCGGCGGTGCTGCATCTGTTGCCGACGTTCTGGTTCCGCAATTCCTGGAGTTGGGGCCAGCGGGACGGGTTCTTTCCCAAACCGAAGATCTGGGATGACGGCGGCCCGGGTCTGCTGGCAGAGCATCACACGCTCGGCGAGTTCCGATTGCAGTTCGAGCCGGCGTCCGACGGCTCGAACTTCCGCTGGCTGTTCACCGAGAACGAGACGAATTTTTCGAAGGTCTTCGGCTCGAAGACCGACAACACGTTCTTCAAAGACGCATTCCACGAATACATCATTCACAAGAACACATCCGCTGTCCGCTCCAAACCGATCGGCACCAAGGCGGCAGCGCATTTCGAGCTGCACGTCCCCGCCGGCGGCTCGGTCACGGTCCGCGGCCGCATGACTCCGGCCAAGGAACAGCTGCGGAGTTCGTTTGGACCGCAGTTCGACGGCGTTTTCGGTCAGAGGATTCTCGAGACCGACAACTTCTACGACGACTTGCTCGCTTGCAAGCTGACGGCAGAGGAAAAGAAAGTCGTACGGCAGTCGAACGCCGGGCTGTTGTGGTCGAAGCAGTTCTATCATTACGTCGTGGAAGATTGGCTGGATGGCGATTTGGGCCAGCCGTCGCCGCCGGCGGAACGCCACCAGGGCCGCAACTCCGATTGGAGGCACCTGTTCAACCGCGATGTGATCAGCATGCCCGACAAGTGGGAGTATCCCTGGTACGCCGCGTGGGATCTCGCCTTTCACATGATTCCATTCGCGCGGCTCGATCCCGATTTCGCGAAGGACCAGTTGCAACTGTTTCTTCGCGAATGGTACATGCATCCCAACGGCCAGATCCCGGCGTATGAATTCGCGCTCGGCGACGTCAACCCGCCGGTGCATGCCTGGGCCTGCTGGCGCGTCTACAAGATGACCGGGCCGCAG
>CAZDGB010000289.1:0-9449 GCA_964504645.1 uncultured Planctomycetaceae bacterium | reverse complement strand
GGGTTATCAACCGACGCTGGGCACCGAACTCGGCGCCTTGCAGGAACGGATCACGTCGACGACCAAAGGCGCCATCACCTCGGTGCAGGCCGTATACGTCCCCGCCGACGATCCGACCGATCCGGCCCCGGCGACGGCGTTCGCCCACCTCGACGCGTTCATCTACCTCGAACGCCGCATCGCGGAAAAGGGCCTGTTCCCCGCCATCGATCCGCTCGCCTCGTCGAGCCGCGTGCTCGATCCGCAGATCGTCGGCGAACATCACTACAAGGTGGCCCGCCGCGTGCAGCAAATTCTGCAGCGCTACCGCGAACTGCAGGACATCATCGCGATTCTCGGCATCGACGAGTTGAGCGAAGAAGACAAGCTGATCGTGCATCGCGCCCGCCGCATCGAACGCTTCCTCTCGCAGCCGTTCTTCGTCGCCGAGCCCTTCACGGGCCTCGTCGGCAAGTACACGTCGATTCCGGATTCGATCCGCAGCTTCGAAGAAATCTGCGACGGCAAATGGGACCATCTGCCCGAAGGCGCATTCACCTACATCGGAGCCGTCGAAGAAGCCGCCGAAAAAGTCGCGAAGTCCTAGGGCGAACTTGAACCCAGGGGTCGCATCCCCTGGGTCCGCCGGAGCAACGTCGAACATGGTCCTCAACCAACCCCTGCGCCTCGTCATCGTCACGCCGGAAAAAACGGTGTTCGACGAACCCGTTGCGTCGCTGCGCTTCCCGCTCTACGACGGCGACATCGGCATCCTGCCGGGCCGCTTGCCGCTCATCGGCCGGCTCGGCACGGGCGAACTGCACGTCAAGCAGGCTGAGGGCGAGCGGACGTTCTTCATCGACGGCGGCTTCGCCCAGGTCCGCGGCGGCGTGGTGACCCTGCTCACCGACCGCGCCGTGCCGGTGAATCAACTCTCCGTCACCGATGCCGAGGCCGAACTCGCGGCCGCCCGCGCCCGCCGCACGAAGACCGAGACGGAACTCGACCTGAAAGAAAAAGCCCTCCGCCGCGCGCGGAAGCTGGTCTCTGTCGCGCGCAAGGCGCACTGAGCACAGTGCATGGCCTTCTACCGAGCGGGGGGGCGTAAGCCCCCTGGGATCACGTGATGTAACAGACAGGCTGCATTGCGCGGCCTTACGTCCCCTACGGCATCGGCCTAGTTCTTCGCCTCCAGCGTCGCCAACGGAATCTTGATCTCCGGCACCTCGAACGTTTCGCCGGCTTTGATCGTAACGATCAGCCCCCTCTTCGGATCTTGGGGGTTCTTCACGAGATAGCCGGGCTTCTCGTGCCAGACTTTGAATTCGTGCTCCCCCTCGGGCAGGTCTTTGATTTCGAAGTTGCCGTCCTTGTCGGTGACGGTGGCGTACGGATGGTCGACGACGACCCAGTAGGCCCGCATCCAGTTGTGGATGTCGCAGCCGATCTGCACCGGCAGGCGCTCGCCCAGCTTCATCGGCTGATCGACGCCGACGCGGTCATTCGGCGCAACGATGAAATTGAAGGCTTGGTTCTTCAGCGGATTGCCGCGGGTGTTGTGTGCCACGCCGTCGCCGGAAACCACTTGCACCGTCTGCGTGTTGCGCACGACGAGGACATGCGGAATGAACCGGCAGCCCACTTGGTCGAACACGACCTTCGGCTGAGCCGGCTCCTCCAGCTCGGGAGGAATGTTCGCCGGCTTCTTCACCAACCAGATCGCCACATTAGCGATTCCCTTCGACTGCGGATCGATGACCAGCGAGTCGTCGGCGACATCCTGCGCAGCGCACACGGCGGCGGCTTTGGCGACCACGCCGCCTTTCTTGATGAGCAGCTTCGGAGCGGGAACCTGGCCATCGAGGATGATCTTTCCCTTGAGGGATCCCCATGGCGAGGGAGCGGCGGCAGCGGCCGGTTCGTTCGCAGCCGCTGTTTGCTCCTTGGCCTGAGCGTCACTGCCGGATGCCGTTTCGGGAACACTCGCGACTTTCGGTGCAACCTGTGCCGATGGCTGCGGGGACGTCGCCGACGTTCCACAACCCGCAACAGCGATCCCGAACCCGAGGAAATACGCACCCGATCGCATCGCGTCCTCCGAATCGAAAGTATCGACTGAGCGTGGTGGTTTACTGAGTGGCACGCCCTGAGTTCTCGAAGAGCGTGGTCTCACTGGCTCGAAATGGACAAGTCGAGGAGTTGGCTTCCTTGATCGGTCAAAATCCAAACTCGATAGACATTGCCGTTTTTATCGGACCCCAAATACACTTCGCAGTCACGACGGCTTTCTTGGCGGCTGATTCCGCGGTCCTTCATAAGTCGGGCTACTTCAACCTCAAGGGTCTTGCGATTTTCAGCGCACTTGAACTGCACCCGCTGATGGAGGATCTCCTTGCTTTTCACCGACTGGTCGTAATACACGGTCTCTTTGGACCCGAACAGCTTTTGAAAGTCCTGGAGAACCGGTGAAAACTCGATGCCATACGCATCGGGATCCGTACTCGATTTGTCCCAGATTCCATCGCGACGGTAACGGAAACCGCACTTGCCGCAGATCAACGCTGTTTTGGGCGAGTCTTTCCCAACCACACAGCCTCCCAAAACACATTTCCGCTCCGCGAGATCCCGTTCGAGCTGTTCATCTTTGGAGACCTTCCCATAGAGGATCGGGACGTGTCGAAGTTCGTTGTGCCCATCTGGACATTCAGTTGCGTCCACATCCTTGGAAAGTCCAGGAGTTGGCTTGGCACCCTGGCTGGAAACAGAATTCGGAAAGCGGAGCGCGAGAACGACGGCGAGAGCCGCGACGAACCAGGAAAACCACATTGCGCTCCGAGCGCCGAACAATCGACCATATTTTCGCATAGTGGTTTCTCTAGGACACGCCGCATAACCTCGGTCGATTATCCAAGACGTTCGCTGGATCGGCAACGGGAAGTCACATCCGTTCGACACCGCACCACGCGACGGAGCTACTTCCCCAGCAGATGCCGCAGGGCGAATTCCAGCGTGGGGCAGCGGAACGGATAGCCTGTCTGCTGCAGACGTTCGGGCACGACGCGGTTCGAGCCGAGCAGCAAATCGTCGGCCATTTCGCCGAGCGCCAAGCGGGCGGCGAACGCGGGCATCGGGAAGATCGTCGGCCGATGGAGCACGCCGCCGAGCGTTTTCGTAAAATCATAGTTGGTCGTGGGATTCGGCGAGACGACGTTCACCGGGCCGGCGATCTCGGCGTGCGACAGGGCATGCAACACGGCCCCCGCGACATCATCCACGGCGATCCAGCTCCAATACTGGCGTCCGTTACCGATGACGCCGCCGAGTCCCAACTTGAACGGCGTTAGCATCTTGGCGAGCGCTCCTCCTTTCGGGCTGAGAACGACCCCGATGCGGAGATGGACTACGCGGATCCCTTTCTGCCGGGCCGGTTCCGCCGCGGCTTCCCATTCGCGGCACAAATCGGGGAGAAAACCCGTGCCGGGGGGCGACGCCTCGGTCAACACCTCGTCGCCGCGATTGCCGTAAAAGCCGATGGCGGAAGCACAGATCAGCGTCTTCGGCGGCGACTGCAGTTGGGCCAGCGTTTCGCAGAGCAGCTTCGTTCCCTGCACGCGGCTTTTGCGGATGCGCTCCTTAACCTCGGGACTCCAGCGGGCTTCCGCGATATTTTCGCCCGCGAGATGCACGACGGCGTCGAGCCCTTCCAGGCGGGCTTTCGGGATCTCGCCGGCATCCGGATTCCAGCGAAGGTCGTTGGCTTCCTTCGGCGGCTTGCGGGTCAGGCGGAAGACTTCGTGGCCCGCAGATCCCAGTAATGCAACGACTTCCGTTCCGACCAGGCCCGTGGCGCCGGTGACGAGAATTTTCATGGGTGTTTGCTTTCGCGCACACGATCCGTTGGCCAGATCGTGGAATGTGACGTGATGCCGAAACCGGAAGACCCGCTCCAGTTTGCGCTGAATCGCCTGGTGGCCGAACGTATCGCCGAGCCACCCGAATGGCAACCGGTAGACGATCGAATCCTCGAGGTCGCAGCTCTCGTCGTCGATCGCATAAAAGCGGTGCGTGTGCTCGAAGAACGCGAACGGCCCCGACTGCTGCACATCCTGGAACTGCCGGGGAGGATTATAGTTGCGATGTACGGCAACCCAACGCCGGCGCAGCGGACCGATCGCAACTTCCAACTCCGCGCGGCCTCCGTCGCGGATGCCCCCCTGCTGTGAGATCAGTCGTGTATTTTCCCAAGGTGGAACGAGCCGCTGGAACGCGCCGGGCCGTTCGTGCCAGGCGAACCCCGACTCAGCCGACACCGGGAGCCGCGTGCGCAACTGGAACGTGCGCAGGGGTTTGGCATCGGCGGCTGGCATAGCCGAACTCATCGCAGAATCAACCGCAAGTCGTGCTGGGAATTAACCGGTCCGTCGCAATTTTTTTGCGATCGATTTCTTGAACAACTTGTTGCGCAACCCGGGCCCGTAGGTTGGAGGGCCACCATGAATCGCGTCGCCATTGTGCAGTTTGTCCGGCTGAATTCGCAGCGTGTGCCGCGGAAACTTCTGGAAGTCGTGGGCGGAATTCGCCTCATCGATCGCGGCCTCAACTACTTGCGGCGTTTGAGCGACGCGACCGGGGCGACGGCGCTCGTCGGCGTCTCGCGGAAGGATGAGGAACTCGTTGACGCCGTCAATCGGTTCGGGCTGCGGATGTTACGCCTCGATGAACGCACGGAACAAGCCGCGTGGTGGCCGGAGCTGATCGGGCCGTTCGCGGAGGAACTGCGCGCGGAATTCGATTTCGTGTGGGACGCCAACATCTGCTGCCGGCCGTTCTTGCGGCCAGAGACCGGAGAGTTTCTCGTGCGGCAATGTCAGGCGGCGGAGCGGCCGTTCGTCGGCGTCACGCGCAAGCGGGGGATCGTCTGGACGGAAACGAACCCCGTCCCCGTGATCGGCGTGAACGAACTCGCCGACACGCGCCGCAATCCGCATTACTTCGAACTCTCGCATCTGGCTTACGGCTGGCCGGTGTGGGCGTTGCGACTCGACGAATCTCAATTGGCGAAACTCGCGCAGCCGCTGGAGATTCTGCTCGATTGGGCCGAGCGCATCGACATCGACACGGCGGAAGACCTGGCACACGCCCGCGCTGTCGCGAGCCTGATTCAAAGATCGTAGAGGCTGCACGATGATCGGCGACTTGCTGCAAACGACGCGGCAGATCGATTCCGCGCCAGCGCTCTGCATTGAAGCCATCGTTCTTGGCACGGGGCCGAGTTTCTTCGCGGCGATTCGCAGGCCATTTCCTCACGCAAAGCGGTATGGCTGCGGGATCGCCTCCCAACACGTCGAGCTCGATGTCTATGCGCTCGGCGACGAAGTTCATGGGAACCACGTGCCGCTCGGCACAACGGTTTACATCACGCAGCGACTGCGGGATGCGCATCCCGAAGCGACGTATCTCGCGTATCCCGAAGACGAGTTGCCGCATGGCGGCAGTTCGGGCGGCATGGCGTTGTCGCTGGCGTGCCGCGAGCACGATGTGGTCGGCCTCATAGGATTCGATGGCCACGGCATGCCGGACGACTTCGTCGCTTCGTTTCGCGCGCTGCTCGCGTGGTGGAAGACCCGCGGAAAACGGCTGGTTTCGTTGATGCCGGACTCCGTGTTCGACGATCTGCTCGAACGGCCGTGATCGCCAGCGCGAGCGCTCTGCTCCGCACTTATAGCCGCAGGACTTCCTGGTTCCGATCTCAATTACTACTCGGACAAGACGTTGCGATGCTTCGTCGCGGCGGTTGCGAACAGAACGTGCATTTCAGTTTCCGACCGCAGGTGTTCACGAACTCGGGTCGAAGTGTCGATTTGTGACGCCCCGCGCGCCGATTTCCGACGCTCCGCTGACGCCGGCGCGACGCTGTTGTGCCGCTCCGCTGCCGCGAAAGGCCAATCGAACAGCGATCAGAAGCGCCAGCCGAGGCCGACGTTCGAGAAGAAGTTGGCGGCTTCCTGGGTGAGTCCCCAGCCAACGCGCACGCCGATCTCCAGATCGTTCGTGATGAGGTAGTGCACGCCGGGGCTGAAGTATTGCTGGTCGCGGGCTTGCGCGCGGCCGTCGGAGAAGATGCCGAAGTATTCGGCGTGCAGATCCCATTTCTGGTGGACCGGGACTTTCAGCACGACCGACGGCCCCCACAGGTTATAGTGGTCCCCCTCCTCCGCGGTGGCGAGATAACGCAGCGACGAATCGAGCTGCCATTCGTTGGCGAATTTCCAGCCGAAAACGTAGGTCACCTGCATGTCGGTGAATGTGTCGGGGCCGGAGGTGGGGGTCGTCGCCTCCAGGATGACGGCGGACTGCGGGATCCAGGCGTGTTGACGATTGATGGCGAATTTCAAACCGTAGAGCGCCTGCGATTCCTGCACCGAGCCGGGCTCTTCTTCTTCGCCGCCCGGATCGCCGCCGGACACCTGCCCGCCGCCGCCGATTTCGTAGTTCCAGCCGATCCGCAGTTCCACGCGTTCGGTCAGGCCGATACGCGTGATGATTTCCGGGAAGCTGTGATTGTTGTCGGTCGTCCGGTTCTGGATGAACGAGTACGACGATTCGAAGATCACGCGGCCGGGATCGACGAGCGTGGTCGCGGGCGTGAATGAATCGCGGTCGGTCTCCAGCGGTTCGTCTTCGCGTTCGCCTTCACCCACCGGCGTTTCCGCTCCTTCACGGCCTAACCAGGGGGCTTCCGCCTCATTGAAGACCGGGACTTGCTCTTGCGCGAACGTGGCGTTTCCCGCGAGGCCGACGGCCAGGATCGCCGCAGAGAGGCGAAAGCGATTGTGCCGCATCGAATGATCCTCGCGAGCGCAACAGAAGCAGCGGAATTCCGGGATAATCGGGTTTCTGTCAGAGATATCGACGTTTCCCGCGACGATAAATCAGGATGTGTTCAAGAAGAGTGTTCGGCGCCGTCCGCAGTCGAGAAGCTGTAGCCGTCGGGCAAACGCTGCGGCCCGGTGCCGCGAGAAGTGAAGGAACGATCGGCAGAATTTGCCGATGACTCTCGCGAGGGGAAACGCGTGGTGAGATGGCTGGTCGCCATCATGGGGATCATGCTCTGCGGCGAGGCCGCAGGTCAGGCCCCTTATTTCACGCGCGACTACCGCTCGGCGTTCTACTCGGAACCGCAGTCTTCCATCGCGACACCGTCGCCAGGGGGCCACACGCCGCCGATTCCCGATCTTTCGGATCCGTGGGCGACGCCTCCCGCCACGGCGGCGCCGCAAGAATCGGCTTCCTCCACGCCGCCCAGGTTCCGTCTGCGGGGGCGCATCGATACCGACTTTCTCTTCGCATCGCAGAGTGAAGAAAACGAAGAGGCGTTCGGCGAACTGAACGACAAGATCGGCCTGCGCCGCGCGAGGATCGGCGCGGAAGGCCATTTGTCGCCCGAGAGCCGCTACGTTTTCGAGCTCGACTTCGCGGGCGGCCAGGTTGTGCTGCGCGACGGGTACTACGCCCGCGGGAAGGTGCAAGACCGGGGCGAGTACAAGTTCGGCCATATGCGCGAGCCATTCAGTCTGGAAGGCGGCACAAGCGCGAACTCGTTCGCGTTCATGGAACGATCGCCGATCAACGTCCTCGATCCGGCGCGTAACTGGGGCGTGGGCATTACCCGGGGAAATAACGACGAAAACTGGACTTGGTCAGCCGGTCTGTTTCAAGCGGGAACCAATCCGTCCGACACCGAATTCGGCCCCGGCAGCACGACCGACCTGACGTCGCGCTGGACGCTCTTGGCGCAGTACGAAGACGAGGGCCGACACCTCATTCATTTCGGCGCGGCGGTGTCCGGACGCATCGCCAACCAAGGGGTCATCAATGTCGCTCAGGCGGCGCAGTCGCCGCTGCTGGATTTCACCGACTCCACGGAATCGCCGTTCGTGCCCCGGCTGACGTTTCCGGCGAACTTTCAGCAGTTGATCAATCTGCAATGGGCGGCCGTCAGCGGGCCCCTCTGGGTGCAGATCGAGTGGTACGGCACGATGATCTTCCAGCGGAACGACGGCGATGTCTTTCTGCACGGGAGCTATCTCGACCTCGGCTATTTCGTGACCGGGGAGCACCGAACTTATTTGCGGCAAGGGGGCGTGTTCGGACCGGTGTCGGTGCAGCGTCCCGTCCTGCGTCACTTCTCGTCGAAGGAGCACAACGAGCAACTGGGGGGCGGCGCGTGGGAGCTCACCGCCCGGCTCGCCTACTTGAACTTTCTTGATTACGACGCGCCCCTGGACGAGAACGGCGAACCGGCCGGCGTGATCCTCCCGCAGGCGACGTTCGGGGTGAACTGGTACCTTGCCGACCGGTTGCGGCTGATGTTCAACTACACCTACGCCGTGCCCTACGAAGCGAGCGTGGGCGACAGCAACGTCAGCGTGTTCGGCCTGCGTCTGGGAATGTTCTGGTGAAGGTTGATTCCCCGGTTTGATCCCGCGCGGAGTCCATCGCCGCCATCGAATCGCGGAGTTCCAGCAGCGGCGTCTGGTCGACGCGAATCAATCCTCGACGCGGACGGTCGAAATCGAGCACCACGAACAGCACCAGCGCAAAAACGGCATTCGTCGCCAGCCAAAGCCCCACGTGCCGACGGTTCGACTGGCCGGACGAATGCCCCAGCAGCAGGCTGGAGATGATGACGCTGGCCAGCAGCAGCACCAGGACGGGGCCCGGCAAATGGTTCCGGTTGGCCCAGGCTCGTGTCGAACTCAGGTCGATGACCTCATTCGCTGCCGGCACAATCAGACTATTGCGAACCGCCTCCGGCGTTTGCCGATGGGCTTCTTCCACCGACGTCCAGAGGTCGTCCAGCAAACGGTTGATCTCGGTTTGCGTACGTTGAATTTCCGCCACCTGGTTTGCCAGACGGTACTGTTCCAATCGTCGATCGACGTATTGCCGCAAGATTTTCCGGATGCTCACGCGCGGTAACTCGTCGAGTAGTCCGGCGCGCAGGAAACACGTGCCGATCGCATTCGCCTGATCGAGCACCAGCCGTTGGCGCAGATCATAACGGGCGGTCGTCGCAGAAAACGAAAACCCCAGCAGCAAAGCGACCAGACCAAAAATGCTGGCCTTCAGCGAATTCGAGGCCGTTCTCGATGGCTCGGATTCACTCCGACAGGAGCGACGTGCGATGAGAAAACCGATTTCGTTGGCGAGCGACATCAGCGCCAGAAGGCCCGCGGCAATGTACCAGGTCGGCCAGTCGTACATGGTCGCCAACAGTCCAGGAGACCTGCCGTCGAAACCTCAGTCGGGATCGGCAAACACGCGCTTCCAGTCGCGCTTCATATCGACCACGGTCCAACCGCGTTTCGGCGCGGCCGCCAGGGCCTCGACGAGTTTGCCCGAACTCTTCGGGTGGGCGTCGTAGGCATATTCGCGCTCCGCATCGGTGTGATGGACGATCAGGCCGA
>CAZDGB010000288.1:0-9563 GCA_964504645.1 uncultured Planctomycetaceae bacterium | reverse complement strand
GTCGGTCCTGGTTAAACGTGACTTTTGCACAACAAATGTAGTCACCTTCGTTTTTTATTCTGGAGAGAAGCACCATGTCAGGACCGCAAGAGGATGGCAAACTTCGCCCGCTGAAAGACGTCAAGACCGGTTTCAATTTGCTGTTCATCGTGGCTCATGCCTACGCGTTTTCCATGAAGGTCTTCATCCACACCGGCATGGGGCGGCGGGCATTCGGGCTTGCCTCGCTTTTAGTTCTGCTACTGATCCCCGTCCACGCGGGGTTCTGGACTGACGCAGACTGCGCGCCGCTGATGGGTTTTTGGTACGCCTACTTGGCCGCTTGCGTTGTCCATGGACTGCAGCGCGGCCGTCGTCGGAGGCAAGGCCGTGCGAATGAAGTGCATACGTATTACGACGGCACACCCCTGCTTTCCTACGCGTTGCCGTGGGTGTCGGAGTCAACGCTAAAGCAAATCGGCGAGCCAATGTTGCTCCTGTTCTTGGCGATCCCCATCGGAGCGTGGAGCGGCCCGCTGGCGAGCTTCATCGTCCTCGGAGCAATCTGCCTGGGGCTCACTTACGCCCTTGAGGCCGACTCCATTCAGCAGGTCGATGACGATCTGCATGACCAAATGCACGAAGCCCGCTGGCGCAGCGAGCGATTTGGACAGGATTAGGAATTGTTAAATCCCTGTCTCGATGAAAGGAATTCCCGTGGAAAGTAACCGGTGGGAGGGCTTCAAACAGTGGCTGAGCCGAGGCTTTGCCACGCTGCAGGCCGAGTTTCGACGGGGCTTGAAGGATCTACAAAATGCTGTGCTGAATCCGTGGAATGGATTCTCAGCGACACACGAGGAAGCGGGCACGATTGCCAACCCGACGCAGCAATTGGTGACCCAGGATCTCCAAGGTCAGAGAAGCGGAAAGAGTCTATACGGTCCCGAAATGAAGTCGAAGGAAGCCCCGCCAGAGAAGCAACTTGAAGGTCAGCCGGAGAAGCAGCCCGACGCAGAACAGAAATCCGAGGGTGGTCGATTGAAATCCATGCTGCAGAAAGCATTGGCTCGATGCGGTGACCGCTCGGAAGATCGATCAGCTGATCGCGAGATGGAAATGGAACGCTGAGTTTCATCACGGCTGTGGTGCAAATTCGGTGCGTGCATTTCTTCCTGGAGAGACATCGGGCTTTCATGTGAGCATGAAAGGACCGGGCAAAAACTTCGCTGCGAGTGTCCGCAACGATATAGGAGTCGGCTGTCTATGGACATGTTTCAATTCTCACCGGAGCTATTCCAGACCCGGACCGAGGTGATGGTCGCATTGGATTCGGCAGGATATCAGTGGCTCAGTCATTACGGCTCGGTGGACTGCCAACACGACCTCTTCGGCTTCGAAGTGTGTGGGATTGGCCAGGAGCAGGACGCCTATGCCATGCATGAGGTATTGAGACCGATGTTTCCGAACTGGTATTCGGACGTTTGGTACAAGGACTATGGATATGAGCCGGGATGGGTAGTGGAGATTTCCAAAGATCGGCCACACCGGTCCGAAAGCTGGAAAACAGCGTGATCGAATCGGCGCCTTTCCAGCGCGTGACAGCGAACCCCGATCGACTGACAGTCAGGCGCTCGTCAGCGATCACTCCCAGGAGCCGGCTCATGCGACAGATTTCGCGAAATACCGGGGATGACGGAGTAGCATCGCCCGACCGCCGACTCTTGACGATCAAAGAAGCGGCAGAGCTGCTCGGTTGTTCGACGGCAAACGTGTACGCCCTGCGGGCCACAGGCCAACTGTCTTTCGTGCCGATTGGCCGTCGCAAGGGGTATCGCATTCCACCCGCGGAAATTGACGCTTTCATCGAGCGTCGGCGCGAGCATCCGGTCGCGGCACCCCCAAAAATGCCGCGACCGCGTCTCAAACACATTCGCCTCTCTTAGCGTCTCCGCTCAGCCGCCCGCCGCCTTGCGGGCCTGGGCCAGCAGGTGTTCCGGTTGATGAGCCAGGTGCTGGTACACTTTGGCCAGCGTGCTCGGATCGGAATGCCCCATTAAGATGGCCACCGTCAGTCCATCCAATCCTGATTGCAAGGCCCGTGTCGCCCAGGCATGCCGCAGGGCATACAGCGAGTACCGAGGCACTGACGCCGCCGCCTCCGCTAGCACTTTGCGCAAGGCTTCTTGCCGCAAGTCCGCCGGCGATTTCAAGCGGCACTTGCCACGAAATGTCGCGTGACCGTTGAGTTGGGGAATTCGTTCTCGAATCTTTTTCTCCAACGAGTGGTTGTCGAGCGACGTCGTGACTCGCAGGAGACGAATGCGCAGGCGATCAAATTGACAACTGACGGCTTCTGTCGTCCAAGGACGATTGCAGGAATTTCGGAACAGCGGACCAGTGGGAAACTGACGCAATCGACGACGAGTGATTTCGGCGGCCACATCCGTCAAGTAGACAATTCTCGGTTCCCGTTGGCCTTTGGACTCGGCTTGCGGAAAGATCCAGCGCTGGTGGACCAAATCAACATGTCGCGACTCCACCCGCAACGACTCTTGCGGTCGACACCCAGTTTCCCAGGTGGTCACAATCAAATCCCGAAAGTCAGCATCGCGAACCAGCGTCAAAAGTTGTCGGTAGTCATCGGTGGTAATCAGTAACCGGCGATGTTCCGCACCCGGCATTTCCAAATGCAGCAGGGGGTCCTGCGACAAATACCCCTGTTGCACGGCCCATTTGCAGCAGCGTTTGATCGTGCGCAAGTAGTTCCGTCGGGATGTGCGCGACAGATGCGGAAATTGATCGACCCAGCGCTGGGCGTGATAGGGCTTCAGATCGCCGAGCCGCAGTTCCGGGTGGGCTTGCGCGAAACGCTCCAAGCGATAACGATACCATTCGTAGGTATCCGGGGATCGATGTTTCTGGACCCAGTCGAGAAAGGCGTCGATGACGGCGACCAAGGAGTCGGTCGGCACGTCACGCAGCTGCGGCGTGGCGAGCAAGTGGGCGTACTGTTGAAACGCGGCGTCTCGGTCCGCGCCCAGATTGATTTGCTTGCCGTGCAGGGTCACAAACCACACGCCCCGCGACGGGCGATACCACGGCTTCGGAAACTTCTTCATCACAGGACCTCCCAAGTTTCGAGGAACAAACCCGAAACGTCGAGAGGTTCATGTCACCGTTCGCCCTAAACGGCGTAACTTGGTGCTTTCGTTCTGTGACAAAACCTGTGACAGGCCAATTTTCGCGATTCAAGAATTCGCCGTAAGTCCTTGGCTCACTTGAATATCCCCGGCAAGATTCGAACTTGCAACCTTCGGCTTCGGAGGCCGACACTCTATCCAGTTGAGCTACGGGGACGTTTTCGCCGTCGTTGGTCCCGATTATGGCGATTCCCCCACACCCCGGCAAGTGGACCCAAGGCGAGCGTCGCGGCGTCAGCCCGACGTGTTTCCCCGATCATCTCAGACTCCCGAACACCTCTTTCCATCGGCCGGCAAACCGCTCCAAGCAAAACTGATTGTCGGCATGCTGCTCCGCACGGCACGACATGGCTTGCCGAATGTCGTGATCGGCGAGCTTCGTCAGCGCGTCCTCGAAATCCGCCGGCGAATCGCATAGAAAACCGCAGCCGAACGGAATCTGTTCGATGAACCCGCCGAGGCGATCCATCAGGGGAATGCAGCCGGCGCGCATCGCTTCGGCCGCGGTTCGACCGAACGATTCCGGCGCCGCCGGATGGGAATAGAGCAGCGCATCCCAGCGGGCCAGATGAGTTCGCTGCTCCCAACCGGCGGAATGGAACGCGGCGCGGCCGCGGCATGCCGTCGTCAATGAGATTCGCAGTTCGGACGGACAGCCGACGAACTCCCACTGAATTTGCGGATGCTTCGCCGCCAGGTCCGCATAAAACGGAATGATGGCGCCGGGCCACTTCTTCGCCTGCGGCGTGCAGAGCCGGCCGACGACCAGCTTGGACGGATCGCGCTGTTGTGCGAGGCAGACCTGTGGCACGGCCTGCCACAGGACGCATTCCGGCGGACGGCGCATTCGCCGCGCCAGCCAGTGCGAGCAGCAGACTGTGACGTCCGCGGGTGTCAGCGTGGAAATCTGCGAGTGCAGATACAGCACCGTCGGGACATCGGTTTTGCGCGGCAATCTCTCCGCCGAAGTGTTGTGCAACAAAATCGCGTCGGGACGAACGGCTGCGATTTCCTCTGCGAGAGACCTCGCCGCGATGTTCGCCAATACGGGAGCGAAAGCGTCAACCGTTTCCCGATCGGGCGGCGAGAGAAATATCACGCAATGCTCGAACTCCGGCAGCGCCCGCGTGACCGTCCATGCGCAGGCCGCGGTTCCCCCGACGATGCGGCCGACGTTGCAGACTTGAAGCAAATGCGGCATTAAACGTTCCATTTGTGCACGAATGCTTCGCGATCCGCATGCCACCACTTCGTGCGCTGCGGATCGTGCCGCGCGGTGCGATGGCCCAGATGCCGGAGCGGCAACTCCGGCACGGCGCGCAATACGGGGAAGAAACCCGGTTCTGCTTTGATAACCGGGTTTCGCTTTTCAGGGGAATCAGCGGGCGGAAGCGAATCCCGGTTAGTCAAAGCCCGAACCGGGATGGCAAAGCCGGACTTCGGATTCTCGCACGCCGCGCGGCATTGGAAATCGGTATCCGACCAATAGAGCCGGAATCGCTCGTCGAACCCGCCGAGCCGTTCCCACAACGACCTCTCGAATGCCAGGCACCAGCCGGTGAGCAAGCGCGACACCGGCGCCTGCGGTTCATTCCGCCATTCCGCGCCGACGATCCACGCTTGTCGATTTCTCAGCGGACGGATCAGCCGTTCCAGAAACGGTCCGTCGATCATCACATCGTTGTTCAGAAGGACCATGTACTCCGACGTGGCGTGATGAATTCCCGCGTTCCACGCCGCCGTCACGCCGCGCGGAGGTTGTTCCAGCACGTCGCAATTCGGGAATCCCTCGCGGCGGATGTTCCCTACGGAGTCATCGCCGCTGCCGTCGTCGACGACGATCACGCGCGAACTTTCGTCTTCCCATGATCGCAGCGAGCGAATGGCCGCGATCGTCAACGCGGACTGTCCGCGCTGCGGAATGACGATTGTGATCTGGCACTCCACTTCCGCACCCTCACGCTTCCACCGGCCGCCAGGCTTCCTCCTCGACGATCAACTCGGTCGTCGCCTCCTCGGATTTCTCCCGGCAGCCGCAGGGCTTCTTCGCGGGCGGCTTTCGCGGCGGCGGGAAGTCGCGCATCGGGATCGGGGAAGACGCCATTCGTGCCGCGGTCTGCGTGTACAACCCGCGCGTCGGCTCGCGGGATGGGTCGCCGATCTCCAACCGCAACTCGTCCAGCGCGGCTTCCGCGGGCCGATATTCGAAGAATGCATTCAACCGGCTGCGCGGCGTGACAGAAATCAGTCGCATTCCCGCCGCGCTCAACGACCGCCGGCACAACCGCAGCGACTGCACGACGCGGAAATAATGAGCGTCGGTTTTCACCGCCGATTCGAACGGTTTCTGTTCGTCGAAATGGTATTGCGGGCCAAGCCCGCACCGCTCGAAATCGTCCTTCGTCATCCCGCCGTGGCGGCAGCGCTGCACGTAGTCCGACAGCGGTTCGGCGTCCGCATAGGGGACTCCGCGCTGGGCGGCCCGCGCGATCCATTCCTGGCTCGGCCGCACGCACAGATCGCAGCCGGCGAGCAGAACCTGGCGGAAGCCGAGCCGGTAGAGAATGTCGATCGCCTGCACGAGCGAATCGGCCCAGTCGACGATGCCCAGCGCCGCGGAATTCAGAAAATCGTGGTAGCCGCGGTACGGATCGCGGTCGAAGAAAAACGTCTGCGGGCATTCGCAGACTTTGAAGTTCGTTTCCGGAACGAGGTCCATGCACCGCGGCCGCGGCAGGAACTTGACGATACCGGCGTCGAGGTACAGCGACTTGTGGAATCGAATCGACGGATCGTACGCCGTCCAGAAGTTCGGCCGCAGGAGCTTCGTGCCCGACAGGTTGACGGCCATTTTCGGCGCGGGGCTGCGGGCGATATCGTCGCAGGGCAACATCGCCAGCGACGGCCCGCCGCCGATCAACCAGCAAGTCGAGGGAGTCGGCCCGGCACAGACGCGGTCCCACGCGGCGGGGAGAACCTGTTGATCGGTCGTAACGCGGAAGAAGAGCGACATGGTCATGCGCCTTAGGAAATGCTCATCCGTGCGAATCTTCCCTTCTCCCCTGGAGGGAGAAGGTGGCCGAAGGCCGGATGAGGGGATGTCACGAATGTCCGCACGTCGAAAATCCCGATACGTATTCAACTCGGCGTTTTGAATCATTCGCGTCGATGACATCCCTCTCACCCCCGGCCCCTCTCCCTCCAGGGGAGAGGGGAGAAAAAATAGCCGACAATTCACTCTTCTTCGACCGGCTCCAGCAGAATCGTCGCGGGGTAGTTCGTGCAGTACGTCGTCGGGTCGTACAACTCGAATGTGTTCGGGCCGAGGCAATCAAACGGGCCGACGGGACGGTATTTCGCCGCGTACAGCGAATTCGTGACGATAAGGAAATAGCGGACGTGTGCGGAGACCACGAAGCGGAACTCGCTCGCCGCGGCGCCGACCTGGCAGGCGCCGTGATGGGCCGTCCAGACGCAACCGCCGTAACCGAAGTCGCGTTCGAGAATCCATTCGCCGTTGAGCAAGCCGCAAGTGTTGCAGATCCCGTTGCCGATGCCGGCGAGCGTAACTTTCCACCGCCGGGCGATCACCGCGCAGCCCCAGCAATCGGTGTAGCCGTCGGTCGACGTTTCGCCGGGATCGGAACTCTCCTCGTCCGAAGACGAGCTGGCTTCCCCGTCCGACGTGACATCGACCGGGCCGCCGCCGAAGCCGGTGACGTCCGACGGCGCGATTGGCCAGATTTCGCCGTCCGCGGGAATCGACCACAGCGATTTAGGATCGAGCGGGCCGAGTTCGAGCCGGAACTTCGGCGTGCGGTCGAACTCGACGCGGATCACTTCCGGCTGCGCGTTCGCCAGGACGTTGCCGCTCCGGTCGAGAATCTGCACCGCCGACAGCCACGGACGAATCAGCAACGGCTGCTGCGCGACTTCGACACGATAATGCGGCGTCGGCTGCGCATAGACGCGGAAGAACTCCCGCACGAATGCCTGCGAATCGGCCGGCGTGCGAATCCACGGCACCGACAGCCGAATCCGATGCTCGCCGTACAGGCCGCGGCTCACTGGCTGCAAATAATTTCCCTGCCAGCGGAACGTCCCGCACGGCGGCGTGTCGCAATCGGCGTAGACTTCGCCTCCCGTCAGGTAGACGCGGTTAAAGAGGTAGCGTTCATCGGTGATTTCCCGCAGCGAAACGAGATCACGGCCCTCCTTCCATTCCGCCGCCGGCGTATCGCGCGGTTGCAGCAGATAGAACCGTCCCTGCTCGTCGACGCCCCACGACGCGTTCCGCGCCCGCAACGCGAGATCGCGCAGCAGCGACGTCGCCGTCTCCGTGCCGCGGACTTTGAGCTCGCCGATGGCCGTGGCGATGTCGGCGTCTTCGATCAAATCCTCGTCCACCGTGATGTCGGTCGCCGGGACGATGTATTGCTCCAGCAGCAGCCGGATCAAATCCTCCGGCCGGCTCACGCAGTCAATATTGGCGTGCGCCGCGTCGGGATCGAACGGAAAGAGTTCAGGGCATCCATACCGATGCGGCGCGACGCCGTCGGCGTCCGATCCGAATCCGCCGGGAAACACAAAGTCGAGTTGCGACGCCATGCCTGCGAGTTTGAGGAGCATCCCCGCCGGACTGTTGGACTGGCGTTCCGTCACGCGGCCCAGGTACCAGCGGTCCTCTTCGTCGTATTCCAGCGAGACCCAATCGCCGATTTGAATCGCATCGCGGTCGGGAAAGACCTGGCTCAATCGCAGTTCACCCTCGCCGCACCCGCCGAGCCGCCGCAACTCGAACCAGCACCCGGCGACCGCACGGTCCGACAAATTCCCCGGCAGATCGTCGGGAGCAGGACCGTAGCGGATAACGCGGCGGAAGGGCATGGCAACAATCACTGGTGAAAATGGATGTTTGAACGTTCGGCATTCGGGTTAGCCGCGACGCGGAGTCCTCGGAGCGGAGCGCTCCGCTCGGAAACCCTCCGCGTCGCGGCTAACCATTTACGACCCCACGCTGTCGTAAATCTGCGGATCGTCCGCGTGGATCACCAGCCGATACTGGAACACCGCCGCGTTCGTGAGATCGGTCTCCAGCCGCGACGTCGTGCACGCCTGGAAGTAGCGATAGATTTCAGCCTCGACGTCGCGGTAAAGATAGAAACGGTACTTGTCGTCGTCGACGCCGACGTGCAGGTTGGCTCGCAACTCGGCGAGCGCAGCGAACATCTCGGCGGGAGTCCACAACGTCGTGCCGGGCGGACTGGCAATTTCGCCGGTCAGATGGATGTCCACGCCGTTGCGCGTCGGGCCGACGACCGTGTCGCCGTCCACCAGCAGCGTCTTGAAGCGCTCGCTGTCCCAGGTGTCGCTGAAGGCGAACCGCGTGATCGGCCGTGGCAGCTCGTAGAACTCACCGCCGCGCTCGATCACCGGTTGGAAGCGGAAGTCGTTCCAATCGGCGAAATGCAGATTGCGATCGGCTTGGAGTTGATTGGCGGGGAGGGTCATGCGGGTTCCTCGTGAAGAAACCCGGTTCTGCTCTGATAACCGGGTTTCTTTTCCTCTGTGGCAACCGAACCAAAGCAAATCCCGGTTAGAAGACGAACCGGGATTCTTTCACAAAAACCGTTCCAGCGCCGCGGTGAACAGCGAGCCGATGACGAACGTGAGGATCGCGAAAATCGGCGTCAGGTTGTTGCGCCAGCGTTCCAGCGTGCGCAGCCGCGTTTCGTGGTCTTCCTGGTCCTGGATCAAGGCCTGCACCGAGACGCGCAGACTTTCCAGATGGACGTTCGTCTGCAACAGCGATTCCATGATGCGGTCGAGTTTGTCATCCATCGCAGCACGCCTCCGCCGCCTCGACGCCGCGCGACACGTCCCAGCTCGGCAGAGATTTCAGCAACGCTTCGTATTTCTCGCGGGCCGCGAGCAGCGCCAAGAGACCGGAGGCCCGATCCATCGATTCGCCGCCCGGTCCAGGCCGCACGTACTTCGACGCCGCCAGCTTCCCGTCGCGCAACAGGTTCAGCACGTCGAGGTCGATCTGATTCAGAATCGCTTGAATCTGCGCTTCGCTAAGTGGCATGCCGTCGACATCGCTCAAATCAGTCAGGTCGGGCATGGGAAATCCTGGGTCAAAAAGTAGGGTGGGTCGAGGCTTTGCGAGGCCCACCGATTCAGTCCATCTCGCCGATTGGTGGGCCTCGTCAAAGCCCTCGACCCACCTACAAAAGGCGGCTCGGTGGCGACGTCCGTGTCCTGGGAGACCATCCAAGGTTGCGCCGCACCAGGCGGCGTCCCTCCACCGAGCCGTGGGGGTGTTACTTCCACTGCTTTTAACATCTTTGTTTTGCTTTTTGCAGGATGCGGTGGACGGAGTTG
>CAZDGB010000287.1:0-9582 GCA_964504645.1 uncultured Planctomycetaceae bacterium | reverse complement strand
CTGCCCCACACGCGGGCCATCGTCGATGCGATACACTCCGGCGCGCTGCGCTCGGCGCCGTCCGCCCTCGATCGTGTGTTCGACTGCGAAGTGATCACCGCCTGTCCCGGCGTGCCGGTGGAGATTCTGACGCCCCGCACCGCGTGGCGCAATCCCAGCGCCTACGACGACGCGGCGCAAAAACTCGCGGCACGGTTCCACGAGAACTATCAACAGTTCCAAGCAGGCGGAACATTCAAAGGCTCGATGGACGGGTAAGTAAAGGCAGGAACCGCAGATTTCGCAGATTTGAGGCAGAGAAGATTGACCGCCAGAGTTGCATCAGGTTCAAAAACGAGCCGGATTTTGCTGAGACGGCGATTCCTTTTTTGCGACTCCTATGCCTTTTTACAGCCAATCTCTTCATCTGAATCTGCGTGCATCTGCGAAATCTGCGGTTCCTGCCCTTCCCGCCTCGTTCTCATTTCAAGATCTCCCGCACCACGCGCAAAAACTCGTCCGCCAGTTCGTTCTGAGCCCCGCGCGGCGTGATCGCGAATACCGGCGTGCGGCCCGTGTGCTTCGACAGACTTCGTTCGTGCAATTCCGGGTCTGGCGGATGATTTGCCCGCTTGGGAACGATCCCGACGCCGAAGCCGAGCTTCACGAACCGGCGGATTGCGGCGACCGTGTACACGGCAATCGGCTGAGGGAGGTTTGACGCGATCAGGTTCGCCTCCACCGATCGCATTCGTTCGCCGTAAAACGTGCCGGGCGCGTTCACGATCGGATACTCGGCGATGTCTTCCGGCAGCACGCTCTTCCGCGCCGCCAGCGGATGGCCGGGCGGCGTGATCAGGAACAATTCGGTTTCATACGCTAGTTCGTATTTCAGTTCGCTCGAAATCTGCGGCGTATGATCGACAGGCGAAAAGCCGATGTCGATTTCGTGGTTCAGCACTTGCGTCTGAATGCTGCTGTCGTTGAACACGCCGATCGACAGCAGCACGTCAGGGAATTTGGCGCGGAAGCGCACGACGCAATCGGGGAGATCCTCCTGCATGCAGCGCGGCGTGGCGGCCACGCGAAGTTTCCGCCGCGTCGCTCCGCGCTGCTCCAAGAGCCGCGTCGTCAGCGATTCGAATCCTTCCAATAGCGGGAGCGACATGTTGAGCAGCCGCTGGCCGTCTTCCGTCAACTGGCTCGAACGGCCGCGCACCTGCAGCAGTTTCGCGCCGACGAGTCGCTCCAGCGATTGCATCTGCTCCCAGACGGTGGGCTGGGCGAGACCGAGCCGGCGAGCCGCTGCCGACTGACTGCCGGACCGCGCCACCTCGCGAAAGACCTGCAGCAGGGGCAACGTCAGATGCTTGTAGGGCATGCTGACGGCGGCCGTTTGTTTCTCGATCGCCATACAGCCCAATCTATCAATAAAATCTATAGGAATAAACGGATTAAATCATATTGAATCTATAGAAATCAAGTGCCACAATTGGATGGTTCTAAATGCCAGTCATTCATCGATATTGACTGATGTATGTGCGGGTTTTAAGCTGATTTAGAACGACTTTGCCGCGAACTGTAGGCATCAAATGTTGATGCGTCTCTGGGGAGTGCTGGCGATTCTGTTGTGGCCGGCGTTCGGCTACGCGGACGGCCCGGCCCTTTCGTTTTCGCGAGACGTGCAGCCAGTGTTGACGAAGGCCGGCTGCAACGCCGGCGCGTGCCACGGATCGTTCCAGGGCCGCGGCGGCATGCAGTTGTCGCTGCTGGGCTACGATTCGCCGGCGGATTACGAAACGCTCTTCCTCACCGGCCGCGGTCGCCGCGTGAACACCGTCTCGCCCGAGGAAAGTCTACTGCTGCGGAAGGCGTCCGGGCGGATGCCCCACGGCGGCGGTCTGCGGTTGCGGCCCGACACGCCCGGCTATCAGATGCTGCGCGATTACATCGCGCAGGGACTCGCACGCCCAATCGCGGGCGATGCCGTCGTGCAAAATCTCGTTGTCTCGCCGGACAAATTGGCTCTCGCCCCGGGCGGCACGTCGGCGCTGAAGGTCTTGGCTCGGTGGTCGGATGGCGTCGAGCGCGATGTCACCGCGTGGGCGCTGTTCGACAGTCAGAACCGGCAAATGGTCGAGATCGACGCCGCAGGATCGGTGACGGCCCAAAAAACCGGCGTCGCGGCAGTGACGGTGCGGTTCGCGGGCCAGGTCGCCGCGATTCCGGTCACGATTCCGTACGGTCCGTCGCAGCCGATCGAGAACTTCGTCGCCCTCAACGAAATTGATCGGTTTGCTCTCGCATCGTGGCAGCAACTGGGCGTCGTTCCCGCCGCGGCGGCCAGCGATGCCGATTTCCTCCGCCGTGTGCATCTGGATGTCATCGGTGTCTTGCCGACGCCCGACGAAGTGCGGACCTTCCTCGCCAACGCGGGGCCCGACAAACGGCTGCGCGTGGTCGAGCGGTTGCTCGATCGCCCGGAATACGTCGACCTCTGGTCGCTGCGCTGGAGCGACCTGTTGCGAGTCCACACGCGGTTTCTTGGCGAAAAGGGGGTCGCCAGCTTTCGCGGCTGGATTCGACAATCGGTCCGCGACAACAAGCCGCTCACGCAGTGGGCGCAGGAACTCCTCGTCTCGCAGGGAAATCTCTTCACATCCGGCCCCGTCGCCTACTATTTCGTCGATGAGAAGCCGGAAGAGCTAGCCGAGACCACGGCCCAAGTGTTCCTCGGCATCCGCATGCAGTGCACCAAGTGCCACCATCATCCCAACGAAATCTGGAGCCAGGACGATTACTACGGCCTCGCGGCATTTTTCACGCGGCTGGAAAAGAAGGACACGCTCGACCAGGGCCGCTTCGGCGGCGTTCGGGCAATTCGCCCCGTCGCCAACGACGTGCCGGCTCGCCAGTTGATGGTCCCCGCAAAAGCGAAAGTGCTTGGCCAATCGCAGCCGGCCGATCTGACCGCGTCTAATGACATTCGCCAGCATCTCGCGGCGTGGATCACGGCGAAGGACAATCCGTTCTTCGCACGGAACTTCGCCAACCGCTACTGGGCATGGCTCATTGGCCGCGGACTCGTTGAACCCGTCGACGATCTGCGGAACACGAATCCCCCGTCGCATCCGGAACTGCTCGCCTACCTGGAACGGGAATTCGTCGAGCACAACCACGATCCGAAGCACTTGATCCGGCTCATCTGCCAATCGGCCGTCTATCAGCGCGCCGCCGAATTGACGCCGCAGCGCGATCTCGACGGCATGCTGTTGACGCACCGCGTGCCCCGCCGCATGCCCGCCGAAGTCTTTCTGGATGCCGTCAATCAAGCGTGCGGCACCAACGAAGGCTTCACGGGCATGCCGGAAACGATTCGCGCCGCCGAACTGCCCGACCCCAGCGTGCCGTCGCACTTCCTCACCACATTCGGCCGCCCGCTGCGGAACTCGCCCTGCGACTGCGCCCGCAGCAACCAGCCCGATCTCGGCCAGGCGCTGCTCCTGCTCAACAGCCCGACGCTGCACGGGAAACTGACGCACGCCCAGGGTCGCCTCGCCAAACTCGCCGCGGCGAACAAGACCGACGACGAAACGATCGACGAATTGTATCTGGCTTCGTTGTCCCGCCTGCCAACCGTGGAAGAACGCCAGGCGATCCGCGAAATCCTCGGCACGCAACCGATGAAAGCCGAAGTCTGGCAAGATTTGTTATGGACATTGATCAATAGCGCGGAGTTCGGTTTCCAACATTAAGTGGACTTCAGGTTAGCCGCAACGCGAAGGCTCTGCGCAGCGGAGCGATGATCCATCATCGGCACACAAGGTTTCCATCATGTTCTCCCTCACCGATTGGTCGCGGAACTGCAGCGGGTGGTCGCGACGCGCGTTTCTCCAGGTCGGCAGCTTGCCGCTGTTCGGACTGTCGCTGCCGCGGATGCTGGCCGCTGAGCAAAGCGGCGCAGCGCCGAGTTCGCAGCCCCTCAACTGCATCCTGCTCTGGACGAACGGCGGGATCGCGAACATGGACACGTTCGACATGAAGCCCGACGCGCCGCTCGAATATCGCGGCGAGTTCAAACCGATCGACACGAACCTGCCCGGCGTGCAGGTCTGCGAACATCTGCCGCGGATGAGCCGGCTAGTGGATCTCATCTGCCAGGTGCGCACCATTGAACATAGCGGCAGCCAGCACGCCGAGGCGTCGCACTTCATGCTCACCGGCTACCCGCAAATTCCCGACGTCAACGCGGCACCGGTCGGCTCGACGATCTATCCCAGCTTCGGCTCGCTGGTCTCGAAGGAACTCGGCTGGCAGCGCGGCATGCCGCCGTACGTCAAATTCAGCGGCAAGTCGATGGCTTACTCCGGGGCCGGGTATCTCGGCTCGGCGTACAACGCGCTGGAGGTCGCCGCCGATCCGAACGCGGCCGACTTCACCGTGCAGGACGTGTCGATTCCCGCCGCCGTCGGAGCCGAGCGGACCGAGCGTCGCCGCACGATGCTCGGCAAGCTCGACGCCTGGCAGCGGGCCATCGATCAAACGTCGGGCAGCGTCTTCGACCGGTCACAGTTCACGCGGCAGGCGTACGATCTGATCACGTCGCCGTCTGCCAAGCAGGCGTTCCAGATCGACCAGGAGCCGGCCGCAGTTCGCGACGCTTACGGCCGGAACCGCGAAGGCCAGTGCATGCTGACGGCCCGCCGATTGATCGAGGCGGGCGTGCGGTTCGTGGCGGTCGATCTCGGCGGCTACGACACGCACAACGACAACTTCAAGACGCTGAAAAACCTGCGGCTGCCCGTGCTCGATCAAGGCTGGTCGGCCCTGCTGACCGACATGCAGCAGCGCGGCCTCCTGGAGAACACGATCGTCCTGTGCGCCGGCGAATTCGGCCGCACGCCGAAGGTCAACGGCGCCGCCGGCCGCGACCACTGGCCGCTGGCGAACGTGATCATGTTCTCCGGCGCGAAGGTGAAGATGGGGACGATCGTCGGCAAGACCGATTCGAAATGCGAACGGGTCTTCGGCAAGGCGAACAGCACCATCGACTACGCCGCGACGATGTTCCAGCTCCTCGGCATTGACGGCACGAAGGAATACCACGCCACCGACGGCCGCCCGATCCAGGTGAACAACGGCGGCGTCCCGATCGACGGCGTTATTGCCTAGCACCTTCCCGAGCGGGGGGCGTAAGCCCCCTGATTGAGCCCTCTTTGTTCATTGACGCCGCAACAGGGAGCTAACGCCCCCGCTCGGTAAGAGCAGAAGCAGAACCATGCGACGACTTCTCCCCGCCGCGATTCTCCTCTGGGCCGGCACGCTCGCCGCGCAAATCACCGCGCCGCCCTACGAAATGTGCCGGTTGGATGGCATCTATCCCGCCGGGGGACAGGCCGGGCAGACGGTGACGGTTGAATTCCAGGGCGCACAAGGCGGCCTGCAGCATCCGAAGACGATCCTCATCGACGGGCCGCCGGGCATCACGGTCGGCGAGATCAAGAGCCTCGACGTCAACCGCATTACGGCGCAGCTCGTCATTGCGGCGGATGCGCCGCCGGGCCGTCGCGCGGTGCGCGTCGTGACAGAGCAAGCGGGGCTGACCAACCTCGCGTGGTTCGTCGTCGGCCGTTTGCCGGAGCGCTCCGAAACCGAGCCGCACAACGGGCTCGATCAGGCCGAAGCGGTGTCGCTGCCGGTCACGCTGAACGGCCGCGTGCAGGCGGCGACCGACGTCGACAGTTACCGCTTCGCCGCGAAAGCCGGGCAGAAGCTCGTCGCCGCCGTGATGGCGCATGCCCTCGACGTCCACGGCCAATACAAGGACTACGGCCTCGCCGACGCGCAGCTCGAACTCGTCGATCCCGCGGGGAAAGTCGTCGCCGAAGCGCAGGACACGCTGGGGCTCGACCCGGTGATCGCCTACACGGTCCCTGCGGACGGCGAATACGCCGTCCGCATGCAACTGATGGGCTATCGCGGCTTCCCGCAGGCCGTGTACCGGCTCACGGTGGGCGAAGTGCCGCTTCCGTTCGCCGCGTTTCCGGCCGGCGGCCGCCGCGGCGAATCGGTCAATGTGCAACTCTCCGGCTGGAACGTTGCCGATAGCGCACCGCAGTCCCTCGTCCTGAATCATCCGACCTCACCGTATGCGTGGGCCACCGTCGGCGGCGACCTCGATTCCGGCCGCGACGTGCCGCTGCACATCGCGGACGTTCCCGAAGCCATCGAGCAGGAGCCGAACGACGAGCGAACGCAGGCGACACCGCTCGGTCTGTCGACCACGATGAACGGGCGATTTGAGAACGAACGCGACGACGACTGGTATCGGATCGAATTGTCGTCGACGCAGCCCGTCTGGCTGGAGACGTTCGCGCACCGGCATCTGAAGGCGCCCGTCGACACCGTGATTCAAATTTACGACGCCGACGGCAAACTGCTGCAGGAAACCGACGACGGCGTGACGGATGCCGGCTATGAACAGTGGTACGACTTCCGCACGCCCGACACGCGGCTGACGTTCGCGCCGAAAACTCCCGGCGCGTACTTCGTGAAAGTGACGGACGCCAATCGCGTCTCCGGACCGCGGGCCGTCTATCGGCTCGCCTGCAAGGCCGCCGAACCGGACTTCGAGATGATTCAATTCCCCGACAGCGTGCCGATCTGGGGGCCGGGAAGCACGGCGTCGTTCCTCGTGAAGATCGAACGGCAATCGGGCCTGGACGCCGACATCGAACTCTCGGTGGAAGGCTTGCCGGAGAACTGGACGAGCAGCCGGCACACGAACACCTGGAAAGCGCCGCAGAATTCCACCTATTACACGACGAAGCAGTTCCTCACGATCACCGTGCCGCCGGACGCCCAACTCGGAACCGTCTCGAACTTCCGCGTCGTCGGCCGAGCGAAGGTCGGCGAACGGACAATCGAGCGGACCGCGTTGCCGCTTTCGTTATACTACTCCAGCGACACCGGCTTCTTTCGCATCAGTTCCACGGCCCGCGCCGCCGTGGCGCGGCCGCAAGGCCCGACGCTTGCCGCCCCGATAACCGAAGTGACGATGACGCTCGGCGAGACGGCGCAGATTCCGGTGGCCATCGCCGATGCCGGCGACCTCCAGGAAATCTCGCTCAACGCCAATGTCTGCTCGAACGGCGTCGCGGCGAATTGGGGTTCGCCGCAAGCGCTCCCGATCCAGGACGGCAAGGTGCTGTTCCCGCTGCAGGTCCCCGAGGGGCTGACGACGGGGACTTATCCGCTCGTCATCGCCCGCAGTTGGCGGGCCGACATCCGCACCGGCGTGCCGGGACCGTGCACGCCGACGATCAAGCTGACGGTGTTACCGAAGCCGTGATGGTCATCGTAACGTAGGCGGCTCGCCTGTGCCACGACGACCAGTAGCCGCTACATCACCGCCTTGATCGGCTCGGCGGCGTGGCCGAAATAGATCGGGCGGTTGGTGGCGTCGTAGAGCGGCACGTCGCGGTCGATGCCGAGCTTTTCGTAGATCGTCACGCCGTATGCTTCCGGCGTGTGGGGGTCTTCGATGGCGTAGCCGCCGTCGGCGTCGGACTTGCCGACGATCTGCCCGCCCGGCACGCCGGCCCCGGCCATGACGATGGAATACGTCTCCGTCCAGTGATCGCGGCCGGCGAACTTATTCAAGCGCGGCGTGCGGCCAAATTCGCTCACTAGGCAGACGAGCGTCTCCGCGAGGAGGCCGCGTTCGTCGAGGTCGTCGATCAGCGCGGCGAAGGCGCGGTCCATGCTGCCGGTCATCACCCAATGGCCGATGCCGTAGCGTCCCTCGCCGCCGGCTTTGTCGCGGACGGTGCCGCACGAGCCGGGAGCATAGATCAGGTCGTGATGGTCCCAGTTCATGATGAACCCGCCGGGCGTCTCGGCGGTCAGCGGCCAGAGGGTGTCGACCGTGACGAACCGGACGCCGGCCTCCATCAGCTTGCGGCCGACGAGATAGCACGCCCCGCGATGGCCCGGGCCGTACTTTTCGCGGGTCTCGGGCGTTTCCGTCGACAGGTCGAATGCTTTGGCGACCTGCGAGTTGGTCAGTGTGTCGAAGGCCTGTTCGTAGAAACGGTCCATGCCGTCGACCCGGCGTTGCGCTGCGCCGAAGAATCGGCCGTCCAGCGTGCGCAACATCCCTTGCCGGGCCGAGAAACGCTGCGACGCATTCTCGCCGCGCGGCAAAAGGTCGGCGACTTTCCAGTTCGGGTCGGCGAGATCGCGGCCGCCGGTTTTGAAGACTTTCGTCGAAGCTGGCAGAAACCCGGTCCGCGTGACGGCGTTCTGCTCGTGATTGCCGGGGACCATGATGTACGGCGGCAGTTGCGGGCAGTCGGTGCCGAGGATTTTCGTCGCGACGCAACCCAGGTCGGGCATGGGGATCGGCGTATTCGGGTGCGCGCCGCAGAGCATGTACTGCGTCCCCTCGCCGTGACCGTTCGCGCCCTGCTTGGGATGATACATCGAGCGAATGACCGACAGTTTGTGCGCGACCTGGGCCGTGTGCGGCAAGAGCGACGTGAACTGCATGCCGGGCACGGTGGTGGAAATCGGCCCGTACGGGCTGCGATGCTCGGCGACGACGTCGGGCTTCGGGTCGAATGTGTCCATCTGGGACACGCCGCCCTGCTCGAGGATCACCAGCACGCGCTTCGCGGCGGCGTTGTTACCGGTCAATGCGCCTTGCGCTTCGAGCGACAGCAGTTGCGGCAGCGAGAGACCGAGGACGCCCGCAGTTGTGCTGCGAAGTAGTCGACGGCGAGTCAGTGCTAAAACATTCATGTCTATTCGTTTCCGAATCGATGTTCTTGTTCGCCTGCCCTCTCGGCAATCGCATGACCGCATTTGTGACAACGATTTGAACAAATAGGAATCATGCCTCGAAGATCGACCCCGCAGACAGGACAGCAGCCGCCTAATGGAACTGCTCTACCAGCTTGGTCAACTTCCGTAGTTTGTTCCGATGACGTATCGCACCATTCAATCAACTTACGTACCGCTCCGGGAGTGATCACGCCGTGTTTATCGACCCACTCAGGACAGCGAAATCGACGCCAGCAGCCTCCTGTGCCCGTCGTTCGGGCGAATTCCCGTCCGAATATGGTGATGTAACGGAACTCAGGCTGCTGTCCCAGGTGATAGTGCACTATGAACTGTTTGTCGTCAGACAGAACGTGCAAAACATTGGATGAAGAATCGTAGTCTTCTTTGACGTACCAGACGTACAACCGGCCGTGGATCGTCAACTTGCGGCGTGATTTCTCTCTGGTTGCCATGAGCTTCGACATCTAAGCTGGTTCGCCTCGCAAGGCTCGGCAAACCCTACATCGAATCCCGAATCGAAAACAGCCCGGTTTGACGCGTCAAACCGGGCTGCTCGTGGTCACCATTCGACGAATTCGATCAGTGCTGGAACAGGAACTCCTTCGAGTTCAGGATCGCCCAGCCCACGTCTTCCAGGGCCATGCGGCGGTCGGTCTGGCCGGCGATGTGCTGCTTCGCGGCGGCGAGTTCCTCGGCCGCCGGCGCCCGCGACAGGCCCGCCAGGTAGAGCGTGGTGATGATCTCGTCGTCGGCCTTGCC
>CAZDGB010000286.1:0-9690 GCA_964504645.1 uncultured Planctomycetaceae bacterium | reverse complement strand
GCAGCTCGACCGGTTCCTGTTCAAGGTTTTCGTCGGCTACCCGACCCGCGACGAGGAGCGGCAGATTTATCGCCGCACGACCGGCGGCGACATGCACAAGCCCGAGAAAGTTCTGGAAGGGAACGAGATTCCGCAATTGCAGGCGCTCGTCCGCCGCGTGCCGGTGTCGGACCATTGCATCGATTACGCGATGTCGCTGGTCCGCGCCACCCGGACTTTGGAGCCGGACGACGACCAGCCGGCCTACATCCGCAAGTGGATCGCCTGGGGCGCGGGACCGCGCGCCGGGCAATCGCTGATCATGGCGGCCAAAGCGCGGGCCGCGCTCGAAGGCCGCACGTCGGTCGCGCTGGACGACATTCGCGCCGTCGCCAAACCGGTGCTGCGGCATCGGCTCGTCACCACGTACTCGGCGCAGGCCGAAGGACAATCCCCCGATACCGTGATCGAGGCGCTGCTCCGCGACGTCTCGGTACGGCCTGGAGTGAACCAACTGGATGGACAAGTCGCCCAGGTATTCAAATCCTGACGTCCTCGCCGCGATTTCGGGACTGATGCTGCGGGCTCGCCGGGTGGTCGAAGGAACCATCTCGGGCCTGCACAAAAGCCCGTATCACGGCTTCAACGTCGAATTCGCCGAGTACCGCGAATACGCGCCGGGCGACGACCTGCGCCGGCTGGACTGGCGCGCGCTCGGCCGCACCGACAAGTTCTTCATCAAGCAGTACGAAGAAGAGAGCAATCTCCGCGCGACGATCGTGCTCGACGCCAGCGCATCGATGCGGTACCGCTCCAAGTCTCTGTCCAAGTTCGATTACGCCGCCACGCTGGTCGCCTCGCTGGCGACGCTGTTGATCGAACAGCAGGATCCGGTCGGCCTGGCGCTGTTCGATAATGCGCAACGGCAATGGCTGCCGCCGGCGGCGACGCAATCGCAGCTCGCCTTGATCATCGGCCAGTTGGAGGCCGCGCAGCCCGACCGCGAGACCGACCTCGGCTCGGTCCTGCAGGTGCTGGGCGATCAATTGAAAAAACGGGGGCTGATCATCCTCGTGTCCGATCTGCTCACCGATCTGGAGGCCTTCTTCGACGGGCTGAACCGCTTGCGGTATCGCGGCCACGAGATTCTGATCTTCCAGATCCTCGACCGCGACGAAACGGAACTGCCGTTCCACGACTACGTCCTCTTCAAGGACATCGAAGGGACCGAGCAGCACTTCGTCGAGCCGTGGGCATTCCGCAAGGCGTACTGCGCCGCGATGCAGACGTTCGTGACGGAATTGACGAGCGGCTGCGGGCAGCGGGGCATCGATCATCTACTCCTGCACACCGATGAAGACCTCGCCGGGGCGCTGAGCCATTACCTGCACGCCCGCGACCGGCTGCAGCACGTTCGTCTGCCGGGACGATGAAGCATGGAATCCAGCTACCTCAGATCGAGGAGAAAAAACGTCACGCGGAAGGACGCCGGCTGGAAGCCCGCGGAACGACGCGGACAAGACAGTGGAGCTGACTCTGGCCCGCGCGCGTCCGCGTTGTCCGCGTGGCGCAGCCCCGCGGTCCCATTTTCTAATTCTTTTTACTTTCGTGTGTTCCGTGTGTTTCGTGGTTAATTTTCCCCGACTATGAGCAGCCTGACTTTTCTCAATGCGCCGCTGTTGTGGGGGCTGGCTCTTGCCTCCATCCCGCTCATCATTCATCTGTTGTTCCGCCGGCGGTTCCGGCAGATCGACTGGGCGCCGATGCGGTATTTGAAGCTGACCATCCAGCGGAATCGCCGGCGGATTCAACTCGAACAACTGCTGCTGCTTCTCCTGCGGACTGCACTATTGATTTTGCTCGTCTGCATCATCGCCCGGCCGGTGCTCAACGCGGTGGGGATCAGCCGTTGGATGGGAGGCGACACCCGGACCAGCCAGATCTTGCTGCTCGACGATTCCCTAAGCATGGCGCTCGTTGCCAATGGCGTTTCGACGTTCGAACGGGCCAAGGAGTTCGCCCGGCAAGCCGTCGCCGACGTCGGCCCGCACGATCGCTTCACGCTCGCCGTCACCTCGCAGGCGAAGTCGCCGCTCCTGCGGGAAATTGACCTGTCCGATCGCACCTCCGCCCAGGAACTGCTCGGCCGTTTGCAGCCGACGGAAACCTTTACGTCGTGGGCCTCCGCGCTCGCAGCCCTCGATGAACTGGTGCAAGCGAGTACTTACCCCACGCGGGCCGTGACGATCATCACCGATTTGCGCCGCGCGGGCTGGGACGAGGACGTCGCCGCGCCGGCGCATTGGAACAGCGGCCGCGTGCGGGTGCGGATCATCGACGTCGGCGCGGCGGCGGTCTCGAAACAGATCGCCCTCGACAGCCTGACGCCGTCGGATCGGCTCGCGCTGGTCGGTACGCCGGTCCGCTGGGACGCCGTCATTCGCAATCTGTCGGAAACCGCAGTCGATACGCTCGAAGCGACGTGGCTCATCGATGGCAAGCCGAACGAAATCGCGCTGCCGCCGCTGGCGCCGGGGGAAACGGCGACCGTCCCGCTGACGGCGCTGTTCCAGGAGCCGGGTCTGCACCATGTTTCGCTCCGGTTGCCGGCGGACGATCTGCCCGGCGACAACCAGCGCTGGGACGTCGTCCGCGTGCGCGAGAACCTGCGGCTGCTGCTCGTGGACGGCGAGCCGTCGCCCGACCCGTTTCAGAGCGAGACCGATTTTCTGAATCTCGCGCTGTCGCTGGCCATCGGGGAATCGAAGGCGTTCCAGGTGGAAATCGCGACCGACGCCGATTGGGTGACGGCGGCGAAGTCCGATCCCGATCTGGTCGTGCTGGCCAACGTCGCGAGCCTGGATGCGCAGCAGGTCGACCTGTTGAAAAAACTCGTCGAGAACGGCACGGGCGTGATCATCTTCCCCGGCGACCAGGTCGATCCCGACAACTACAACCGCCTTTTGTACCAAGGGGGAACCGGCCTGTTGCCCGCGCAACTGGAACTCGTCTCGAACGAGCCGCTTACCGGCCTGATGCTGGAAGAGAACTCGCCGTCCGCCGTCGACGCGCTCCGGCAGTTGAGCGCGGCGGTGTTGCAGCGGATCAAGATCAACAAACGCTTCGCGATCACGCTGCCGGAAACAGAAACCCCCGGCGTGCGCGTGCTGGCCCGTTGGAACGACGCGGCCTCGTCGCCGGCGCTGCTGGAGAAACAAATCGGCCGGTCGAGCGTCCTGCTCTGGACGATGACCGCCGACAAAAGCTGGAGCGATTGGCCGACGGAACCGAGCTACGTGCTGACGATGCGCGAGACGGCGAAGGCCGTCGCCCGCACGGCCGCCGGCGCGCAGAGCCTGACGGCGGGCGAAGCGCTGCGCTGCCCGGTCCTCACCGACCGGCAGATTTCCGCGCCGACGCTGGAACTCCCCGGCGGCGACGAGCCGAAGCCGTTGACCATCGAAACGGCGGCGTCCGAGGAACCCGACGGGTCGCCTTCCGGTCCGCGCGTGCTGGTCTGGAACGAAACGAGCCGCGCGGGGTTGTATCGGCTGAACTGGCAGGAGAATCCCGGCGGATCGGCGAGCGACGTGTACGCGGTCAATCCCGACGGCCGGGAGAGCGATCTGGCGCGGCTGACTCCGGACGAACTCCGCCGGCAGTGGCGCGACGTTGATCCGGAAATCATCACGACCTCGGCGAACCCGGACGGCCGCGCCGACCTGCGCGGCCAGGAAATCTGGCGCTCGCTCACGTACTGGATGCTCGGCATCGTCGGCCTGGAAGCCTGCTTCGCGACGTGGGTGGGGAGGCAGCGCTGACCATGCATCCCTTCGTCAAATGGCTGATCGGCTTGAAGCAGCTTCCGCAGGAGGCGGGCGAAGGAGCGTGGCATCTCGAATTCCAATCGTTGCCGCAGGGACTGATGGCGCTCGCCGTCGTGGGGATCGCAGCGCTGGCGGCTGCGGTCATCTGGCAGCTTTACCGCTGGGAAGGCCGCGACCTCGGCGTCGGCATGCGAATGCTGCTCGGTGGGCTGCGCTTGGCGACTTTGGCCTGCGCCGCGCTGATGCTGTGCGACATCGTGCTGGTGATCGACCGCCGCGAGCGGGTGAAGTCGCATTTGCTGCTCCTGGTCGACACATCGGACAGCATGGGCCTGACCGATCCCTATGACGATGCGACGGCTCGGCGGCTGTCCGGCGGACTGCGCGGCGTCGGCGAGGCGACGGACACCATCGGCGTCCGCGAATTGACCCGGCTCGAACTGGCAAAACGCAGCCTGGAGCCGATCTGGAAGGATCTTGCGGCCGGACGCGAAATCGCTGTCTACGGATTCGACGGCCAGCCGCGGCGCGTGAACGGCGACGCTCCGCTCGCCGATTTGCAATCCGGCGGCGCGACCACGGCCGTCGGCAACGCGCTCGCCCAGGCGCTCGCGGCGCACCGCGGTCAGCCCCTCGCCGGCGTGCTGATCGTCTCCGACGGCCAGTCGAACGGCGGCGAGGATCCTCGCAAAGTCGCGCAGCAGACGGGCCAGGACGGCACGAAAATCTCCGCGGTCGTCGTCGGCTCGGAGCGCGGCCCGAGCAATCTCCGCGTCACCGACCTCGAAGCCAGCCCGGTCGTGTTCGTGCGCGATCCGGTTCCCCTTTCAGTGCTGATCGAATCGCAAGGCATGTCGGGCCGCACGGCGATCGTGAAACTCGACCGCCGCCAGACTGGAGACGAATGGCTGGAAGTCGCTCAGACGGAAGTCACGCTCGGCGACGACGGCAGCCTCCAGCGCGTGCCGTTCGTCAACACGCCGGAGACCGTCGGCCAGTATGAATTCCGGGCGCGAGTCATCGACGCCGGGCCGGAACTGACCGAAGACGACAACGCGGCGATGAAGACTGTGAAAGTCGTGCGGCAGCGGATTCGCGTGCTGATCGTCGCCGGGTCGCCGTCGCCGGAAGTGCAGTTCCTGCGGAATTCGCTGCTCCGCGATCCGCTGATCGAAATGGCGTGCTGGCTGCAATCGGCGGGCGACAATTATGAACAGATCGGCACGCGGCCCGTGCGGCGGCTGCCCGCCAACTTGCAGGAGCTGACCACCTTCGACGTGCTGGTCCTCATCGATCCCGATCTGCGGAAGCTCGGTTCCGACTGGAACGACATGCTGACGAAATTCGTCGGCGAAGCGGGCGGCGGCCTGGTCTACATCGCCGGCGAATTGTTCACGCACCGGCTGTTCGAGACCGGCGGCGAAAACGCGGGCGTCGACATGTCGTGGGCGAGCATGCTGCCGGTCGTCAGCGAGGCGGGGCTGTACCAATCGGAGGACGTCCGGCTCAGCGCGCGGGAGACGTGGAACCTGGAACTGACGGCGGACGGCGGCGACGACCCGATCTTCCAGTTCTCGCCCGATCCCAACAAGAACCGCGAGATTCTCGCCAGCCTGCCGGGCATGTACTGGCATTTCCCTGTGACGCGGGCCAAGCCCGGCGCCACGGTGCTCGCCCAGCACGGCGACCAGCGGATGAAGAACCAGTTCGGCCGGCACACGCTGATGGCGCTGCAGCGCTACGGTCCGGGCCGCGCGGTCTTCATCGGCTTCGACGCCACGTATCGCTGGCGGTATCTACACGAGCAGTATTTCGACGGCTTCTGGGCGCGGCTGATCGACCGCGTCGGCCGCGCGAAGGTGCTGGGCGGCCGATATCCATTCACGCTGGCCACCGACAAGAGCGTCTACCGCATCGGCGACCGCGTCCTCTTGCAAGTCCGCATGTTCGGGGCGACGGAAGAAGTCGCGTCGCTCGGCAGCTTGCAGAGCGAGGTCGAAGTGCCGGGCGGCGAGCCGATCTCGTTCGACTTGGAGCCGAACCCCGAAGAGCCCGGTTTGCTGGAAGCCTCGTTCACCGTGGAAAAGGGGGGCGCTTACGCCATCCGCGTCTCGTCGGCCTTGCAGGCCGAGCGGGACAACTCGGTGCGCCCGGCGACGCACACGTTTCGCGTCGAACCGCCGCGGCAGGAAACCGACCGTCCGGGAACGAATCGCCCGTTGCTGGAGGACATCACCAAGGCCGCCGGCGGCCGCGTCTTCACGCCGGACGAGGCGTCGCAGATTCCCGCCGGATTCTCCATTCAAGAAGTCGAACGGCTGTTCCAGTATCGCGAAGAGATGTGGGACGCGCCGCTGTGGCTGATTTTGATCGTGACGCTGCTGACGACGGAATGGGTGCTCCGCAAGACGTTCCGCATGGCCTGAAGAGACACGGGATGAGTTCGCCGACCGCCACAATTTCCTCGACGCCCGATCTGGAGACCCGCCGGCAAGCGGTGCAGGCCCGGCTCGGCCAAGTGCGTCGCCGCCTGCGCTGGCAGCTCGCGCTGGAAGGCCTGGCCTGGGCCGTGGGTGCCGCCGTCTTGCTGACGGCGTTCAGCCTCTTGATCGACCGCATGCTGCGGCCTGAACGCCCGGTTCGTGTCACACTGCTGTTGATCGGTGCCGCGGCGCTGGCGGCGGTGGCGATTCGGCGGCTGTATCGGCCCGCGACGATCCGCTTGGATGATCTCGATCTCGCCGAACTCCTGGAACGGCGGCAGCACGGCGTCGGACAGAAACTCGCGAACGTCCTGCTGTTGCCGAAGCTTTTGCGGGATGATCCGACCGCGTCGCCGGCAATGATCGCCGCCGCCGTGGAGGAAGATTTTACCGCCGTCGAAAAGACCGATCTGCAGGGCGTCTTCAATCACGTGCGCCGCCGCAACGCTTGGCTGATGTTGGTCGGCCTGGCGGCGGCGGTTGTGGCATTTTGCGTGGCGAACCCGGCGACCGCCAACCTGTGGGCGCGGCGGTGGTTCGCCGGCGCCGATCTTCGCTGGCCGCAGCGGACTTATCTCAGTGTGATCGGCTTGGGCGACTCCAACGTCGTGCAGGTGCCGCGCGGCGAGGCGGCGTTATTCCAGGTCGACGCCGCCCCGGAATTTCAGCCCGCCGGACCGCATTGGCGGTTGACCGGCCGTGGCACGCCGCTCTTGATCGAATCCCGCGACAAGCCGCAGTCGCAAACGCCGGGCAGCGTGGCGATTCAATTGACGCTGGCCGACGGCTCCCAGCGCCGCGGCGTCTTCACCCACTTCTCCGGCGGGCAGTTCCGCTACGAGCTGCCGCCCCTCACGGCGCCGGCGAATGTCGACATCACCGGCGGCGACGACTGGTTCGGCCCGATCCGCATCGAACCCATCGACCGGCCGGCGGTCGAATCGCTGACGATCCGCGTTCAATCGCCGGGCAGCGCCGAAGTGCAAACCGTCGAGGCCGACAGCGCCGAGCAGCAGCTTCTGTTTCTGCCCGGCACGCAGTTGGAAATGGACCTCGTCAGCACGCAGCCGCTGAAGTCCGCTCGGGCCGCGATTTCGGGCACGGATCAAATTCTGGACTTGCCGCCGCAACCGGAGCGGCGTTATCGCCTTAAATGGGAATTGAAAGACCCGGTGACGTTCGAGTTCCAGTTGCTCGGCGAAAGCGGGCTGAATTCGAAACCGTATTTCCTGACGCTGGGCATTTTGAACGACCGCGCGCCGCGGCTGACCCTGCGGTCGTCCGGCGTCGGCCGCCGCGTCACGCCGGTCGCGCGCATCCCCTTGCACTTGCGAGCCGTGGATGATTTCGGAGTCGCGCAGCTGTCGATCGATCTGGAAGAAACGCACGTCGTCGAATCCAAGCCCGCGACCACGGCGCATCATCCGCTGGAGGAAACGCTGCCGCTGGATGCCGCCGGCAAGTTGCCGCTCGATCTGACGCGCGAGCCGGTCGTCGGCCTGACGGAGTTTTCGCTGGTTCCCGGTGCGACCGTGCGGATTCGCGGCAAAGCGGCCGACGCCTGCGTGCTTGGAACGCAGACGGCGGAATCGCGCTGGCTGTCGTTCCAGGTTGTCAGCGCCGACGAATTGTTCTACGAACTGCTCACCCGCCAGCGCGAGCAGCGGAACCGGTTCGGCAAGGCGCTGCAAAGCGCAAAGGATCAAAGGGATGAACTGGCCCGCATCGGCTCGAAAGCCGAGGTCTCGCAGGCTGTCCGCGTCCATCAGGCGAACGCCCGGCAAGTCTGGCAGGTCGCCGGGCAACTCGCCGCGACGCTCGTGGAAATGTCGCTGAACGACATCGGCACGGCCCCGGCCCGCGACCTGTTGGAATCCGGCATCATTCAGCCGCTGCGCTCCCTGCACGACGGCAGTTTGTCCGACCTGCGCGGCAAGATCGAAATCCTGTCGCAATCCGACCCGCTCGACGAAGTGCAGCGCGAGGAAGCCATCGCCGCGCAGCACGCCGCCGTCGACGAGATGCAGAAGATTTACGACCGCATGTCGCAATGGGAAAGCTTCGTCGACGTGGTCAACCAGTTGCGGCATGTCATCAGTTCGCAGGACCAGTTGCGCGAGTTCACCGAGACGACGAAGAAAAAGCAGATCAACGATGTGTTCGACGAGGAATGACCAATTCCAATTGAGACGCCCTCAGATGCTCGCTATAAGAACGGAAGACCATTTCGCCGGGCTGCACATGGCTCCCCCTTTCGCCAAAGGAGTTCCGATGCCCTTCCTCAGGCTGGCCGGTTGGCCCAGGACGCTGTCCGCACTGCTGCTCGCGGCCGCGGCGTTCTGTTCGAACGGATCAATTGATGCCGCCGATCCGGCGAAAAAGGACGCGAAAGCCGACAAGGACATCGGCCAGCGCCGCAAAGACGACGTGGGCAAAAACGAGGAACTGAGCTTCCTGCAGTCGAAGGTCGCCTCGCAGATGTCGGAGCTCGAAGAGCGGATGTTCCGGCTGTCGGAGGCGCTCAAATCGCTCGAGCCGGAAAACGCCTCGCGGCTCTTGATCGGGCTGAAATACGCCCGCGAGGAACTCATCCAGTTGCAGATGAAGGATTCGCAACTGGCCCTCGCCAACCTCCGCTACAACGACGCCCTCGTCGAGCAGAAACAGTTGCTCGCCAAGCTGCAGCGGCTGGAGCAACTGCTCCTCTCGCCCGATCTCGATTTCCAGTTGCAGCTCGAACGGCTGCGGCTGATGAAAGACCTGCTCCGCCGCATCGACGCGGCGATCCAGGAGGAAGACCGCGAGAAAGCGGCGACGGATCGCACGTCCGAGATCGAAGCGCAGCTCAAGGAACTCCGCCAGAAGTTGGCAACGCTGCGGGAATTGATCGAGCGCCAGACCGAGCACGTCGCCGCCGGCGCGAAACTCGCCGGCGCGACCGAACCGGCCGACGCCGAATCTCCGGCGGACGCCCTGAACGCCTTGGCCGATGAATCGCCGCAGACCGGCGACGCCGTTACGGCACTGACGGCGTCCCAGCAGGAAACGCGCAAGATGACCGCGCCGCTGGAAGAGGGTTCGGAACCGATCAAAACCGCCGGTAGCCGCATGGACGAAGCCGTCGCCCCGTTGACCGAGGGCCGGCCGCGAACGGCGCTGCCGATCCAGCGGCAGGCGCTGGCCGCACTCCAAGAGGCGCTCAAGGAATTCCAGGAAACCGAGAAGAAACTGGCAGAGGCGCTCACCGAGGAAAAATTCCGCGAGATGCAGAAGGAGCAGGCCGACAACCGCAAGGCGACCGACGGCATCAGCGAGGCGGCCGTGCAATTGGGCGACTCCGGCGCCGCGACGCGCGCCGACCTGATGCGCGCTTCGGGCAGCATGGCGAGCGCCGAAGGGAG
>CAZDGB010000285.1:5116-9706 GCA_964504645.1 uncultured Planctomycetaceae bacterium | reverse complement strand
CCGGCCCGTCTGAAGCGGGCAACCACCTCGGAATCGCACGCCGCGACGTTGTCGGCCATCGGCTTTTCGAGGAAGACGTGCTTGCCGGCTTTCAAAGCCGCGAGCGTTGGCTCCAGATGATCGCCGACGTGCGTGACGATCGTCACGACGTCGATCTCGGGATCGGCCAGCAGTTCGCGGTAGTCCGTGAACGTCTTCGGCACGCCGTATTTCTCGGCGACCTCCCGCAGCCGTTCCGGTTTCCGCGTGCAGACGGCCGTCACGTCGGCGAGCGGCAAACTCTGCAGCGCGTCGACATGATGCTCGCCGAACCAGCCGAGACCGATCACTCCGCAGCGAATGCGTTGCATGGGAACCTCCGAGGTGTGCCCATGATCCCGGAGCGCGGCGGCGGCGTCAAATGGAACGCACTCAAAGCCGCGGTTGGCGGTTTTCCTCTTCGGCATCGCGATGCCACGGCGGGCTTACGCCGCGCCGCTCGCCGCGATCTGTTCCATCAGTGCGAACGATTGCATCGCTCGTTGCAAGCTGAGGCGTGCCGCGTCGGGTGACGCTGCCAAATGCAAGAGATCGCAGATCACGTCATCATTCGCCCCCGGGCCGGGGGAGATTTCTTCTTCGAGCAGTTCGCCATCCGCGGCACGGGTGATCAATCGGCCGCGATGATAGGCGCCGTTCGCCCCTTCCAGGACCCAGCCGGTGCGCAGATCGCAGAGAGAACTGCGTTGAATATCGAACCACGCGGTGAATCCCCGGGCGTCTTGCAACCGGACCTGAAACCCCGCCGTCGCCGGAGTCGGCCAGGCCTGCAGCACATACTTCCGCGGTCCCGCAATCTCGGCGAGCCAGTCGAACAGCGCCGGGCCGACGTGCCGCAGCGTGTCGCGCCAATCGCGTCCATCAGCGATCGCCGACTCACAAGAAATGTACCGCACCGACCGCAGTTCCCCCAGCCGTCCGCTGTGCACGGCGGCGACCGCCGCGTGGCCGTCCTGATCGACCCGCTGCACGTGGAACACACCGAGCGAACCATCCGCCAGAGCCGAGAGAATCAGCGGGATCGCAACATCGGCGGAAGTCAAACCGGGGGATGATTCGACCAGCACCCGTTTCCCCGCCGACAAGGCCGCGCGAATCCAATCGGCGCGCTGCGAAACCGGGACCGTGAGAATCACGCCGGAAACGCGAGCATCCTCCAACAATTGTTGCCGAGAGACGACGTTCCACGACCCGGAAATGGCTTCCGTCGCACACACAGCGACCAGCGGAAAATCGGCGCGAATCCGCAACCGCTCCAAGAGAAACCGCCCCGCTGGCTCTGCTCCCACAAGCGCCCAGGCGCCGAGATCCAAGGTTCAAGCTCCCAACAGGGATCAAATTCCAAATCCCAAAATCCAAGCTCCAAACAAGCTCCAACCGCCAAGTTCCAAATTCGAGATTTCAAATTTGAGATTTGGGATTTGGAGCTTGTTTGGAACTTGAGATTTGGGATTTGGAACTTACTGCTCGCTCCGCACCAACCCGCTCAGTTTGACCGTCAGCTTCCCCGTCGATTTGTGACCGTTCGGGGCGTTCACTTTCAGCGCCAGGACACCTTCTTCCTGCGGCGTCCATTGCATGTGGGACTTGATGGCCATCGGCTTGCCGGGTTTGCCGTTGTTCACGACGACGGCCATCAACCCGCCGAGCGGGATCGAATCGACGTATTCCTCGCCCCCTTCGGCCTGCGTGAGGCCTTCCGCCGTCAGGCCGCCGCCCCATTGGAACTTGTATTCCCCTTCGACTTCGATCCGCACGGGCTTGCCGCGGACGACGGCGCCGCCGACCGGCGTCCAGCTCTTGCCGGTGTCGAACACGAACTCGATCTCCTGCGAATCGAACATCTTCGCCTCGAGCTGGTCGAGCTTCTCCTTCAGCCCCGGCAGATTCGGGTTGAGCTTCATGAGTACTTCGAGCATCGACTTCGCCCGCTCGAACTGTCCGGCCTCTTCATACATCTTCGAGATGTCGACCAGTTCGCGGAACAGCGACGACTCCAGCTTCTCGACGCGGGCGTCGAGCGCCTTGACGTTGCCAGCCCCCTTGGCTTTCGACTTCGATTTCCCCGTCTGGGCGATCACCACTCCGGCGCACGCCGAGATCACCAGCAGGCACGCGCCGCTCCGGACAAGGCCTCGGTATAGTTGGGACATCGGAAGGTCTCCGGTGGATCAGATCAAAAGTCATGAAACAGGCGAACGACCATGGTAACAGCGCTCAGGTAGACGCCGGTAGTGGCCAGGCAAATTGGAGGAAAACCTGAAGTCGGACATTTTTGACACGGAAGAGACGCAAGGTCGCGAAGACGTAAAGCAGTCTGGGAACGCGGAGCTGCGCCACGCGGATGGCGCGGAAGCGCGCGGAACAGAAGAAACTTCTAATCTCTCTTCTTGTCCGCGTCCCCTCCGCGGGCTTTTGGCCAGCGGCCTTCCGCGTTCCATTCTTCCTCTTCTACCGATGACACGATCATGACTCAAAATGTTCCAATAATGACTACACGGCACGATTGTGATCCGAATCGACGCCGCTAGAATCGGAACGCGTCGGCTCTTCGCGTCTCCCATCTTGCGGCGCGGTCGGCCGGCATGCCGTCAGGGACGAACGGTCTCGTTCCGCTCTGCGGCCGCGTGAGTCCGACTAACCCGCTGCGAGGAGGCCCGATTGATGGACCACGAATCTCCACCGACCAACGCGCCGGCCCGCACGGGACCCGGCTTTGCCCGCCGCGATTTTCTCAAAGGCTCCGGCGCCGCGATGGCCGCCACAGCGCTCGCCACGCAGGCCGATGCCCAGCAAAAGGCCGCGGCCAAGGAGTCGAAGGTCGCCAAAGGCCCGACCGCGATCAAGCTCACCGTGAACGGCAAAGAGCACGCCCTCACCGTCGAGCCGCGCACCACGCTGCAAGACGCCCTGCGGATCGACTTGAATCTCACGAGCAACAAAGACATCTGCGACGCCCACTGCATCGGGGCGTGCACGGTGCTGATCGACGGCAAACCGGTCTCGTCGTGCAGCAAACTTGCCGTCGAGTGTGCCGGCCAGAAAATCACCACGGCGGAATCGCTGCATACGTCGGCGAAAACTGACCCGGTGGTGACAGCGTTCTGCACGCACGACGCCATGCAGTGCGGCTTCTGCACGCCGGGCTTCGTCATGGCCGTCCGCGGCTTTCTCAATCAGAAACCGAAGGCCTCGCTCGAGGATTGCAAGAAGGGGCTGGGTGGCAACGTTTGCCGCTGCGGCACCTACGACGGCATCTTGAAAGCGGCGTTCGAAGTGGCGCAGAAGGGAGGGGCCTGAATCATGGCGGAACGCAAAATCGCCTGGGAACCGCAGGGAAAACATTCGCTGCTCGGCAAGGAAGTCCAGCGGCTCGACGGCCCCGTCAAGGCCTCTGGACAGGCCAAGTATTCAAACGACATCAACACCAAGGGGACGCTGTTCGCCAAGCTCCTCACCTGCAAGCACGCGCACGCCAAGCTGGCGGCCCTCGATCTCGAGAAGGCCAAGGCAATCAAGGGCGTCCACGCCGTGCATGCGTTTCGCGAAGTCGGCGACGAGCTGACGTGGGACGGCACGCTGATCGCCGCCGTCGCCGCCGAACGCCCGGAAATCGCCGACGACGCGATCCGCGCGATCGAAGTCCAATATGAGGTGCTGCCTCACTGGGTCGACGAAGCCGACCTCGAGGGGGCGAAGAAAGCCGAGATCACCGAAGACGGCGAAGCGGTCGAAGCGACCAAGAGCCTCGGCGACAACGTCAAAGCCGAGGGGATCGAAGGCGATCTGGACAAGGCTAAAGAAGCGATCGCGGCCGCGCTGAAATCTGCCAAAGCCGTCGTCAAAGGCCACTACGGCATCGCCACCATTTCGCATAGCTGCCTCGAGCCGCACGGCTCGCATTGCGAATGGAAGAACGACGACGAGCTCGTCGTCCATCTTTCGACGCAGAACGTCTCCGGGACGGCGGGGCAATTCGCTCAACCGCTGGAGGTCGAGGCCGCCAACGTGGAGATCCGTTGCGAATTCATCGGCGGCGGGTTCGGATCCAAATTCGCCGCGGATGAATGGGGCATCGCCGCGGCGACGATGGCCAAGGAAACGGGCCGGCCCGTTCGTCTGATGCTGGACCGCCCCACGGAACTGAAGACGCCGGGGACTCGCCCGTCGGGTTTCGCCGACGTCACGATGGGCTGCGACGCCGACGGAAAAATTACCGTTTGGGACAGCCATCACTGGGGAACGAGCGGACCCAAGGGGTCGACGATTTCGCTGGGCGTTATGCCCTATGTCTTCGAGCCGCCGAACTACCAGCGCACGGCAACGGGGATCGTCACGCATTGCGGTCCCGACCGGGCCTGGAGAGCCCCCAACCATCCTCAAGCATGCGCTTTGAGCCAAACGGCGATGGACGATCTCGCCGCCAAGCTGGGGATGAACAGCTACGATTTCTTCCTGAAAAATCTCGATCTGACCAAGCTGCCCGATCTTTACCGCGCGGAAATGGAAGTTGCCGCCAAGCTCATCGACTGGAAAGGGAAATGGCACCTG
>CAZDGB010000285.1:0-5106 GCA_964504645.1 uncultured Planctomycetaceae bacterium | reverse complement strand
AAAGAAGGGAAAATTGAAACAGGGACAGTGGAAGCTCGGCTTGGGAATGGCGCTTCACACGTGGGGCGGCGGCGCCGTCAAATCCACGTGCCTGCTGCGCGTTCACGGCGACGGAACCGCGGAAGTCCAACTGGGTTCGCAGGATATCGGGACCGGAACTCGAACCGTCATCGGCATGGTCGCCGCGGATACCTTCGGGATCCCGCTGAGTTCGGTGAACGTGCAGCTCGGATCGAGCAAATACCCTCCGGCCAATCCTTCCGGCGGGAGTATTACCGTCGGCAGCGTTTCGGGTTCAACGCGGCGGGCCGCTCAAGAGGCGCTGTGGAAGATTTTGGATCTGGTCGCCGCAAAGTACAAAGTGGAGGCCGACACCCTGTCCGCGAAGGACGGCAAGATCTGGTCCGCCGGGAAAGAGGTCTGCACCTGGAAGCAGGCGGCGTCTCTCGTCGGCAAGATGCCTCTCGAAGTAATGGGGGAAAGCCCGAAAGACGACGGGCTGACGTCGCAGCAAGTGGGCGGCGTGCAGATGGCCGAAGTCGCCGTCGATACCGAGACCGGCGTCGTCCGCATGGTGAAGATGGTCGCCGTGCAGGACATGGGCATGATCCTCGACCGAACCACGGCGAAAAGCCAGGTCCTCGGCGCGCTGATCATGGGTATCGCCTATTCGCTCGTCGAAGAGCGGATCATGGACAACAAGACCGGCCGCTACATCAACGCCGACATGGAGAACTACAAGCTCCCGCGGATCGGTGACATCGGGGAGTTGATCGTCGAACTGTACGAGCCCGAAGACCAATACAACCGCGGCGTGATCGGCCTCGGGGAGCCCCCCGTGATCGCACCTGGCGCGGCGATCTCCAACGCCGTCGCCAACGCCATCGGCGTCCGCGTCCCCGTGTTGCCCCTCACGCCGAAACGGGTGCTCGATGCGTTGAAAGGATAATTTCGTAGGGTGGGCCGAGTCTTCGAGGTCCACCTTTTCGCTGCGGGGAGATGGTGGGCCTCGCAAAGCCTCGACCCACCCTACTTTTCCGAACGGAGCCACGTCATGAGACCTTTCGAATACGCCCGCCCCGACACCGAAGCCGAGGCGCTCGAATTCCTGAACGAGCACGACGGCCAAACGGCGGTCCTCGCTGGCGGCACCGATCTGCTCAATCTGCTCAAGGCCGATCTCGCCGCGCCGGCCCGCGTCGTCGACATCAAGCACATCCCGTCCCTGCAAGCGGTGGAAGCCGTCGAGGGGGGAATTCAGATCGGCGCGCTGTTGACGCTTGCCGATCTCGACGACCATCCCCTCGCCGCCGATTACCGTTCGCTGCTCGACGTGATCGACGGCGTCCGCTCGGTGCAGGTGCAGAACTCCGGCACCATCGGCGGCGACTTGTGCCACGCCACGAACTGCTGGTACTTCCGCAACGGCTACGGATTGCTCGGCTGGGAACAGGGCGAATCGCTCGTGGCCGCGGGGGACAACCGCTATCACGCCATCCTCGGCAACCAAGGCCCGGCGAAGTACGTCAACGCCTCGCGGTTCGCGCCGGCCCTCATCGCCTGGGGAGCGAAAGTCCGCGTCATCGGTCCCGCGCCGAGCGACGAGCAATGGCTGCCGCTCGAATATCTCTACCTCATCCCGCAGACGGCCGAGCAGAATCCCCTGCTCTTGCAACCAGGCCAGTTGATTTCGCATCTTTGGCTGCCCGACACGAAAAACCGCGTTAGCGCAACGTACGAGGTGCTGCAGCTCGAAGGGTTGGATTGGCCGCTTGCCGCCGCGGCGTGCACGCTCGACATCGAAGGGGGCGTCGTCCGCGACGCGAAGATCGTCCTCGGCCACGTCGCGCCGATTCCGTGGGTCGCGACGGAAGCCGCCCGGCTGCTCGTCGGCGAACCGGTGACGGAAGAAACGGCCCAGCGCGCCGGCGACCTGGCCGTCTCCCGCGCCACGCCGCTGTCGATGAACGATTACAAAGTCCAGTTGGCCCGCACCGCCGTGAAGCGCGCCATTTTGAAAGCCGCCGGACAGTGGAGCTGATTTGCAGGGTGGGTCGAGGCTCGGCGAGGCCCACCGATACGACGCACCGACAATTCCCCGCGTGAAACGATGGTGGGCCTCGAAGACTCGACCCACCCTACGAGGAGGCAATCCCCATGACGCCCGAACTGCCCGTCATCGAAACCGGAACCCGCTGTCGGAATCTGCTGTCCAAAGGGACGTTCATCAATCACGGCCTGCCGCCCGACAAGCATGTCACCGGCGACGGCAACTTCTGGTGCAGCCAGACGCAGCGCATCTACGGACCCGACAAGAAGCTCTGCGACCTCAAACCCTGTTGTGACGCCACCCGCAGTTGCTACGAGGAATAGCCGCACGAAGGCCTGTATCACGGCCTTTTCAGAAATCCCCCTCGACGCCGCCTCCGACCCAGTTAGACTGAACTCTGCGATTTCGAGTTGCAGATTCTGCGGGCGGGAGGTCGTCATGAGAGCGCTGAGTTTCTTCGCCCTGATTGCCGTGCTGCTGCTGGCGCCGTTCGCCGAGTGCGGCGCAGCCGGCCGCTCCACCACGCCTCGCCGCGGCGCCTCGCAAGTCCGCCGGTCCAAACCAAGCGCCGGCGGCAAGACGGCCCCGCGCATCGCCAAACCAAAAGCCAAACGCGGGCCGTCGCGGTGAACCGGGCGAACCGCCGCAGCCACGGCGCGACGGCGGGCATCACGATTCGGCGGATTCTGACACTGACAAGATGGCATGGGGCATGAGATACGCCCTGCGACCATCGGCAAACTCCACCACCAACCAGCGCGATCGGATATACATCTTTCCCACAGAGTCGTCGTCGTCCGATCCGACGTAGCCCACGATTCTGACAGCACTCAGCCTCTCGACGAATGAGGCTCCGTAATCACCGCTGTAGAGGATGTCGTATCGCTTGGCGATGTCGAGTCCATCGCCGATTTGCGGAATGGCCGTGCCGGCCAGCTTGCGGCTTCTTCTTTTTCGACCGCGCGACCAGGATGGCCGTTGTGATCAGCCCGGCGACGAAGCTGAAGAAACCCGTTGCGAGGTAGCCGCCAGGGTCCATTGCGCGCTGCCCGTGAAATCAAATTGTTTGTCCGCCGATTATCACGGGCCTGCGCGGGATCGGCAACGGCTGTTTCAGGCCGCGGTTCGCCTGCGGCGGCGCAAGGCTCCGGCTGCGAGGCCCGCGGCGCCGAGGCCAACGAGCGTCAAACTGCCGGGTTCCGGGACGGCGGCGACGGCCGTGGTGTCAAACAGTGTCCAATGTCCGAAGCCGTTTTGATTGATAAGCAAGACCGGCGTGTACCGCCGCCATTGCTGCGAACCGCTTGCGCCGAAGAGATTGTTGAAGTCGACGGACATGCTTTCGTCATACTGCGGGTAGACGGAGCCCCCCGCGTCGAAAAACGAGTTGGACGCCGTCGGTATGGCCGTGACGGTGGAGAGAGGCCAGGGGAAGTACCCGTCGAAGAGCGAGTCTTTATTCAGGGAAAAGGGTTCCACTGCGAGCGCGGCGGTGAAGGTGAACGAAATGATGTCCGACAATCCGAAGCCGCCGGCCGCCTGGGCGGAATTCTTGAGGATCAATTGCCCGGTGACATCCTGCCCATCGTCCTCGTGCCACGTGTAGATCAAGTCGGCCCGCGCTGCGCGGGGCGCGAATGCGATCGCGCTCAACAGGAGCAAAGTGACCGGCGTCATCAGGCAGCGAACAGGCATCGGTAGCGTCCTCAAGTTGTCAGGCAATGGAGGATATTGAGACTAACCCCCTTGGAACCGATGTCAAGCCGGGGGGTCGGATCGATCTCACAGACCGGCGAGCAATTCTTTGACCTTCGCTTCGATCAAGTCCCGTACTTCGCGGAATTCTTCCGGCGTCATTTCGCGCGGGTCGGGGATGCTCCAGTCTTCGCGGCGGGCGGCGATCACCAGCGGGCATTCGTCGCCGCAGCCCATCGTTACGGCGACGTCGACGCGCCGGCCGTTGAAGGCGTCGAGTCCCTTCGACTGGTGCGTCGTCAAGTCGTAGCCGATTTCCTGCATCGCGGCGACGGCCCGCGGATTCACCTTCCCCGAGGGCCGGGACCCGGCGCTGTGCGGCTCGACTTTCCCCGCGCCGTGCATCCGGGCGAAGGCCTCCGCCATCTGGCTGCGATTCGAGTTTTCCACGCAGACGAAAATCACCGTCTTCACGAACATGTCTCCTGCGGCCCACAGCAGCAACCCGGTTCCTGCACGCACCGGCAGGCGAACACGCTGGCACAGGCGCCAAGAATCGGCGCGGCCAAATAGATCCACAGACTGTCGAATCGCAGCGACACGAGCGCGGGAGCCAGCGACCGGGCCGGGTTCATCGACGCCCCGCTGATTGGCCCGGCAAACAGCGCTTCCAGCGCGATCACCGCGCCGACGGCGACCCCCGCCAGGATCCCCTTCTCCTTCGACCCCGTCGAGACGCTCAGAATCACGAACATCAGAATCAGCGTGAGCAAGAATTCCAGCACGAACGATTGCGCGGCGTCGCCGGCCGGCAGCGTCGCGCCCAGCGTCTGATTGGTCGGAAACATCAGCCGCAACGCGAGACTCGCGAAAATCGCACCAAGACACTGAGCGGCGATGTAGGGAGCCACGCGGCGGCGATCAAACCGCCGGGCGGCATAGAAACCGAGCGTCACCGCGGGATTGAGATGGCAGCCGGAAACGTCGCCGACGGCGTAGATCATTGCCAGCACGATCAGCCCGAACGTCAGCGCGATGCCGACGTGGGTGACCGTGCCGCCGGTCACCTCGTTGATGACGATGGCACCCGTTCCGGCAAACACCAGAGCGAACGTTCCGAACAATTCCGCGCAAAATTGTCGCATGTAGAGTCTTCCCATATGGACGGCGGCTCATTGTCGCCGCACCTTTCTGAAAAGAAAAGAGGGCTATGGACTGCGCTACGAACAGTCAGACATTTTTCCCGCGAGAATTTTTTGACAGCTGTTTGGAATTTTAATCAATTCTTAATCCGCGACGATCCGTGACATCCGTAGCAAAAAAATCTGGTTTGAGATTTCGCGCTGTTGAGTTCGCGTGAA
>CAZDGB010000284.1:0-9711 GCA_964504645.1 uncultured Planctomycetaceae bacterium | reverse complement strand
CTCCAACCAACCGGCACTCTCATAACGACTGGCACAACCAACGGGGGCAGGCCAATCGTTCTCGTGGCGAATGTCGGCGTCTGGGTCACGGCTGTGGATCACGGGTAGGAGTTCACGCCGATGTCGTGGTTGTCGGCGTCTGGATATCGACGATCCGGAGGACTTGGCACTTGCGGACATCATTGCGGGGCGGATGGGGTTGGCGGCGTTTGACAGGTGATGGAATGAGTCAAACGTTAGGAGTCGATGGGCGTCATTTCTTGGCTTTAGTCAGCGTCTTGAGCGGGATTGTGATTTCTGGCACCTCAAACATTTCCTCTGCCTTGATCGTGACGATAAGGCCTTTTTTTGGGTTCTTGGCGTGCTTGACGAGATAGCCGACTCTTTCATGCCATATCTTGAACTCGTGCTCGCCCGCTGGGAGGTCCCTGATCTCGAAGTTGCCATCCTTGTCGGTGACAGTGGCATAGGGATGGTCAACGATAAGGCAGTGAGCACGCATCCAGTTGTGGTTGTTGCAAACAACCATCGCCGGTAAACGTTCCCTTCTTCTCAATTGAATTGGCAGGGTTTCATTGTTTGCAGGCACTATGCCAATGACTGGAAAATTTTGCAGTGTTTTGATGTTCGGAGCGTAAGCTACAGGATCGCTATTAACGAACGTCACGGTTTGATCGGTTCGGAGCACAAGCACGCGCGGCTCAAAGCGACCGTCTTTGATGGTCATCGTCAACGCGGTAGGTTCTCCCCCAAGTTTCGGATGAATGTTCAGCGGTGTCTTGAGTACCCAGACCAGGACATTTGCGATCCCTTTTGTTTTTGGATCAATGATCAAGGAGTCATCCGGGATGCCCGCAAGACCGGGAAACCCCGGAACGGGACCTTTGATCAGAAGATTATTTTCAGGAACGAGTCCGTCCAATACCACTTTTCCCTTTAGTGATCCCCACCATTGAGCATGTGCAAGTCCGTTGAGGACAAGAACGGTGAGGGTGCCAACGAGGATTGGGCATCGCATGATTTATTCCCAATGAAAGTTGTCCTTGCCCCCATCATCCCGCCCGGCTTGCGCTGAGCCGTGTCATTTCGGCAGTTTTATGATGATGACCTTGATGACCGCATTAACATCACTGAATTCGAGTTGGATGTCTGCCCCGGCGATCACGTCATCCAATTTAGCGGCAACTTCCTTTTTTCCGACTTTCTTAACGAATTTCGTTTTGTCATTCACCGCATAGACTTTCCCGTCGGTCAAGACAATCAGTGACTTCACAACTTCCTCGACGACGCTCGGCTTGTCCGCTGCGAGAGCCAAGGTCGCAGCCAGAAGAACTGTTGCCATTGCACTCTCCTGTCATGGGCCGAGTCGCGAACATGAGCGTTCCCATCCTCCCGCCCGGCGCGCTGGGCGTCAATCGGGAACTGGGCTGGGTTCGTTCGCAATCCCGTATCAACGGTACTTTACCGTAATTACTGGCATTTTCCGGCGGCTACACCATACAACCCGACGGGCTAAAAACGCGAAAAACCCCTATAAAGCTAGGGGTTTTTGCATCATGGCTAGGCCGCGTTGCACAGGTATATTCTACGTTAGAAATCCATTGCTCTATCCGGCTGAGCTACAGGCACGGACTGCGAGGGAGCAGACACAGAGAGCAGTCTCACGGCTCGCGCGACGGTTCGCCTCGTCAAGACCCTCGGTAAACCTTACTTCGCTCGGCCGCCCGTGACCGGCTTCAAGGCGATCATCGACAGCGGCGGGAGCGTGAGGGTGAGGAACTGGTCGCGGCCGTGGCAGGGGCCGGTCTGGCTGTAGACGCCGCCGCCGTTGCCGATATTGCCGCCGCCGTAGATCGAGGCGTCGGTGTTCAGCACTTCGGTGTAGAACGCGGGCTTCGGTACGCCGATTTTGTAGTTGTGCCGCGGGACGGGCGTCATGTTCATGAGGATCACGACGAAATCGTCGTGGTTCTGTGCATGGCGGATAAACGCGTACGCGCTATTCTGCCCGTCGTCACAGGAAATCCAGGAGAAGCCCTTCGATTCGACGTCGGCTTCGTAGAGCGCCGGCTCCTCGCGGTAGAGCTTGTTCAAATCCTGAACGAGCCGGCGGATGCCGTCGTGATACTGATGGCCGACGAGCGCCCAATCGAGTTCGGAGTTGTGGTTCCACTCGTGCCACTGGGCGAGTTCGCCTCCCATGAAGAGGAGCTTCTTGCCGGGCATGGCGTACTGGTAGCCGTACAGCAGCCGCAGGTTGGCGAACTTCTGCCAGAAGTCGCCGGGCATCTGCGACAACAGAGACTGCTTGCCGTGGACGACTTCGTCGTGCGAGAGGGGCAGCACGAAGTTTTCGGTGAAGGCGTAGACCATGCGGAACGAGAGCTCGTTCTGATGGTGTTTGCGATGAATGGGATCGCGGCGCAAATAGCGCAGCGTGTCGTTCATCCAGCCCATGTCCCACTTGAAGCCGAAGCCCAGACCGCCGGTGAACACGGGCCGCGACACGCCGCCCCACGCCGTCGATTCCTCGGCGAATGTCACGGAGCCGGGGAACTCCCGGTACAGCATGGTATTCATGTCTTTGAGCAGTTGAATCGCTTCGAGGTTCTCGCGGCCGCCGTAGACGTTCGGGACCCACTCGCCCGCTTTGCGGGAGTAGTCGAGGTAGAGCATCGAGGCGACGGCGTCGACGCGGAGACCGTCGACATGGTATTGCTCGAGCCAGAAGCGGGCGCTCGACAGCAGGAAATCGCGGACTTCGTTGCGTCCGAAATTGAAGATCAGCGTGCCCCAGTCGGGGTGGTAGCCCTTCCGCGGATCGACGTGCTCGTAGCAGCAGGTGCCGTCGAAGTTGCCCAGCGAGTGGCCGTCGGTGGGGAAGTGGGCGGGAACCCAGTCGACGATGACGCCCAAGCCGGCTTGATGGCAGTAGTCGATGAAATACATGAAATCGTGCGGCGACCCATGCCGGCTGGTCGGAGCGAAGTAGCCGGTCGTCTGATAGCCCCACGCGCCGTCGAACGGATGCTCGGTGATCGGCATCAGTTCGATGTGCGTATAGCCCAGTTCGAGCACATAGCTCACGAGCTGATGGGCCAGCTCGCGGTAATTGAAGTACGTGCGGCCGTCGTTGGGTCGTTTCCACGAGCCGAGATGGACTTCGTAGATCGAGATCGGCCGCTGGTAGCAGTTTTCCGATTCGCGGCGGCGCAGCCAGGCTTCATCTTGCCAGGGAAAGCCGCCGAGTTCGTATACGATCGAAGCGCTCTTCGGCGGGATCTCCGCGGCGAAGGCGTACGGGTCGGCCTTTTCGACCAGATTGCCGGACGGCGTGCGGAGGCTGAACTTGTAACGCGTGCCGGGGGCGATGTTCGGCAGGAAACCCCACCAGACGCCGCTGTCGCTGGACTTGAGCGCACTGCGGCCGTGCGTCCAACTGTTGGCGTCGCAGACGATGGAGACGTCGCGGGCGTTCGGCGCCCAGACGGCGAACCGGGTGCCCGCGATGCCATCGACGACATCGGGATGAGCGCCGAGATGGCGATACAGTGTGGAATTCATGCCGTCCGAAGCTCCCTGGAGTAGAGTGCGAGGGAACTCCGGCCGCCACAACTGCGCCACTTGTCCCGGCGTACGCCAGGGAATCGTCCGACCGATCGACCGCTCCGACTCCAACTGTCGCTCAACATCCATGTGATGCAATGGTCCGTCCTTGGCCCGAGAACATGTTCTAAACGATCTATCTGTTCAACTCGTCTAGAAACACAACCGGCTTGAGCGGCGCGGAGGACTAACGGCAACGTATCGCACGTTTGCCAGTCCGGAAGCTGGCGAAACTTTGCGGCGTCGGCGGGCGAATTATGTCTGGCCCAACATGCGGAAAGCACCATACCCTCTGACTCACGAGCAAGAAAAACCTTAAAATACCGCGCCGACGCGGAAAATCGAGCATGCCGCGCGGAGCGCTTCGCCGTAGACACACGCAGAGCGCTGCTCAGGCGTGAAGTCCTCTGTTCCACTCTGGCACAGAAACGCCGGCGAATGAAGGACAGAAACGCAATTCCCTACAGCAACTTCTGATCCGGCGCTCAAGGATCATTTCGCGAAAACCAGGGAGATGGCGTTGAGGCTGACGCGTGGGCAAATTCTGGCGGCAGGCACAGTGCTGATTATCGGCCTGTGTTACGCCGTCGCTGCGCCTGCTCCGAAGCGTGCCGCGTACAGGCAGAAACTGCTGATCTCGCAAAAAAGGTCTGACGAATCACCGGATCTTTCTCGACAGTGCGAAGAGGCCGCTGCGCGAGTGGCTGAACTTTGCGAGACGCATTGGACCGTTCGCGTTCATCCGCCGTTTGTTCTCGCCGGAGATTTCTCCGCGGAGGAACTGGATCAGATTTACGACGAAACGATCGCGCCGGCGGTGCGCGTGCTCCAGATCGACTACTTCGATCAGGAACCCACGGAACCCATTACCCTGCTCGTGATGTCTTCGGAAGACGCCTTTCGCCGGATGGCGGGGCACTTCGGGCGGACACGGCGGACGGAGTATTCGGGACTGTACTACCGCGAACAGCGGACGATTCTCGTCAATTGGCAGACGGGATCAGGCACCGTGACGCACGAGTTGACGCACGCCCTGGCCCATGCCGATTTTCCGACGATGCCCGAATGGTTCGACGAAGGATTGTCGTCGCTGCACGAGGAAGCGGAACTCTCGGCGGAGGGGAACCATCTGCTGGGACGCGACAATTGGCGTGTCCGGTTTCTCAAAGAAGCGGAGAAACGCGGCTGCTGGAAACCGGTGGCTCAATTATTGGATCAGCCTTTCGCCGATCCCGAGGTTGCGGCCCTCGACTACGCTTTAGCCCGCTACCTCTGCCTCTTTCTCCAAGAGCGAGGACTCTTGCCGGCGTACTATCGCAAATGCCGCAGTCTGAGCGATTCCGACCCGACCGGCCGGACAGCGCTCGTCAAACTGCTTCAGTCCAAAGACCTCAACGACCTGGACCGCGAGTTCCGCGCCTGGATGCTCGAGCGCAATTGACTCCGGCGAGGCGCCAGCCCGACGTGTTCTGCAACACGACTTATTCCAGCCCGCGCTGTTTGCGGCGGAGCCGCGTGAAAAGATTGCGGAACGGCCGCGACGCCGGTGCGACTGAAGTCAGTGTTTCCACCGCCGGCTGCGGACGTTCGCTTTCCCACGCGACGGCTCTGGCCGCAGCACCATCAAACCGCCGAGACGTGGCCTCGCGCGTCGTCGTCACGAGTTCCAGCACTTCGTCGTGAATCTGGTCCTCCGCGTCGACTTTCGCGGGAACGTCCACCGGATGTACGGCCGGCACGGGTGTATAGACTTCCGGCGGCGGAAGTTCCTCGGCGGGCCAGCCGGCGTCGATCGCCGCGTAACGGTCGAGAACCGGCTCTTCGCGCACGCCTCCGGTTTCGTCCCGGTGCGATCGTTCCAGCGCTTCGATGCGGTCGAGTTCGGTCTCCACTTCTTTCAGCAGATGCTCGAACGGATCGGCCGGCTCTTCGATTGCCGGCGATTCCACGGATTCCGGCGCGCCGAACTCCCAAACGGCGTCCTCGCTTGACGCCGCGTCCACGAACGTTGGCTGCGTTTCCCAGGTTTCCAGATGATTTCCGAATTCCACCGTCCTGTGCTGGGTCGGGGAAGTTGAGGGCGATATCGATTCAAATGCCGGCTGGCTGCGAACGTGCCAGGTCAGCGGCAGATGCTGCAAATCGGACAACGCCTCCGAAACCAAGTCCGGCAAGACCGGCCGCTGCTCGGCGACGTACGCTAATAGCAACACGTGGTCGCAGAGTTGATTCAAACAGCGCGGATTTCCGTCGGCGGCTTCCACAATCGCCGAGAGCGTGGCCGAATGAAAGATTTCTTCCCTCCGACCGCCGGCCCACGTGAGGCGGTAATCGATGTAGTCGAGCGATTCCTGCTGCGTGAGCGGCGGCAGCGACAGATGCGATTGCAGCCGCTGATTGACGGCCGACAACCGCGGATCGGCCAGCTTTTCTTCCAACTCCAACTGTCCGGCGAGCAGAATCCGCACCCAGGGGACGCCGTGATCGGCATAGTCGACCAGCCGGCGGAGTTCCTCCAGGACGTCGTTCTCCAATTCGTGCGCTTCATCACAGATCAGCACCAGCGAGCGGCGTTCCTCGCGGAGATCGGTCAAAGTCGCCTTCAAACGCCGGCGCAGTTCCGGCTCGGTCTCGGCGGATGATTTGTCGCCCAGTTCGATGAGCAGCGTGCGCAGCAAGTCGTCCGTGGATCGGAAATCGGCGTGCCTCAGGAGGATCGCGACGCAACTGCCGCCCACTTCCTGCTTGATTTTCTCGCACAGCAGCGTTTTGCCGAGGCCCGCCGGCGCGGTCAGCACGGCGATGCCCTCACCACGTTCCATGCGGACAACCAGTTCATCGATGGCTGTCTGGATGGCCCCGACCTGGTAGACGCAGTTGGGATCGGGAGTGGCGGAGAAGGGCCGTCGCTGTAACTTGAAGAACGATTCGTACATCGGAAAATCCCTGAGTTCGAAACGGCGCGCACCGGGAGCAAGGGCTCTCGTTCTCTGATCGAACCGGTATCCCCCGTGACTTAAGTACAACCGCTACAGGCGTTACAGGTTTTCCGCGGTGATAAACTGCGGAGAATACGGTGACCGCGCGGGTGTGGATGGTCCGATGGCCAGACCACCGCAGACTTTGGGTGCAGTTTCCGGAATTGGCCCGAACGTTTTGCGTCGCCGGTTCTCCACGTTAAAATGGGAAGAGGCCTTCGCGAAGTCATTGGGACATTCGCGGCGACCCGATGTCCTGCGCTTGAGGACGTATGTCAGAGAGTCGAATCCGATTTCGGAATCACGAAGACGTTCGCAGTCTGTTCGGCACCAGGGACGGAAACCTGCGCCGGCTGCGGGATGAGCTTCAAATCGATGTGGTCTTGCGCGGCGACGAACTCCACCTGCAGGGAGAAGCGGAGCGGGTGGAACGAGGCGCCGACGTGGTGCGCGAATTGCGGACCTTGATCGAGCGGAAGGGTTATCTTCCCCCCGACGATTTCGACCGCGTCCTATTGCACGATCTCTCGAATGATCCGGATTCCTCGGGTGGGGCCATCGAAGTCTTTCACAAGGCCCGCTTGATTCAGCCGATCGGAACCGGTCAAAAAGCCTACATCCAATCGATCCGCAATCACGATCTGGTGTTCTGCACCGGACCGGCAGGATCGGGAAAGACGTATCTCGCCACGGCGATGGCCGTCAACGCGTTGCGGCAGGAAAAGGTCCGCAAGATTTGCTTGGTGCGTCCCGCGGTGGAAGCCGGGGAAAAGCTTGGCTTCCTTCCCGGAGACATGCTGGCGAAGGTCAACCCGTATCTGCGGCCGCTGCTGGATGCCCTAGGCGACATCCTCGATTACGACCAGGTGCAGCGATATCTCGATAAGGACATTATCGAAATTCTGCCGTTGGCCTTCATGCGCGGCCGTACGTTGAACAATACGTTCATCATTCTCGACGAAGGCCAAAACACGACCGTCACGCAGATGAAGATGTTCCTGACCCGCATGGGCCAGCATTCGCGCATTGTGGTCACGGGGGACGTCACCCAGGTAGATCTCCCAGAGCACGTGCCGTCCGGGCTGGTCGACGCGGTTGAGCGGCTTCGCGGCGTGCCGGGCGTCGGCGTGATCCAATTGACGGGCGAAGACATCGTGCGGCACCCGCTGGTGCGCCGCATTGTCGATGCCTATGACAACGATCGAGTTTCCGCTCCGGCGGGGAATCGCGAGGCGGCGCCCGCGAGCCCGGCGGAAACCAACGTCACTTCCACGCCGGGCTGAGGCCGGATGTTTCTTCTCCTTGAGTTGACACTCCCGTGATGCGGATTTTTGCTCCGCGAAAAACACGAACGGCGAAAGCGGCCAGCCTGAAGGCAAGCACGTCCTGGACCACGCGGGTCGGGGGAGTGCTCAGCCAGGGGGACGTGTTGCTGCGCCTCGTGATCTCTGCGGCGTTTCTCGCCGTCATGGCCGTCGCCATTGGCAGTTGGCGGGCCCCGTTCCGGCATCGCGTGGGCGATTACGTGCCGGACGGCATCCTGGCCCGCATCGATTTCGATCACGTCAACGAGCGCAAGACCGAGGTTGCCCGGCTCATCGCCGAGAACAAAGTCGAGCTCGTCTTCCGGCACGATCCCGCGCTGCTCCGCGATCTCGGCAACGATCTCCGCCGCCATTTGTTCGAAGTCGCGCCGGCGTCCGAGCCGAAACAGTTGTCGGCCGAAGCGCGGAATGCATTCGGCTTCGTCGTGGAGGAAACCGCGACGCCCAATCCCCGCGACGTGCAATTGAATCAGCAGTGGTCCACGTTGAAAACCGCCGTCGGCCCACCCGATATGGCCGAGCGGCAGATCGACGAACTGCTGGGTAACTTCGGACAATTCATCGCACCGCTGCCCCAATTGGGGCTGCTCGATGAAGTCGAAATGGCGAAGCGCGGCTTGCGCGCGGACGGTTCGATTTCGATCATCACGCCCGCCGACAAGCTGCGCTCCGTTGCCGTCGCCGATGTGCTGATGTCCGAGATGCTGAAATCTTCGGGGCGTTTGGGCCGCTTTTGGAAATCGTATCCGTCACTTGAAGCGCTGCAGCCGCTGCTCGAGCACTGGCTGGTCGAACGGACGAAAACAAAGTCGACGCTGACCTTCGACCCGGTCGCGACCAAGCAGGAGCAGGACGTCGCCCGGCAATCGACGCCGGAGGAAATCGACAAATTCACGCGGGGTCTGCTGTTGTTGCCGCCGCAATCGGTGATCGACGCCGAGACGCTGGAGATTCTGAAAGCGCAATACGACACGCTCGAGAAAACGGTCGGGTTGGGCGAACGTCTGCTCCGCGTGCTCACGGTGTTCGGCCTCCTGGGCGTCTTGTGGCTGCTCAACGCGTTCTATCTCATTCGGAACGAGCCCAAACTGGTGGGCAGCCTCGGGCGGTTGACGACGTTCTTGTGCCTCGTGACTTCGGCCGTGGCGCTGGGCCGGCTGCTATCGTTCGATCCGTGGCACGCGGAGGTCATTCCGCTGTTGTGCACCGTCATGATGCTGGCCATCGCCTACAACCAGATGCTGGCGGCGCTCACCGGCTTTTCGCTGTCGCTGCTACAGACGTTCGCCGTCGGCGGCGGAGTCGGCGACTTCATCGTGCTGATGTCGGCCGTCGCCGTCTCGGTCGTCATGCTCAACCAGGTCTCCTCCCGGTCGAAGATCGTCAAAGTCGGGATCATCACCGCGGTGGTGTATCTGATCGTGGTGTGGGGCATCGGCGTCGTCGAGAATCAGCGGCTGGCCCGCTTGTGGACCGACCGGCAACTACTGCTCGACAGCCTGCGCGGCGCCGGCTGGTGCCTCGCCGCGGGTTATCTCGTCGCCGGCAGCTTGCCGTTCATCGAGCAGTGGTTCGGCGTGGTGACCGACATCAGCCTGCTGGAACTCAGCGATATTTCCCATCCGCTCTTGCAGGAACTCGTCCGCCGCGCGCCGGGAACATACAACCATTCGATCGGGGTCGCGACGCTCGCCGAGGCCGCCGCCGACGCCATCGGAGCAAATGGGCTATTGTGTCGGGTCGGCGCGTACTTTCACGACAGCGGGAAGATGCTCAAGCCGCAGTATTTCGTGGAGAACATG
>CAZDGB010000283.1:0-9713 GCA_964504645.1 uncultured Planctomycetaceae bacterium | reverse complement strand
GACCATGCACAACGTGACTCTCATCCCCGGCGACGGCGTCGGGCCCGAAATCGCCCAGGCCACTCAGAAATGCGTCGAAGCCACCGGCGTGAAGATCAACTGGGATGTCCAGGAATGCGGCATCGAAGTCATTGAAAAGGTCGGCAAGGTGCCGGAGTCGGTCCTCACCTCTGTCCGCAAGAACAAAGTCGCCCTCAAGGCCCCGATCACCACGCCCATCGGGAAGGGCTTCCGCAGCGTCAACGTCTTTCTGCGGCAGGAACTCGGCCTCTACGCCTGCTTGCGGCCCTGCAAAAGCTACGAGGGCGTGCGGACGTACTTCAGCGGCTCGAACGTCGACCTCGTCGTCGTCCGCGAGAACACTGAAGACCTCTACGCCGGCGTCGAATTCCAGGCCGGCCTGCCGGCAACCGCGGAACTGATTGCGTTCATTAACTCGAAGACGACCGGCCGGAAGATCGGCACCAACCCGGCGACGACCGGCGTGAGCATCAAGCCGATGTCGGTCGAAGGAACGCGGAACATCGCCAAGTTCGCCTTCGACTACGCCGTCACGCATGGCCGCAAATCGGTGACGTCGGTCTGCAAGGCGAACATCATGAAGTTCACAGACGGTTTGTGGTACGACGAGACGCGGGCCGTCGCCACGGCGTTCCAGGCGAAGTACGAATGGCCGGAACTGTCCGTGCCCGCCGATCCCACGCTCGCCGGCAAAGTTCCCAACGGGACGAAGGTCACGTACATGGAACGGCTGATCGACAACATGTGTATGCAACTCGTGCAGAAGCCCGAACTGTACGATGTCATCCTGCTGCCGAACCTGTACGGCGACATCCTCAGCGACCTGTGCGCCGGCCTCGTTGGTGGTTTGGGTGTCGCTCCCGGAGCGAACTACGGCCCGGACGCCGCCATCTTCGAAGCGACGCACGGCAGCGCCCCGAAGTACAAAGGCCAGAACAAGGTCAACCCGACCGCGCTAATTCTCTCGGCGAAGCTGATGCTCGACCACCTCGGCGAAACCAAGGCCGCGGACAAGCTCGAACGGGCCGTCGCCGCCGTCATCGCCGAAGGCAAGGACGTGACCTACGACCTGAAGACCGACCGCAACGACCCGACTGCCGTGGGCACGTCGCAAATGGCGGACGCGATCTGCAAGAAGATTCAGACGCTGTAACAAACGCCGTTCTCGGGCCGGTTCCTCACCAGCCCGCGACGCCTGTCAGGGTTTTGCACGAAGACCCTGGCTCGCGCCGCGGGCTGGTTTGGTTTGACGTGGCGGAATCGGTCTCGACGTCGCGAAAGAAGTCTTCCATAATCAGTACGGTAGGATCAGATCGACAGGTCAAGAATCAGATCAATGCCCGCGAAACCGCTAATCCAAACCGTCTACTACCCCGAATCGGACGGCAAACCGATGGGCGAGACCGATTGGCACGTCAATGCGAGCATTCGGCTCATCGAGTTGTTGCGGCGGCATTTCGCCGGGCAGAAGGTCTATGTGCCGGGAAACCTGTTGCTCTACTACGAGCAAGGGAATCCCAAAAAATTCGTTGTGCCGGATGTCTTCGTGGTGAAAGGCCTCGGCCAGAGGGATCGGCGGATTTTCCGCACCTGGGTCGAGCGGAAGGTTCCTAGCGTTGTCTTCGAAATCACGTCTCGCAAGACGCAAAAGAAAGACAGGGACGAGAAGCCGGCGCTCTATGCGCAGCTGGGGGTTCCAGAGTACTTCATCTTCGAACCTGATTCGGAATATCTTGAACCGCCGCAGAAAGGATACCTCGATCCGCCGTTGCAAGGCTATCGGCTCGGCGGAGGAGGATACGAGCGGATCACTCCCGATGCGGAGGGCCGCTTGGAGAGCCTGGAGTTGGGGTTGAAACTTCGACTCGAAGAGGGCCAACTCCAATTCACGACGCCGGACGGCCGGAAATTGTTGACCGGCGCAGAAGAAGTCGCTTTGGCGCACGCGGAGACCGCGCGGCTTGCCGAGGAAAACCGCCAGCTGCGCGAGGAACTGGCCCGGCGGAAATCCGCGGGCGAATAAGGACAGCAAGGTTTCGCTCATGGATGAGCCGTTCTTCCTCGACGCGATCTCCGGCAAACGCCGCGGCCTCGCGGCGGGTGCGCTGCGTGCCGCGGGCCGCGTTGCCTCGTGGGGATACGCCGCAGCGATTGGCGTGCGGAACTTCGCCTTCGACAGGCGTTGGTTCGAGGTTTGTAATGTCGCCGCGCCGGTGATCAGCCTAGGCAATCTCACTGCGGGCGGAACGGGCAAAACGCCGGTCGCCGCATTCTTGGCTCAGCAACTTCAAGGCCAGGGCTTGCGGCCGGGCATCGTCAGCCGCGGGTATCGCCGGCTGAATGACGAAGCCAACGACGAGCAGTTGATGCTCCAGCAACTCGTCCCTGGCATTCCGCAGGTGCTGAATCGAGACCGCGTCGCCGGGGCAAAGACCGCCATCGCGGATCACGGTTGCGATGTCATTCTGCTTGACGACGGCTTTCAGCACCGCCGGCTCAAGCGCGATCTCGATCTGGTGCTGATCGACGCCACGCGGCCGTGGGGGTTCGGACATCTCCTGCCGCGCGGCTTGCTGCGAGAACCGCTCTCCTCGCTGCGTCGCGCCGATGTGATTCTCGTTACTCGCTGCGATCAGGTTTCAGCATCGGAACTGGACGCGATCCACGCGGAACTTTTCCGTTGGCGCGGAACTGCCGAGTGCGTCATGGTCCGCTTCGCGCCGCGACGGCTCAGAAACGCCGCCGGCGATGTTCGTCCGTTGTCCGAACTCTCCGCCCAACGTTGCCTGCCGTTTTGCGGCATTGGCAACCCGGACGGTTTCCGGCGCACACTCGCGGAACTGAAGGTGTTCGATGCACTGACGATCTTTCCCGACCATCACCACTATCAGCCCGGCGATTTTCAGCGGCTCGCGCAGTTCGCCGAGGCCGCACACGCCGATTGCTTCGTGACGACGCAAAAAGACCTGGTGAAAATTCCGCAGGCGGACATCGCGCAGCGGCCCGTTTGGGCCATCGAAATCGGAGCGGAGATCGTCTCCGGGGCCGAACTCCTGGAACACGCCTTAGCCCAGACTCTTCCCGCCCAAAAGTCCGCGGCATGACCACCGACTACGACCCGATCGCCGAGCAGTACAAGCGCTCCAAGCTCCAGCCGTGGCGCACGCACATCGAATGCTTCACGCTGCTCGAACTGCTTGGCGATCTTTCGGGCCAGAGCGTCGTCGACCTCGCCTGTGGCGAAGGATTCTATACGCGGCTGCTGCGCCTCCGCGGCGCCGAGCGCGTCACCGGCATTGATCTCTCGCACGGCATGATCGAACTTGCCCGGAAACAGGAAGCCGTGTCGCCGCTGGGCATCGAGTATCTCGTCGGCGACGCCCGCGACGTCTTATTACCCGACAAGTGCGACATCGTTGTCGCGGCCTATCTGCTGAACTATGCCTCCAACCGCGACGAACTCGCGGCGATGTGCCGCGGTATCGCTCGCTGTTTGAAGCCGGGCGGGCGGTTCGTCACCGTCAACAGCAGCCCGCTGCTCGATTTCTTCCGCGCGCCGTCTTATCGAGATTACGGCTTCGAGACCGCGGTCGCCAGCGAATGCTGCGAAGGCTTGCCGATCACTTGGACGTTTCATCTCGACGACGGCTCATTCGAGATCGAGAACTACTTTCTGAACCAATCGCTGCACGAACAAATGTTTCGCGATGCCGGATTCCGCGACGTCTGCTGGCACGCGCCGCGTCTATCGCCCGACGGCGTGTCGCAGCACGGCGATGACTACTGGAAAACCTTTCTCACCCAGCCACCGATTTCTTTCATCGAGGCGAGTGTCGCGACGTAAGTCCGACGTGTTCCTCAGCGAGCGGCAAACACATCGGGCTCACGCCTCGACGCTCGCCTTCGCTTGCGAAACGTCTGTTCACGAATGACAATCGGTCGGCATGCTGGCCAAGCTCCTCACGTATTCTCTGTTGGGAATCGAAGCGCCGCCCGTCGAGGTGGAGGTCGATATTTCCCCGGGCGCGATGCCGAAGACGATTCTTGTCGGCCTCGCCGAGGCCGCCGTGCGCGAGAGCACGCATCGCATCGAACGGGCGCTGGTCAACAGCGGTTACGTCCGGCCGATTGACCGCGTCGTCATCAATCTCTCGCCCGCCGATCTGCCGAAGGACGCTGCGTCGATCGACTTGCCGATTGCGTTGGGTCTGCTCATTGCCAGCGGGCAGTTGCAGTCCGACAAGCTGGAGCGCTATGCCCTCATCGGCGAATTAGCGCTTGAAGGCAGTGTGCGGCCGGCGAAGGGGGTCCTCTCGATGGCTCTTGCCGCGAAGGAACGCGGGCTGCAAGGCCTGCTCGTCCCCGCGGCGAATGCGCAGGAAGCCGCCGTCGTCGACGGGTTGGACGTGATTCCTGTCGGCTCCGTCTCGGAAGCCGTTGGCTTCCTCTCCGGACAACTCGACATTCCGCCGACGCCGTTTTCGTGGGACGACGCCGTCACGCAGTTCGGCAAATACTTCGTCGATTACGCCGACGTCAAAGGCCAGGAGATGGCGAAGCGCGCCGTCACCGTCGCCGCGGCCGGCGCGCATCACCTGCTGATGATCGGTAGCCCCGGTACCGGAAAAACGCTGCTGGCCCAGCGTCTCGCCACGATACTCCCCGACCTGGCTCCCGAAGAAAGCCTGCAAACGACTCGCATCTACAGCGCGGTCGGCCGCCTGGAACCGGGCCAACCGCTCATGCTTCGCCGGCCGTTCCGTTCACCGCATCACACGATCTCGGAACCAATGGTGTCAAATTGTGTGTTCTGACCGATCTGCAACCGCACGCGGCTAACCTGCCAGCGGTGCGATGAGGCCCGCTGCCACCACAGATCGACCCGCACACCGGCATCGGCCAACAACTGCCGGAATGAATCCTTTTGCATGGTGTGCCCGTAGGAGATCTTCCCTGACGGGGTGGTGTAACTTTCGACGAACACCAGTTGGTCACGCAACTCGGCCATCTTCTGACGACGCCACCGCAAGAGTTCCTTCGCGGCCGGCTGGTAAGCACGGGCCAACGGGTGAATCTCATCACTGGCTTTCGGCAGTTCATCCGCCATGCCCGCGAGTTCCCCCTGCAACTTGTTCAGTTCCCTTTTCCATTCTTTCAGCTTGGCGGAAATCTCGGCGGTGAATTCCTTGTCAGCGGTCAGGAACCGTTCCGTTCCCTGATCAATCTTGCGAGACAGTTCGCCGATCTGCCGTTGGATGCGTTTCCCATCCTTGCTTTCGGGTTTCAAACTGATCTGGTGACGACGAATCTCTTCACGATCTATGGCAGGGATGGCATGGCATTTCAAAAATGACAACACGTCATCTTCTTTGACGGACCATTGCCCGCAAGAACAACTCTTGCCGTAGTTGATCGCGGTTTTGCACACGTAAATGGTCTTGCCACTCTTGCGTTTCGCTTGGTTCAGGTTGGTTCGGTTGTGGTTGCCGTACAGCGGGCGTCCGCAGTTGCCGCAATAGAGCAGCCCCTTCAAGAGATATCCGCCTTCTTTGTGGCTGTGCTGGCCGGTCTGCAACCGTCGTTCGATCTTGGCTTGCACACGATTGAACAAAGCCACGTCGGGTTTCTTTCCTTCGGCATCGAGGGCGAGCACTGCCGGAAAGCATCCCTCGATCACCATAGGTTTGTTGTTGTAGGTCGCAGGGCCGTCTGCGGGAACAACCTCACCAGCATCGTTCAAGCGGTAGTGTTTCCCTTCCTTCTTCGTGCCTAGCGACATGTTGCCGATGTACCGATCATTCCGCAGCATGTCTTCAATCACCTTGGCGTGCCACATCTTGCCGGTGGGTGACTTGATCCCATTGCGGTTCAGTTCGGATGCCAACCAGCGATAGCCGACGTCGCGGGTGTCGAATTCCTTGAACATCCACCGGACGATATCCATTTCGGCATCGTCGCCCAACACGATCTGACACTTCCATGTTTTCGGTTTCGAGAATCGCAGGGTTCGGGGGATGATCTTTTCCGATCCGTCGTCAGCGATCATCTTGCGGGCCAACCCATAGGGCACGACGAACCCGAAGAAGTCACCCGCGTTGAACGCCAGCAACTTTCCACCGAGAGTTCGTCGCCCAAGATCAACCGCGAATTTGTTGTTGTTCTCTGAATGGACTGCATCGAGAATACGGGCGTTTGAGTCACGCCAATCAATCTTGCCCTCCGTGTGGGCATGAAGATAGATGCCAGCTTGACGTAACATCTGTTTGTGTTCAGCCCCGTCAATCGTATCCAGCCGACCGAACCGAGACAGATCATAAACAACAACAGCTTTGACGGTTGGATATTTGCCGTTCCTCACATCGCTCAACATCCTCAGAAAATCTTTGCGCTTCTTGACGCTGTGTGATCCCGACTTCCCCTCGTCCTTGTAGATGAACACGATCTTGTAATCCTCTCGCTTGCACAACCGCTCGATGTTTTCCAATTGAATTACAATCGAAGTGTCTTGGCTGTCATCGGACATTCTGACGTAAACAATCACATCAATCATTGCGTTGCCCCTTGTAACCATTGACCATTGAGTTCTAACGCCAAGCGTCATGCACATTGGATGCGAAGTGATTCACGAAGAAAATGAAAAGACCGTTGCGTTCGGATGGACAGAATAAAAAAATGTGGGTCTTTGTGGCTCAGTGTTGTTCCTTGCTTGTCACATTCGAGTGCAAAAGTCGAATGCTTTAACGTCATCTGTTTCTAGCCGACAAACTTGCAGTGCTCGCATCATTCCGGCTTGATTCGTCTGCGCTTGCTCGCAACTTTCGGTCTCGCCTGTTGCCTCTCACGAGCGATCTTGAACTCTCTCTCTGACTTGAACCACACCTCGCATTTGTAACGATTCACTCGTTTCGCCCAGATGACATTGGCAGCAGCCTTGCGGGGCAGATGGCGATAATCAGTTGACTCGTCCGTATAAAGCCAAGCTGCAAGCTCCTTCAAGCTTCCTTTGATTGGGCCGTAAGGGAATTTAGAAGGCGGTTCTTCCGATGGCTCGTGCAGCCACTTTCCAGCGGTTCTATTCGAATTGGAAATCCGATCCGCGTGAGGTTGTTGAAATGCGGACGCTTGAGAAGACACCATTTGCTTTTGCCACTCATTGAATGGCTTCCAATTCCAGCCTTGTGATTCAATCAGCTTTTTCCACTGCTCAGTTGGAGATTCCAATATCGCCATCAGGAGCAGTTCCCCTCCTGTATCGTTCACCATTTTTGAGAGCCGCAAAATCCGGCTCACCAAAGCAGAATCACAGGTGCGAGCAAAGAGGCCCGCACTTCCCGCTCCTGCAACGAAGTGGTCAACGTCGTTGATAATTACAACGGCTTGATGGCGCGCACCTGAGAAGTACGCACGAGACGCTGGATTGTCGATCTTCTGGCAAAAATCCTCGATCTGGCGCATGGTGCCCGACCAGTTCGTAACGTCACTCACGATCCGAATCGCTTCCGGCTTCGCCCGGATCTTGGATTGATTGATGAGGTTTGCCCTTCCAGCGGTAAGAAGCAAGACCTTCGTTAGTCGTCGCTTTGCAAATGAAATCGCCAACAATTCTGCTTCATCGCCCAAATCGACTGGGCTCCGCGATTCGTCGCTCGCGGATTTAGACCGCGCGACTGACAACCGCAGCGGGGGCGAAGGCATCGGAAACGTGAAAACAGTAACGGACACGGATTGCTCGATCACATTGGGACTGGTTAAGGATCAGTGTCAATTTACCTGTCTCCGCAATCGGCGTCGAACGAAATGCTGCGATTGGAGCAACAGTGAGCACCGGGGAGCAACACGGAGCGGCAGAAGTCTTAACATTGCTCACCGTCGAGGCAAATTCGGAGTCGTCCTGTCTCTGATCCACGGTAAATTTCTCCCGAAGACAATCGATGCCCTGCTGGGCTCGGAATTGAAAGCTCCATCAATTTCATTGCAGGGAGACGCTTGAATGAAAGAACTCAAGGATTTCACGATCGAAGACCTTCTTGCCGAAGGTCGCAGGTGGGTGCCGCTTCCCGGCGAACTGATTGAAGGAGGATTTCGTCTTGAGATCGTTTTTCATGATCACCCGTGCCGCTTTTGCTTGGGGCAAGTCTCGAACGATCCATCACTTCCACCGCCACTCATTGTATCGTCCGACAACCCGCACTCGTGGTGCGTGCAGTGGGCAATCGAAAATGGCATGGTCAAAAATGGATTGGAATACCTCTCAATAGTTGGATCTTCCATCAGCGCTCAAGATAGGGCAATGGAAGTCCACGTTCTTGGCGAAAACGCTGATCTACTCATCCTTCGCGACGGCTTTGGAAACGTGATTCATCTCGACGAGGACAATGCGGTGAAGCTGTATCAGCGGCTCGCCGTAGCTACCGGGATGCCGCACCAAGTTTACTGTCCAAACTGCAAAGAACCATTGATGGACTACGAGTCCTGCCCATGTCAGAGCCACAACGCATCCCGGAAAAAGAAGGAGTCATAACATGAACCTGCGGAAGCTCGACACCGGTCTCTATGCCCTTGATGCGTACCTGATGCGATCAAACTCAGCAGTGAGCGACGGCTCATGGATCGCAAGAATAATTGGACGAGATCCTAAGTACACCCTTGCGCGTGAATTTGTCTCTCGGGAAAAGCACCAGTCGAGATCAACGAACGACGGGACGCAAACCTTCGGACCATTGAGAGAGGGTGAAATCTACGAATATCGGCGGTTCGCAGAACGGAACCAGAGCGGATACAGCTATCGGAAACATGGCGGCATGAGCGGCTTCTTCACCATCCGCTGTGGTGAATTGATCGAGATGCAAAAGATCGAAGTCTTAGCGTCGTTGGACCGCCAGCAGTCGATGTCTTCGGTGGAATCTGCTTCCTCGAAGACCGGCATCACCTAATCGCCGATCCCACCGCCTGACAACGCCGCGCCGTGATTCCTCTGAAACAAGATTCCTGTCCATTTCAAACTCGTCAATCGAAATGCCTGAGATTCAGAAACCTCAACGTCAGATTCTGCCCCCGTTACTGCCCGACGAATACGAAAGCCTCAAGGCGTCGATTGCCGAGCGCGGCGTCGAAGTCCCGATCATCGTTGATCAGCACGGCAACATCGTGGACGGCTCTCACCGACAGCGCACCTGTGACGAAATCGGCATGTACTGCCCACGTGAAGTCCGGCATTTCGACACCGAGGCCGAAATGTTCGAGTTGGTGTTGCGACTGAATTGTCGCCGCAGACAACTCAATCGGCAGCAAAAGCGAGACCTGATAGGGGCCTATCTCATTTGCGATCCGAAAATCGCTGACAACCACCTCGCGGAATTGATTGGCGGTATCTCGCAGAACACAGTGACCGCTGTTCGGCGTGATTTGGAAGCAACTTTTCAGATTGAAAAGTTCAAGAAGCTCCGTGGCAGGGATGGGAAAAATAGAGCGACGAAGTATAAGAAGGTCGTCGCCAACACCGCCAAGGAAGCTGAAACGGCGCTGTCGGTCATTGGCGATCTGCCGCCGAACTGTCACGGCAAAATCATTGATTGCACTACTGCGAAACGGAGATCAAAGCGTCTGCGGACGAAGTTGGAGCGCCAAAAGCGAATCGAAGAAATCACTGCAACTACTTTGCCAGACGACATCATCATCCAGCATTGTGATCT
>CAZDGB010000282.1:0-9735 GCA_964504645.1 uncultured Planctomycetaceae bacterium | reverse complement strand
CGCTGACTTCCTGCGCGGCTCTTTATTACGAGAGACAGGGATGTTTCACCGTTTGCGCCACTGGCTGAATCCCGATCTGGCCGTTGATCTTGGGTCGACGAGCACGCGGATCGCCATTGCCGGGAAAGGCGTGATCCTCGACGAGCCGTCCGTCGTCGCCTTGCAGCGGGGCACGCGAAAAATTCTGGGCCAGGGAACCGCGGTCGGAAAGCTTGCGCGGCAGATGCTCGGCCGTACGCCCGATTCCATCACCGCCGTCCGGCCCATCGTTGACGGCGTCATCACCGACTTCGAACTCTGCGAGGCGATGCTGCGCTACTTTTTTGAGAAGGCACGGCATCAGGCGCCGGGGTTGCGGCCGCGGGTGGTGATCGCCGTGCCGGGCAATATCACGCCGGTCGAGCGTCGAGCCGTGTTCAACAGTTTGGAGCGGGCCAGCGCGGGGCAGGTGTTTCTCATTCCACAGGCGAAAGCCGCCGCGATCGGCGCGGGTTTGCCGATCTCGGAGCCGATGGCGAATCTCGTCTGTGATCTCGGCGGCGGCACGACGGAAATCGCGGTGCTCAGTCTGGCGGAGATCGTTGCGGAGAAATCGCTCGACGTCGCCGGGGCGGATTTCGACGCGGCGATTTGTGAGTATCTCAAGCAGCGTTATTCGCTCCGCATCGGCCTGCAAACAGCGGAACAGATCAAGATGCAGATCGGCAGCGCGTACCCGTTGCCGCAGGAGTTGACCAACGAAGTCCGCGGTCTGGACATCGTCAGCAGCGTGCCGCGGAAAGCGGTCGTCACCAGCGAAGAGATCCGCGAGGCGTTGCAGGGGCCGCTGTCGTCCGTGCTGAGCGGGATCAAAAGCGTCATCGAACAGTGCCATCCGGAGTTGATCGCCGACCTGTCCGACACAGGGATGGTCCTCTGCGGCGGCGGTGCGCAGTTGCCGGGTCTGGACCTGTTTTTCCAGGAACAACTCGGCATCCCCGCGCGGCGGACAGACGACCCACTGCACACCGTCATCGGCGGGTTGACGATCTGTACGGAACATCTGGCGAGATGGAAATCCAACCTCGAAGCCGCGTAGGCGAGCGTCGAGGCGTTAGCCCGACGTGTGCGAGCGACGTACAACGAAGAACAATTTCGTGAAATCACCCACCAACCCCTCCGCGATGTCTTACGCCTTACTCGTCGCCGCGGCGGGACTGATGTTTTTGCCGCCGCGCTTGCAGGCGACGCTGCGCACGCTGGCCGGCGATTTCGTCCGGCCAGGCTGCGTCGTGTGGAAGGACGTCGAGCAACACGTAACCTCGCGAATCGCTGAGTGGAAAGGTTCCTCAGAGAAACCCGAGCCGGAGATTCAACGCCTGAAAGCAGAACTCGAAACCGCGCAGCGGCTCGTTCGTCAGCGCGAAGTGCAATTGGCGCAGTTGCGAGAAACCGCGGCGGCCCACGCGCCGCCGTTATTCTCACAAAGTGCGTCGTCCCCGCCGGCACGCCTGGCCCACCCACAGCTGATCGAAGCCGCCATCCTCGGCGACGGACACGCAGCGGCGTGGAGAAAAGGAATGTGGCTCGATCAGGGAAAGAAAGCCGGGCTGTTGGAAGAAGCGTTGATTCTGTCGAGTTCGCAAAGCCTTTTGGATTTGGGCCGCGACGCGCGGCTCTCGCCGGAAGACGCCGTGCTGCTGGGCCGCTCGGTGATCGGCAAAGTCACCAGCGTCGGACGCTGGACCAGCACGATACGTCTCGTCACCGACGCTGAATTTCGCGGCCGCGCGCAACTTGTTCGCACCACCAGCGAGGGGTTCGTCTTCGGCGCAAAAGGCATTCTGAAAGGCCAAGGGGAAGCGTTCTGCCGGCTGGAAGGCATTGCGGCTACGGAAATGGTTCACGCCGGCGACAGCGTTTATACGGCGGACCGCGACGGTCTCTTGCCGGCGCCGCTTTACTACGGACAAGTCACCGAAGCCACGTTGCCCGACCGGGCGCGGGAATGGCAGATCAAAGTCCAACCGGTCGAACGCCCGTCCGACCTGACCAAAGTCGAGGTGTTGCGGACGGGGCTGAATCCGAAGCGTGTGTTCGCGAATTGAAGTGGAATTCCAGACGTCATGCTGCTCCCGTTCTGTCTGTTCCTGAGCTATCTCGCCGCCGTGGCGCAGATGATGGGTTTCGGTAACGGCCCCCTCTTTCTGCCGGCACTGGTGGTGGTGCTGGTGGTGCGAGCATTTCCCGCGGGGATGGCAGCCGTGTGGAGTTTCGCGCTGGGATTGCTCCTGGATGCCCTCGGCGGCGGGCCGTTCGGTTTGCAGGCGCTGGTCTTCGTCGGCCTCGCGCTGTGGCTGGCGTCGTGGGGGAATGATCCGACGGCGCACTCCGCCTGGCGCTGGTTCTGGGCCACGTTCACCGTGGCGTGTTGCGGACAATTTGTTCCCGCCGCGTGGGAATTGATTCCGGCTCAGGACTGGGACCGTTGGGAACCGCTGTTTGTGGAGCAGTTCGCATCGTCGGCACTGACGGCGGCGCTGCCGGGCGGCGTCGTGGCGCTGTGGCGACAACTCACCGGGACGCCATGCGCAACACGCTGAGCGCTTCCTGGAATCCGTCCGATTTCTCTCCCGGTGCGGAGTCATCGGCCGAGCGTCCGCATCACCGGCTGATCTGGCTGGCCGGTGCGATCGCGGTCGTCCTGAGCCTCATTGGAGGGCGGTTGGCTTACGTGCAGTGCGCATTGCCGGACGGTCTGACGGCCGTCTTCCACGAAACGGTCGAATCCTTTGAGGACATTCCCGCCCGCGACGGCCGCATTCTCTCCGCCGACGGAGTGACGCTCGCCGACCAGGAAGTCAGCTACGAACTCCTCGTCGATTACCGCTGGATCGAGAATCCGCCCGATGCGAACTGGCTCCGGCATCAGGCCCTGCGGCGGCTGAGTCGTCAGGAACGCAAGGACACGAACCGCATCGCCGCCGCGGAAGCCGACGCCCTGCACAGGCAAGAGCAATTGTGGCACACCCTTTCCGAGGTGACGGGAGTTTCGGAAGCGGAATTGTCGCGCCAGCGGACGCGCATCCAGGAACGGGTCGAGAAAATCTGGCGCCGCGTCGAGGTGAAAAGAACGCGTCAATCTGTCGAACCGGTAAAATCGTCGGCTCAGTCCGGAGTCTGGAACCGGTTCTGGCAAGAGATCACGACGCCTCCGGCCCGCGGGACGCACGACCCGCTTGTGATCTCCGAACAAGAAGCAGACCACGTGATCTGGCAAGGGCTGGACGAGGAGACCGCGTCGGAAATCGAAACGCATCCGGAACGTTTTCCGGGTGCGCGCGTCGTACAACGGGCGCGCCGCATCTATCCGGCTCGCGATCTCGCGGCGCATCTCGTTGGCAGCCGCACACCGCTGCAACCCGACGAACTCGCCGCGCGGCAGGAACACTCCGCCGACGCCGAGGACTGGCAGCGCGGCGACACCATCGGGCGGAGCGGACTTGAGCGGAGTTACGACGCCCATTTGCGGGGACGCCGCGGATTGCGTCGGATCGTGCGGAATCGCCAGAAGGAAATCGTTCATACAGAAGTCGTGCGGGAGCCGCGGAACGGCCAGGATCTCGTGCTGACGTTCGACACGGAGTTGCAACGCCGCACAGAAGCGCTGCTCGATCGGATCATTGCCGCCCCGACCGCCGTGGCAGCCAACCCCGCTGTCGATGACGAATCGAATCGGGCCGCTCCCGCGGACGTCATCGGCCCGCGCGGCGGCTGTGTCGTCGCGCTGGACGTGCGGACCGGCGCTGTCCTCGCCGCTGCCGCCGCGCCCCGCTTTGATTTGAATCTGCTCGTCAATTCCGACGAAGACGAGTGGCGAGCCTTGCAAGACGATCCGCGGCGGCCATTATTTCCTCGTGTCACGCAGATGGCGTTGCCGCCGGGATCCACGTTCAAAACTCTCTCGGCCATCGCCCTCGTCTCCGAAGGGTTGCTCGATCCCCACGCGCGGTTTGTTTGCCAGGGGTATCTCGACCGGCCCGACAAAGACCGCTGTCTCGTCTTCCGTCACTACGGCGTTGGCCACAACGAAACCAATCTTGCCGATGCCTTGGGCCGGTCGTGCAACGTTTACTTCTTCACGGCGGCTCGCCATTCCGGGCCGGGACCGCTGATCGAATGGGCGCAGAAACTCGGCATCGGCCAACCGACGGGGATCGATCTTCCCGGCGAATCAACCGGTTCGCTGCCGACGCCGAACAATGCGGGGAAGGTTTCCGGGCGCCGAAAACCGTGGTACCCGGGTGACACGCTGGGGTTGGTGATCGGCCAATCATCGCTCCTCGTCACGCCGTTGCAAATGGCTCGCTTGATGGCGGTCGTGGCGAACGACGGCTCGCTCGTGACGCCGCACCTGGCTCATTCGACCGGCCAGATTCGGTCGATTGCGGAGAGCGGATCGTCGCAATCCTTCAATCGACCGGAACCGAAGCCGATCGCTGGTCTCACGGCGGAGACGCTCAAAGCGGTTCGCGAAGGCTTGGAACGCGTCGTGCAGGACCGGCATGGCACGGCGTACAAAACCGTGCGGTTGCCGAACGTGAAGATCGCCGGGAAAACCGGCACGGCGGAAGTCGGCGGCCGCTTGCCCGATCACGCCTGGTTCGCAGGGTATGTTCCGGCCGACGAACCGAAGGTGGCCTTCGTCGTGGTAATCGAACATGGCGGCTCCGGCGGCAAAGTCGCCGGCCCCGTGGCGCGGGAGTTCGTGAAGACGCTGCTCGACTTGGGCGTGATCAACGGCTCGAGCACGCTGGCGAAGGAATAAGATGGCGGGAAGAAACCTGACATGACAGACGCCAAGTCCTCTGGGAAAAAGCCGCGGCGGCGGTGCAACAGCCTCGACGGCAAACAATGGTTGAAGAACTCGATCAGCGTCTGGAGCGATCTGCGCAAAACCGCCGACGAACAGAAGCTGAAGCATCCGGCCCAGTTCCCAACGCAGCTCGTCGAGCGGCTGATTCAATCGTTCCTGCCGGACGGATCGCACGTCGTCCTCGATCCGTTTTGCGGCTCCGGCAGCACGCTCGTCGCCGCGCAGCGTTTGGGGAAACAGGGCGTCGGTTGCGAACTCTCAAAGGAATTCGTGGCGCTGACGCACAAACGGCTTGCTGAAACGACCGGTCCGAAAGCGGCCGTACATCAAGTCTCGGCGCTGGAACTTGCGAAGTTCGTGCGACCGAATTCGGTCGACTTGTGCGTCACGTCGCCGCCGTATTGGAACATCCTCAACCGCAAACGAACGGCGGACTACAAGTCGGTCCGGCACTACGGCAATCAATCGGGCGATCTGGGGACAATCGCCGAGTACGACGATTATCTCTCCGCGCTGGAACAAGTGTTTCAACAGGTTCTAGCAGCATTAAAGCCCGGAGCGCACGCCTGCATTGTCGTCATGGACCTGCGAGTCCGCAGCCGGTTTTACCCGCTGCATAGCGATCTGGCGGCACGCTTGTTGCAGATTGGATATAATTACGACGACTTGGTGATCTGGAATCGGCAGGCGGAATACAATTTCCTTCGGCCGCTCGGCTACCCGTCGGTCTTCCGGATCAACAAAGTCCACGAGTTTATTCTGCTGATGCAAAAAACACGTTAGCGACGTCCCTTAAGCGTCGTGGAGGCCCGCATGTCCAATTCCCTCAACGAAAACACTCAGGCTTCCGTCGAGCGCGTCAAACAGGAAGTCGAACGCTGGATCGACGTCGCCCGCACCGCCGGCGAGCGGACGCTGGAAGCCATGGGTTTGTCGGGCATGCAACGCGGCACGCAGCCCGCCGTCGACGTGCTGGAGACGAACGAGACGGTCCAGGTCTGGATCGACGCGCCGGGGCTGGCCTCCGAGGCTGTGCAACTTTCCACGACGGAGACGCAACTTACCGTGAAGTTGCTGCGTCCGGACGGCAGTGCGATTTCCGGCAAGTTCTTCCAGCGCGAACGCCCACATTGCACCTGTGAACGCACCGTGATGCTGCCGGCGAGCGTCAAGCCCGATCAGACGTCGGCCCAGCTTCGCGACGGGGTGCTACACGTCACGCTGCCCAAGCAACATGTGACCGAAGCGCGCACGGTGCCGGTGAACGTCGCGACGTGACGAGGTACAACGCTTCTCTGAAGCGTTGCTAAGGGGATGTTTCGTCCGGCAGCGGGATGGCGCCCGCTGCCGGTTTGCCTTTTCCGGCGCGGATGTAAGCAGCGCGCTGGCTGGCGTATTGAGCTGGCGTCAATGCGTCGGTATCAGGCGTGTGCTTCTCGCAGACTTCACGGAAGTACTGCTTCAGATAGGGCACACACCACCCACAACCGGATCCCGCGCCGCCGCAGTTGCTGAGCTGGCTAGCCACCCGCGGCTGGTTGATTCGCAGATAATTGACGATCTTCCGCTTGGAAATGTGGAAGCAGTAGCAGATCGTGTCGTCGAGTTCCACGGGGCGTTCAGTCCTTCACTCGCAACCGCAAACCGTCGCGTTCGCGGTCGTAATCGAGGTCGGTTTTCTCCAATACCTTCGCCAGCACGTCGCCGACGGTGGCGTCCTGCAGTTCAAAGAGGATTTTCTGTTCCAGCGGACGCGCGGCGGAACCCAGCGCTTCGACATCGTACCGGATCGGCGCACCAAGCATCTCGGAGACGAGATCGAGCAGTTCCTGCCGTGTAATGGCCCGCTCCTGGCGAAACAATTTCAACGGCTGGGCCAGCGCTACATCGAAATCGACCGGCGGCAACGGCTCCGGAGCGAGCGCGATCGGAACCGAACCGGTGTCGGCAATATGATCCGCGACAACTTCGGCAGCGTCCGCCGGCGGAAACTCTGCGGCAACTTCCTCGGGCACTTCGGGCGGAATCAACGTAGTTGGTTCCGCCACGATTTGCTCGGAGTCGGTCGGCACTTCGAGCGAATCGTTCTCCTCGGACCAGGCGACATCGCCGGTAGATTCTTCGTTTTCCTCCGGCAACGTTGCTTCCCGGTCCGACTTTGCAGCGATCGGCGTATTCCGTTGGGAAGTTGATTGACGCGGCCAGATGGCGATGCTCGCAGCTCCCGCGACCAGCAAGAGCGCTATCAGCCAACTCAGAACAGTGACCTTTGTCATCCGATTCTTCAGCCGCGGCGTGAACGGCGCCGCGGTGGCGACGGCGGATGGGCTTTCCGTTTCCGCAGGCTCCGCGAGCGCAGCGATCAGTTGATCGTCGGCACCCGCTTGCAGCACGAGCAACGTCCGGCAATCGGGGCAGGGAAGCGGGCGGTTGAGATAGCCCCGGTCCTTCACCCGCAGCGTGGTACCGCACTTCGGACAGACGCAGCGCTGGTGCATCAGATCACTTCTTCGGGAAATCGAACGGCTTGAGGCCCTTCTGCTCCGCGACCGGATACGTGGTGATGAGCAGCACGTTCTTCTGCTCGTCGGCCACCAGGCACATCTTGTCGTACTTCTTCAGAATCTCCCACAGAGCGTCCGTCGCTGGGACGTTGTCCATGGTAAACGTCTGCGGCATGTTCTTGGTGTAGGCCGAGAGCTTGAGCGCGTCGCCGTCGATATCCAGCTTCGCCTTGATCTCGTTGGCGATGTACGTGAACGCCCCTTGCAGCGGCTCGCGATTGAATTCGACTGAAACTTTCCGTTTGAGCTTTTCCGCGATCGGCGTATTGTCGGGCTTGTCCTTGTCGTCATCCCCCGCGGACGATTTGCCCTTAAGAGTGGTCCGGGTCGATTCATCCCAGGCCAGCAGCGCCCCAAGCGCCAGGTTCGGCGCGGCCCGCTCCGGCAACTGCGTGGCGAGCTTGACCACGCGCGGCCCCGCTTCGGTGTGGGTCGCCAGCGTAAAAGCCCGCATCATCGCCGGAAACCGCCCGATCACTTTCCGCTTGCCGACTTCCTTCGGAGAGAACTGTTCGACGACGTGCAAGATGTCTTTCGCCAGCGTCCCCAGTTGTTGCTTCAATTGCTTCGCGAGCGCTTTGGATTCCACGCTCCCTTTGTTGCGGACCAGCAACTCCGAGTGGAACTGGTTCTTGTCCCAGCCCAGGCTCCAGACCCCCGTTTCGACGTCTGGTCCCAACCATTCGCAGAACTGGTCGAGCAGCGGAATCGCCGCGGGCGGCAACAGGAATTCCGCGTCGATCTTCGTCGAAACCGGCTCGAAGACCACCGTCACCGGCTTCGCGCGGTCGGTCTGAGAGAGCAACGCGACGATCCCTTCCGACGTCGGTTGGACGATCTCGACCGCGTCCACCATCTCATCCACGAGTTTTGCAGGGCACGTTGCGATTGTTTTCAAATCAGGAAACAAATAGGCCCGCTCGCCGCTGATGTAATACGGCGTGCCGCCTTGCGATTCCGAGCGCCGGCCGCCGAACTCATCGAGCAACTGGCTCTTCTTGGCTTCGTCTTTCAAATGGAACACGGCGGCGACGTCGGGCGGCGTGCCGCGTTCGTTGGGGATCAGACAGAACAACGCCTCTTCGATCTCCGCCGGTTCGCGTTTCGCCAGGTCTTTGATCCGTGCGGCGAGAAACTCGCTGAGCGGGCCGAGACAATAGCGGAACTCTTCCCCTTTGCTGTCGGGCTGCCAGAGTTCCGCCGGGCGCAGGTTCACGACGATCCGCGATCCGGCCGGAATGTATTTGAGCTCGATCGGCTGCGCCTCCGGCCCGGCGAGAATCGCCTGGATCGTCGCCGCGTCCAGGTCGTCCTCGGCCTCCGCCAGTTCCTCGATATCGGGATCGGCGGGCGATTCCAGCGGCGTCTGCGCGACGTACACCGCCGCCAGTCCCACCAGCAGCAGCACAACTCCGCCGGCACCCGCGCCGACCATCAATCGTCGACTTTTCTTTTTGCGATTTGTCTGCCGCTGAACTGCGGAGCTAACTGGGACATCGTCCGTTGGCCACGCGGCGGGAAGGCCGGTCGCCCCGTTGCCGCTGGAGTTCGCGGGAGAGGCCGCTTCCTGGCTGCGATCGCCGGCGGTGACTGCCGCCGTCGTCAGCGCGGCCGGTTCCTCAATCCGGAACGCCTGGTCGCATTTGGGACACTTGGCTTTCCGGCCGAGAAGGTTCGGGTCTCGAACTTTCAACACCGCGCCGCAATGGGGACACGGGACGGGGATCGGGTTCATGATCGAATCGGTTCCGCGGGGTCACGGGGTCGTCGGAATTCATCGTACTCGGCGGCGCGCGGGCTGCCAATATGTGCGAACTCGCAAGCGTTGTGGGTGAGCCAATCAACTTCCGTTGGGTCTGACCTCACGCCTTGAGTCTCAAGCCTCACGCCTACAAACACAACAACCCCTCACCGCGGCAAAACGGTGAAGGGGCTGTCGTGCAGAAAGGAGAATCGGGTGTGTGCTTGGAAGAGGGAGGGGCTGTCCGGAACGCCGGGGGTGTGGACGACGTTCCGGACAGGTTTGCGTTTCTCCTGTCGAATTACCACCAGTTGTTGCCGCCGAAGCCGGTCTCACCAACCACGGGTGTGTTGCAGTTGATGTCGAACTGGCCGTCGCAGTAATCAAACCGGTCCCAGAAGCAGCTTCCGCCGATGAAGCCTTTGTGGCCGCAGATTCCTTGGTAGTGGTAGGTCTGGTTGACGGCCCCGAAGGCCGAACCCACGTCTTCCAATTCCTCGTTGAGCCCGTACGCCACTTCCGAGAGTCCGACGACCGTGGCCAGAACGCCGATGGTCGCCACCAGGATCACTTCC
>CAZDGB010000281.1:0-9736 GCA_964504645.1 uncultured Planctomycetaceae bacterium | reverse complement strand
AAGCGAAGTCGGCCCGGTTTCGCATGATCGCCACCGACGGCGTCTTCTCGATGGACGGCTACATCGCCAACCTGCCGGCGATCTGCGAACTCGCCGACAAGCACGACGCGCTGGTCATGGTCGACGATTCGCACGCCGTCGGCTTCACCGGCCCGAAAGGCCGCGGCACCCACGAACTACACGGTGTGATGGACCGCATCGACGTCCTCACCGGCACGCTCGGCAAAGCGCTCGGCGGCGCGAGCGGCGGCTACACCAGCGGCCGCCAGGAAATCGTCGAATACCTGCGGCAGCGCTCGCGGCCGTACCTCTTCTCGAACACGCTCGCCCCGCCCATCGTCACCGGGTCGCTCAAGGCGCTCGAACTCCTGCAGGCGTCGACGGAGCTGCGCGACAAGCTGGAAGCGAACACGAAGTTCTTCCGCGAACACATCGGCCAGGCCGGCTACACGGTGCAACCGGGGATCCACCCGATCACCCCGCTGATGCTGGGCGACGCCGCCCTCGCCGCCAAAGTCGCCGACGCAATGCTGGCGAAGGGAGTCTACGTGATCGGCTTCAGCTTCCCGGTGGTCCCACAGGGAAAGGCACGCATCCGCACGCAGATGTCAGCCGCCCACTCGCGGGACGATCTGGAGTTCGCGGTGAAGTGTTTCGCGGAGGTGAAGCGGGAGTTGGGGATTTGACTTCGCGACGCTTCGCAGAAGCGTGGTGTGTGTGAAGCTTCTATTCGTGTTCTGCGATCAAAATTGAGGCAAATACGATGAGTAGGCAAGTCGGAGACCGTCTGCCAGAACTTCGTGAGGCAACTGCTGACGACATTGAACAGGTACTCAATACGCTTACGTATCGTGAACGCGAGATATTCAAGCTGCGAACGGGTTTCCCTGAGGGATATTGTTACACCAATGTAGAAGTTGGTCGCATTTTTAAGATCAGCGCTGCACGTGTCTCGCAGATCCACGCTCGTGGCCGTGGAAAGTTCCTACGCCGTATCTCGGATTTTATTCCAGAATCACAGGTTGATGTTTCCACCGTTCGTGCCGTAATCGAAACGGCTACGAAGCTCACGCCATACTTAATCTCTCATCTCAAAAATCATCCCGATGACCTCCGACTGCTTGATTGGAGAGTTTTTGAGCATCTCGTAGCCGAGTTTTTCGCTGAAATGGGATATAGCGACGTTCGACTGGTTGGTAGGTCAGGAAAGACTGGGGCAGATGTCTTTGCGCTCAAGAAAATAGAACCCGATGGGACGGAGTTACGCATTTTCATCGAAACTAAACGGTGGAAAGACAACGTAGGAATCGAAGTCGTTGACCGGGTCTATGGAGCCTTTCTTGGTGAACGAACAACTTTTGGTTGGCATATGGCGATGATTGTCACAGTCGGTCGATTTACCGACATGGAGAAGTATACGCGCGATGAACTCAAGATGATGGGCATTTCCCTAAAAGATGGAGACGACGTTAAGCAATGGCTGAGCAATTACAAGTTCAAAGAATCAGGTCTTTGGTTGCCTGAGCCGAGAATCGGGGACATCGAATAGAACCACAAAATACCGCGGGTGGCACCGGCACAGGCGCTTCGCCTACCGGTGCGGCGCAGCCGTGGGAGGATTCATTCCCTGCCGCGTCCAACGCCAACCTCTTGTCACTTCGCGACCCAGGTAGGCGAGTGGGCCAGACGTTGCTTTGAACGTCTGGGTTCACAAGAGGGAGTCGTCGAGCGGCTGACGAAATAAGGCCTCTTGGAAACCCAGACGCCCAAGGCGGCGTCTGGGCCACCCGAAGTGGTGTGACATAGAAGTATGGGAAAATCAAAATCTCTCGCGGGTGGCACCGGTTGGCGCTTCGCCTACCGGTGCGGCGCAGCCGTGGGAGGTTGACGTGACTTGCCGCGCCAAACGCCAACCTCTTGTCACTTCGTGACCCAGGTAGCCGAAGCGGCAACCTGGGCCACCCGACGTGGTGGAAGACGAATCCATGGGAAAATCAAAATCCCTCGCCGGCTCAGCATCGGACCCGCTCGACTATCCGTCGTGGCTCCGCCGTGCGTGGAACTTCGTCGAGAAATGCCGCCGGCTGCCGGATCGAATCTCTGTCGAGCAGATCATCAAACCGCCGGCGACGAAGCGGGAACTCGAGCGATCGTTGTCGGGCGTGGAGCGGCCGTTGCCTCGTTCGCTGGCTCGCTGGTTCCGCGAAGGGTCCGCGCATTGTGAATTGAGTTACCACTGGAGTCCGGAATCTCGCCGGCTGTCTCCGTTGCAGAGACGGGCGATTTTTCAATTCAGCGTTGGCGGCCAGGTCAAAATTGGACCGCTGACGGACATCGGCTTTTGGTTCGAGATGTGCGGGATATGGAGTGAATCGCTGACGTCGCAGACGGATCGGCGTTCCCAACGGGCCTTGTCACTCTGGCAGAATTCCTTCCCCTTTTGCACCTTCGGCGACGGCGACATGCTCGGCGTGCTGCCGTCGGACGAGGGGCCGGAGCCGGTGACGTACCTGTGCCATGATGAGCCGCAGGACTCGTTCCTCGTCGCGCCGGATTTCGACGAGTTTCTCCGCCGGTGGGAGCAATTGAGGTATTGCGATCAGAACGGGCTGTGCTTCTTTCGCGGCAAATCGGGGCTCGATCCGAAGTCCAAAACGGCGCAGCAACTGCGGGCGTGGCTGCCGGCGATTTGACGCAGCGCTGCTTTCGTATGAAAACGCGTTCCGAGAGGCTCCCAGGAAAGCGGGAACGCGGGGCTGCGCCACGCGGACGACACGGACGCGCGCGGATCAGCAGGAACAGTCGGCTCGACGGTTTGGTCCGTGTTCCTCCGCGGGCTTCGGGCCAGCGTCCTCCGCGTTCCGTTTGCCTCCTGAGTCGGAACTTAGATGGGAACTCCCGGACGGTTTCAGAGTCTTCTGATGTGCGTGGCAATGGACGAAAAGACCACGCCCTTCGCAGAGCCTCAGGGCGTGCCACCCGAATTTGTACTTCGACCCGGGAAGCCGCTCGAGCGCTTGATAATTTGCGGGGAATAGGAAAAGATTGCGCGGCGATGCTTTCTCCAGGGACGGTTCGATCCCCCTGTTCTCACCGGAGATTTCCTGATGCGTTCCTGGCTTGTGCAAGCTGTCGTGTTGTCGTTGGCGTGGTGCGTCGTGGGAGGCGAAGGAGTCCAAGCCGCCGGGCCGGGAGGGCGGACTTCGATTCTGAATCGGAGCTGGTTCTCGACGACCGTGACGACCACGGTCCTCCAGGCGCAATCGACAGACGTCGATGCCGTTGCCACCTACGAAGTCGTCACCGTCGCGACCCGCATCGGTCGGTGGAGCTGGACGTGCACGCAGTCTTCGCTCACGGTCACCGTTTCTTCATCTGCCATCGAAGAGGGTTCGACGGTCCAAGTCGTCTATGGAACACCCGGCGGCGGGTCAAGCACAATCGGGACCACCACGGCCACGAACGGGACGGCCACGTTCTCGCTCTCCACGAAGCAGGGAGAGACCGTCCCGGTCGTCCAGGAAGGCGACTTCGTCGGTTTGTATTTCATCAATCCCAGCGGTGAGTTCGAACCACCGCCTGCGCGGCCCTTTTTTTTCGGCGCTCCTGTGACGACGGTGACGACGTGCGGCCGGTGAGGAGCACCGCGGGGAGGCGACCCCGCGGCTTCCTCTGCGCGATATACAGCACGGTCCCCTGACAAGGCCTCCAGCTTGCGAAATCGGCTCGCGAAAAACGTTGCAATCCGCGCGGGGCGTCCTAGAATGAAAGGTGATTGAGTTCGGTGGATCGTCCTTTCGACGAGAGGGAATCATGCCTGTTTCCTCCTCAATCCCGCATGGGCCATTGGCCAGCGCCGCGGAACGTCTGATGCGGCTGCGCGACGTCGAGCACAACGTGCAGGAGCGGGTGGGCCGCCAGCCTGCAGACGAACGCGCCGGACCGTGCCGTTCGTTCGTCTGCCTCTCGCGGGAGGCCGCCGCCGGCGGCGAAGAGGTGGCGGCCGGCGTCGCCCAGGCGCTGGGCTGGCTGCTGCTCGACTACAACCTGCTTCGCGGTCTCGCCGAGCTGGAGCACATCTCGCCGCAGGAATTGCGGTTTGTCGACGAGAGCCGCTGGAGCTGGCTGGGCGAGATGTTCGCGACGTGGGATCAGGAAGGGTTGTCGCAGGGCGCGTACGTCATGCGGCTGCACGAATTCATCCGGCGGACCGTGCAGCAGGTGCCCGCCGTCATCGTGGGCCGCGGCGCGCAGCACATGCTGCCGCGCGAGTGCGGACTGGCCGTGCGGATCATCGCCCCGCGCGAGCAGCGGATCGAACGGACGATGCGCGAGCACGGCTGCGACCGGGCGCGGGCGGCGGCCCAGATCGACGAGCGCGACGCCGAGCGGGACGAATTCGTACAGCGCTACTTCCATCATTCGACCGCCGACCCGCACTTGTACGACCTGGTGATCAACACCGGCTCGATCGAGCCGAAAGCGGCCGCCGATTTGATCGTGGCGGAATGCCGCCGGCGGTTTCGGTGATGCGCGTGGGTTAGCCGCGACGCGGAGGGTTTCCGAGCGAAGCTCGGCTGAACGGAGCGCTCCGCTGCGCAGAGCCTGCGCGTCGCGGCTAACCGGGGATCACTCCGCGAGCGTGAACTTGCCGAATCGCCCCGGGGTGTGGAATTGCGGTTTCGGCGTGCCGCCGTGGGACCATTGGCTGTATTGCGGGTTCGTCTTGCCGCCGTGGCGGTTGAAGTTGCCGCGCAACTCGTCGCCGGGTTTGGGCGGGAAGTGGGCCAGGTGCGGCTCGAAGTTTTTCCAGGGGATGGCGATTTCGACGGTCCAGGATTCGTCGGCGTCGGAGTCGTCGTTCAAAGTTCCCACATGAGAGCCCGCGAAGCGTAAACCTTCGGCGTCCCATTTTTCGGCGCGGGGTTTGTCGGGTCCGTTCGGGCGGTGGTTGTCGAGAATCCCGCCGATGACGTTCCATTCGAGGTTGTAGTATTTCTCGGGCGTCGCCGGATTCGGCATGAGCATGATCTCGAAGCAGTCGTCTTCGGGGATCTTGCCGTCGCGCTCGGTGTGGACCGCCGTGATGTGGGCGTCGGTGCAGACGTGGCCGATGTAGAGACAGTCGTCGTCCCACAACAGCCGCACGACCGACGGCTCCTTCGCGCCGGAGACATGCCACGGAAAGACAAAGTCGTCGATGACACCGGCCGATTTCCAGACGGCGTCGTCGAGTCGGCCATCGATGGTCGGCGGCTTCGAGGCACGGTGAATCGTGTATTCCGGGGGTGTGAACTTTTCGTCGGCTGAGGCGACGGCGACGAGGAAGATATTGAGAACTGCGACAAGTCGCCGCACCAGCGTTATTCGTAGTTTGACCAAGGGATTCAAATCTTTTTAGGTGCGATGGGTTGGTCTTTGTAGTGATCTGGATGAAACGGGTCGACAGCCTTCGGACGAATTGGCCGTTCCAGCTCCGGAGCGCGCATCTGCTCCAACGTTTTCAGTAGTTGCTGCGCCTTGCGGCCGGAGTCACTATTCGGGAATTTGTCGCCGAGTTCTTTCAGGCTTTGCTCCAGCCGCAGCAGTTCATCCAGCGCGTTCATGTCGGCGAGGTGCTGGCGGTGCATCTCGATTTCTCGTTCGAGGGCCGCCGCGCTCATCTTGGCCGACTTTTCTTCGATCAGCTTCTTCAGCGTCTCGCGCAGCTCTTTGACTTTGGCCAGGCCGGCTTCGTCGAGCGCGGCGTCGTGGGCCAGCGTGTCGGATTCAACCGGCAGCGTGATGGCAGGAACTGCGGGCGCTGCCGCTGGTTGGAGTCCCAAGTCCTGGCGTTGGATGACAGGCGCCGGCAACGTTCCCGAACCAAACGGGTCCACATCAGACGCTTTCGTATCGACCTGCGCGACTTCCATTGTCGGTTGTTCGATGATCGTGGGAGCAGCCGCCTTCGCGAATTCCTGGACTCGCAGCGAGGGCGACGCCGCGCGGTTCACGGCAATCGGCTGCGCATGATGCACGACGGTCACGACATCTGCTGCACCGTCAATGCGGACCGTGTGGGATTGCAGCGAGTCCAGATAATTCCCGCCCAACATCAGAAGCGGGAGCGTCATCAACCCCGCGAGATAGAAGCCGGCCGCCGTCAGAATGCGTCGCATGACATCCTCCTTGAAACGCCTGCGGAACTCGACACCGGCCATCATGCTGCGGCGCGCTGTGAAAAGTGTCAATAGCGGGATCACAGACGCCCAGGGATTGCTATCCCTGGGCTTCCGGGTCAATACGCCGCTTCGGCCTGGCCGTCGGGGCGGACGATCCACGGGGTCCAGGCCAGCGCGACCTTGATCACCGTGATGTCGGTCTTCTTCGGCGCGATGCTGACCGGCTCCAGCTTGATCTCGCTGGTGGAGTACGACGACTGGATTTTCGCCGTCTCGGCGGCGCAGTCCTCGTTCAATTTGTCGATCATCGCCTGCACGGCTTCGACCGATTCGTTCGCCTGGGCGACGTTCTGCCGGTCCTCGGAGATTTTCGACGCGGCGCGGATCGTCGCGGCGGTGCGGTTCACGTTCGAGGCGCTGCGCCATTTCCGGCCGAGGACGGCGCCGAGAATCGTCGAGCCGAACGTGATCGCCGCCTGCCAGGTGCGGCTGCTCGCCTGCGACTTCTGCTTTTCCAGCCGTTGTTGTGCTTTGCGCAGCCGCTCGTCGAGCGTCGCCAGCTTCGGGGCGTATTTCACGCGGAGCTTTTCCAGCGCGAGGTCGCGTTCCTCTTTGACGCCTTGCGTGAGCCGCACGCGGAAGTCGCCTTCGGTTTCGCCCGGCGTCGAGAATTCTTTCAGTTCCGGGCATTTCCAGATGTCGAGCCGGGCCGTGCGGTAGAGATGATTCTTGAGCGCCGACGTCAACTCGTCGAACGTCTTGGCCCGCGTGAGTTCGGACGGCGGTTTCTCGAACCCGGCGTCCTGATCGGGCTTCTTCTGCGATTCCGGTTCGCCGTCGTCGAGTTTCTCCGCTTCGTCCCAGACGATGGCCGACAATTGCTGCACCGAGGGGACCATCAGCGCCAGGTCTTCGGTGTGATCGACGTTCGCGGTCTTCTGCACGAAATGAACGCGGGCCGTCGCGAGCAGTCCCGGCCGATAGCGGAGCTTCGCGTCGCCGAGCAGCGCTCCTTGCCGGGGCAGAAAGACTTCGACGACTTCCGGAGGGACGATGGGACGCGAGTCGTCTGCTGCGCCGAGCGCTTCCAAGACGGGATTCGCCGCCGCGCTCGTCGCTTGCGGGTTAGCCGCCTTCTTGCGGTCGGCCATCAACTTTTGAATCTGGTCTTTCGTCAGCGGGCCGCGGAGATACGACAGGGCCCAGCGCGACTGGAAGACGACCGGTTCGTCTTCGTGGACGTTGTTCATCAGAAAGACGCGGTTGCCCAGGCCGGAGAGAATCGTCTCCATCTCGCCGCGGTTGAACTTCGCCCCGGCGGCGGCCGACGCCCCTTCCAGGCCGTCGAGCAGGCGGGCTTTGTCGCGTTCGGTCTGCAAGCGGCCGAGCAGCCACGTCCCGGCGTTGGAAAGGCCCTTATAATCGAGATCGACCGGGTTCTGCGTTGCCAGCACCACGCCGACGCCGTAGGCCCGCGCCTGTTTCAGCAGCGTGAGCATCGGCGTCTTCGACGGCGGATTCGCGGTCGGCGGAAAGTAGCCGAAGACTTCGTCCATGTAGACGAGCGCCCGCAGGCTCGACGTCCCCGGCTGCTTGCGCATCCACGCGATGACTTCGTTGAGCAGAATCGTCACGAAGAACATTCGCTCGGCGTCGGTGAGGTGCGCGATCGACAGAATCGACAGCCGCGGCTTGCCTTCCGGCGTGTAGAGCAGCCGCTGGATATCGAGCGGCTCGCCTTCGATCCAGGCGCCGAAGCTCGGCGAAGCGAGCAGGTTGTTCAGCGTCATCGCCAACGCCATGCGGTCTTTCGACGGGAAGAACGTCTCGAGGTCGATGACGCCGAGCTTGTCGAATGGCGGCGATTGAATGCTGCGGATCAATTCGCCAAGGTCGATGTCCCTCCCTTCTTTCCACGCCCGATCGAAGAGCGTCGAGAGGAGGATATGTTCGCGGCTGCGGAGCGGGTCGCCGTCGATGCCGAGCAACGCCAGCAGCCCGGACGCCGCCGCGGTGACGCGTTCCCGCAGGGCTTCCGCGTTCTGGGCGAGTTCCGGTCCCGGCGCGGCGAATGACCGCAGCACCGTCAGTTGCAGGCCGGCGTTGCTCCCCGGCGTGTAGATGGCGACGTCGGCCGAGTTGCGCAGCCGGGCGATCCGTTCGCCGTCTTCGCCCCACTGGGCGAGTCCCTCCTTCCACTGCTGCGCCGTTTTCGCGGCGCACTCCTCGACGCTGAGCCCCTTGCGGGTCGCTTCCGCCGGATCGATCCACGGCTGGAAGTCTTCCGGCCGAAGTTGGGGAAACGTCAGCATCAGGTTGCCGAGGTCACCTTTCGGGTCGATGATCAGCGCCGGGATGCCGTCGATGGCGGCTTCTTCGAGGAGCGCGAGGCACAGCCCGGTTTTGCCGCTGCCCGTCATGCCGACGCAGACGGCGTGCGTCGTCAGGTCCTTCGAGTCGTAGAGCAGCAACGCGTCTTGCGGCGCTTTGGCGTCGAGATCGTAATGTTTCCCCAGATAGAAGACGCCGAGCTGTTCGAAGTCCTGCATGGGAGAACTTTCGTATTCCCGAGCGGGGGGCGTGAGCCCCCTGATTGGGTGTGGATCATGAGGAAACGTAACCAGGGGGCTTACGCCCCCCGCTCGGAGGAACACACTTCTGCGAAGCGTCGCGAAGGGGCGTTACGATTTCTTCCACGGGCCGACGAGTTCCACGAAGTTGCCGTCGGGGTCGCGGAGGACGGCGATGCCGAGGCCTTCGGGGAAACCGGGCGGCAAGGGCTGCGGCGATTTGGCGATCGGCTTCGCGGCGTGCTTTTCCGCCTGCGCGAGCGACTTGTTCAAATCCTTGACGAAGATCGTCAGGTAGCGGAACCCGTACGAAGAATGGATGTAGGCGTTGTCGACCCGCGCGCCGGGGGACGACTTGAATTCCATCAGCTTCAGCTTCGTCGCGCCGGCCCCTTCGCCGAGAACCAGAACGTGGACGTGCAGCGGCAGCTTGTTGCTCAGGCCGATCTCGGCGGCGTAGTCACCCTGGACGTCGAAGCCCTGGACTTCTTCGAAGCCGACGACGTCCTTGTAGAACTTCACCGATTTTTCGACGTCGCTGGCGACGAGGCCGAGGTCGATGGTCGTGCTGGAGAAGGCCGAATCGTCGGCATTAAAGTTTGCCTGGACGATGTAGGTTCCGGTCAGCACGATCAGGCCGATGATGCCGGCCAGAATGGAGCGAGCACGGTACGTTTGCATCCGCATGGAGTTCACCTTTCCAGTAGGGTGGGGTCGAGGCTTGGCGAGGCGCACCGATGGTTGTTGTCAACGGTGGGCCTCGAAGACTCGACCCACCCTACAACTCCAACGGTCCCCTCGCGACGGGGTGTCGGCTGTGATAAAATTGAAGTTTCGCGAGATTGCGATGAATTGCAAGCGTGGATGGCGTGTCGTCTGGTTTTATGAAGCAGAGGAGTTGTCCGCAGATTTCGCCGATTCACGCAGATAAATCCCATACACAGATCTAAAAGGAGTTCATTGGGTGTAGGAGCCGATTGCGGTTTTTCTTTCTCCCCTCTC
>CAZDGB010000280.1:8330-9807 GCA_964504645.1 uncultured Planctomycetaceae bacterium | reverse complement strand
GAATGACGAGACTCGCGCAGAGACGCAGAGGTCGCAGAGAGGGAAAGAGGAGGGAATCTAAGAACAGATGAAGATGAGAGAGATTGCGATTCCTTCTCTCTTTCACTCCATCCGTCTTTCCTCTGCGTTCTCTGCGTCTCTGCGCGAGGTCTCAGTTTTCGTCTCTTCATCCCAGGGGACCTTGTTGCGCGACAAGTTGTTTATTTTCGAAGTTCAATGATCACTTGCGCTTCGCGTGTCACTAGTCCTCGCAACCTCTCCGCTGCTACCCTGCAATCATCATGAATCCCACGACCACCGATGTGCCGACCGTGTTTGTGAAACCGCGCAAGGCGTTGCCGTTCTTCAGCCGGCATCCCTGGGTCTTCGCCACGGCGCTTGAACGGCTCGAAGGCGACCCCGCGCCGGGGCAAGAGGTCGTGCTCCGCGCGCACGACGGGAAGTTCATCGCCCGCGGTTTTTTCAACCCGCACAGCCACCTGCGGGTGCGGTTGTATGCGTGGGATGAATCCACCCAGCTCGACCGCGAATTCTGGTCGCAACGCATCGACGAAGCCCTCGCGCTCCGTCGCCAGCTATTCCCGGAGTGGGGCTCCGAATTCGCCTGCCGGTTGATCAACAGCGAAGGCGACCAGCTCTCGGGACTCACGGTCGACCGCTACGGAGACTGGTTGATCGTGCAACTCACGAGTCTCGCCCTCGCGCAACGGCAGGAGACGCTGCTCGAACTGCTCCGCGAAAAACTCCAGCCGCGCGGCATCTGGCTGCGGACCGAGAAAGGGATTCGCTCCTCCGAAGGACTCGAGCAGCAGGACGGCCTGTTGTGGGGCGAACCGCCGCCGCGGCCTCTCTTCCTCACCGAGAACGACGTGCGGTATGGCGTCGATCTCGTCGAAGGCCAGAAGACCGGCTTCTATCTCGACCAGCGCGACAACCGGCGGTTCATCGCCGGCTTCACCTCCGGCCACCGCGTCCTCGACGTCTTCTCCTATCACGGCGGCTTCGCGCTGAACTGCCTGAAAAACGGCGACGCGAAGGAAGTCCTCGCCGTCGATGTCTCCGAAGCCGCGCTCCGAATTGCTCAAGCCAACGCCGAACTCAACGGCGTCGCCGCCGGCTTGCGATTTCGCACGCAGGACGGTTTCAAAGCCCTCGAACAACTCATCGCCGAGGGAGAGCAGTTCGACACCGTGATCCTCGACCCGCCGAAACTTGCCCGCAACCGCGCCGGCCTCGACGCCGCCCTGCGTGGCTACTACAGCCTCAACCGGCTCGCGCTGAACGTCCTGAAGCCCGGCGGCTGGCTGCTAACGTGCAGTTGCTCCGGCCACGTCACGCGGGAGATGTTCCAGGAAGTCCTCGCGAAAGTCGCCGTCCACGCCGGCCGGCATCTGCAAATCCTCGAACTCCGCGGCCCCGCGGCCGATCATCCCCGCGCCGTGACGTGCCCGGAGGCCGATTATCTCAAGTGCGTCTT
>CAZDGB010000280.1:0-8230 GCA_964504645.1 uncultured Planctomycetaceae bacterium | reverse complement strand
TCTGGTCTCAAGTCGTCGCGTCCGGCGCGTTTGCCTGCGGGCTGATCTCGTATCAATGCCGGCATCGGCGGGCCGTGCTGATCTGGCTGTCGCTGCTGGCGGTCCTCTATGCCGGGCACTACTTCCTGCTCGACCGGCTGACCCCCGCCGTCCTGATGCTGCTGACGACGGGCCGCTACATCACGGCGGCGTTCACGCAGCATCGCCTGGTGCTGTGGTTCTTCCTCGCCGCGGCCGTCGCCGCCCTCGCGTGGACCTGGTCGGGCCCCTTGAGCCTCTTGGCCCTGGCCGGCGCCTCCCTGGGCACGTTGGGAAGCTTCCAGTCCTCCGACCGCCGGATGCGGCAATGGTTCATGGCGACCAACTGCTGCTGGCTGACATACAACCTGCTGGCCCACAGCCCCGTGGCTACGCTGATGGAAGTGATGTTCCTCACCAGCAACATCATCGGCTACCGGCGGTTCTACGGGCGGGCGACGGTGCCGACGGAGTCTGAGGCCTGACTTGCCGGGGCGATGAACCACTCAATGTCCGCGTCGTCCAACAAGCCATTAGGTAACGGCTGCGGTTTCGGAAGCAGCCAACTCCATGTTGGTGACTGCTGAATCAGATCAATCTCCCGGTGATACAACGCAAAGCAAGCATCGGAATTCCTGGTAGCAAAGTTCAGTGGCTGATACAGGTGCACCAGCACGCTTTGCAAAGCGATTGGTTTAACGACACGGGTAATAAGCCAGGTATCAACCACAGGATATGACAGCACATAGACGATCGACCAAATCCAGGCCATGAGGACAATCGCGCGTCGAGTCGATTGACGCCAGCGCCAGGGCATGAAGACCACGCGCCGGAGCGGCAAGGCATCGGCGACAAGCGTTGGACTGTCTGTCATGCCGGGAATTCTACTGCGATATTGCCGGGGCCAGAACAGCAGTTTGCCGCGGCAGACTATTCCGGCTAGCGTCTTGCCATGCTACTGTTGACGGCGAGTCCTCCCGTCTCCTAGGAGCAGCCATGTCTCCCCTCCGGCTCGCAATTCTGACCATTTCGCTGATCTACGTCGCCGCGCTGCATGCCGGCGAGCCTGCCGTCGAATTGCCCAAACCCGGCGCGTGGGCGCGGTATCACATCGTGGAAAAGCCGGAAAATGGGGCGGAGATCGTCTTCAAGTCAACGCTCAAGTTTCTTCATCAGCAGGAACACCATCGCGTGGCATGCCGCTGGATCGAAATCGAGGAGCACTACGACAAAGAGGGCAAGGAGATCGTGCAATTGTATCAGTTTCTCGTGCCGGAACGGGCGCTGCGCGACAGCGCGTCCCCGTTGTCCGAAACCGTCGTCGCGAATTTTCGAGATAACGGCAGCGAGGTTCTGCCCGAACGATTGGATCGTACTGGCGTATTCGGTACGGCCCTGTTGTTTTTGCCGGCCGCTCGGAAAGGGTCTCAAATCTTGAACGAGCCTCAGCGAGTCGACTATCCGGGCGGGCGGATCGAGATTCCCACAGCACAGCGCGGAAAATACGTCTGGAGCCACGAAGCCGTCATCGTCAAGCAGACAAAATCCTGGACTTGGGACTACGACATCTGGGTGGATCAGAAGGTCCCGGTCGGCATCGCTCGCGGCCCTTCCAAGTTTGCTACAAAGAAGACGGTGAATTGGTGAAAAGCTGGACCCACGACCAATACCTCGAAGACTTCGGCTTCGACGCCCAGTCGGCGTTTCCGAACTGATCGCTCAGGAACCTCTCATGCGAAGACTTCTGTGGGGATTGTGCGCTGTTCTCGGTCTGAACGGCGGAGTGTTCGCCGAGGAGAAAACGACCGACATTGTCCTGCCGGCGCCGTTTACCGCGGCGGAATTCCAGCAGCACGCCGCCTTCCTGGCATCGGACGACCTGGCCGGCCGCGCGGTCGGCAGTGAGGGCTGGAACAAAGCCGCCGAGTATGTGATCCGGCTGTTTCGTGAGGCTGGCCTGAAGCCGCTGGCGGCGGACGAGTCCTGGTTTCAGGAGTTCTCCGTGAACACGGTCAACGGCGAGACCGTGGCCAAGAACATCCTGGCCGTATCCCCGGGGCGAGGCGAGTTGCGGAATCAAGCGGTGATCGTCACGGCGCATCTCGATCACTTGGGAATCCGGCGGGACGCCACTCCGCAGGAAGACGCGATCTTCAACGGAGCGGACGACAATGCGTCGGGTATGGCGGCTCTCCTGCTGCTTGCCCAGGCGTTCGGCGCACAAAAAGACCCGCAACCGGAATCGCGCCGCACGGTGATTTTCGCCTCGTTCGACGCAGAGGAACACGGCCTGTTAGGCGCGAAGCATTACGCCAGCCATCCCGTTTGGCCGCTCGAACAGACAGCCGCCGTGATCAACTTCGACGCGATGGGGCGACTGCGGATGGGAAAAGTCTATGCCAGCGATGCCGAAACCAATCCCGTGCTGGCCAAAGTGGTGGCCGAGGCGGCGAAGTCGCGCGGACTGGTGGCCGAGACCCGTTTCGGCGGCCACGGACGCAGCGACCATGCCGTGTTTGTGGAGCGCGGCATCCCGGGCATCCACTTCTTCACCGGCGCGAATAGTGATTACCACCAAGTCTCCGATGAATTGGAGCGTCTCAATTTCGAGGGAGGCGCGACGATCGCCTGGATCGGCTGGCAAGCGTTGCAGAAGGCCAGCCTCCATCCCGAACGTTTGCAGTTCGAAAAAGCGAACCCCCTGTTCGATATGCAATTTGCGTTGAACCTCATCAAGACGATGGGCATCGTCCCCGTAATGAACGCCCAGGAAGGCCGCTATCCTCAAATTCTGTTCGTGCTCCCCGATACGCCGGCCGCCCAGTACGGATTGCAAGCGGGTGACCAGATCACCGCCCTGAACGGCATCCGCTTCAAACGCGTGGAAGACGCGCTGACGGCGTTTCACCAGGTGAGCTTCGACGACGGCTTGCGGTTTACGGTTCTGCGCCGCGGCAAAGAAACCGAGCTGCGCATTCCCGCCGCGTTCTTCGAGAAGATGAGCGGCCCCAGTGCAGAACGTCTGGACAACGGCAAATACGAAGTGTTGTTTCGCCATCAACCGCCGGCAGCGGTCAAATCGGTCTACCTGGCGGGCGAGTTCAACCAGTGGAAACCCATGGCCCTGAAGATGGACGGTCCCGATGCCGAGGGCGCGTTTACCACGCGTCTGGAGTTGAAGCCCGGAGTCTACGAATACAAGTTCGTTCACGAAGGCAAAGACTGGACCGCCGACCCGCGCAACCTCTATCAAGTCGGCAAGTACGGCAACAGCGTCCTGTGGGTCGGCGTGGAACGGAAGTGAGGCACTGCATCGACGGGTAGCCGGGGCTGGACGACCAACGGGAGGAAGCCCCGGTTCGAGCGTGCAATCACCGGGATTTCTCGCGAGATATCGTCATGCTTGAATTCGACCAGGTGCTGGAGACCGTCCTGGCGCAGGGAGTCGTCGAGCTCTGCCTGACAATCAATGAGCCCCCATCCGTGCGTCATCACAGCTACGTAGTGCGGCTCGAAACCAAACGCATCGATGAGACTGTACTCTCTCAATTCTTGAGCTGGGCCTTCCCTGAACAAAGCGATCTCAAGCTCCCGCTCGACGGCCCTCATTCGTTTCTCTTCAAGGGACGGCCAATCGATGTTTTTGGAACCGACCAAACGATTAAAATTGTGCCTCGGCCTTTGACGACGGACTCCTGATCACAATTTGGGCGAAAGGCCCCGCAAGATGACGCGTACTTCCATCCTGCTGCTGTTCGCAATAGCACCCTCGATGTCGATTGCCGAAGAGAAAGTTACTCAGGAAATCGTCGACGCCCTTGTGGATCGGCTGGTATCTCCAAATCCAGCACCGGACATTCCCGCCTCGAAGGCGAAGTATCCGCCTGGCTACGACAAGGCAGCCCAGAAAGACGTGTCTCGCGCTTACTCGGAACTTTGCAATCTCGGTCCGGCGGCGTTCCCGTTTCTGTTCGACCACTTCACCGATAGGCGTTATTCTCTGACCGCGGATGCTGGCTCCGCGGAAAGGAATTTCACTGTCGGCAATCTTTGCTACCAAGCCATCGCACTGCAGTTGCAACCTTATGGGAACTTCACGGCGGGCGAGGGCGACCCTCGATCCCGGAAGAGACGGCCCTCCTATCTCAAGCATATTCAGCTTCGCGATCCCGAAGCCGCCCGGAAGTGGTGGAAATCTCATGACAAGCTGACGCTGCGAGAAATGCAGATCGAAGTTTTGAAATGGGTCATCGAGGAGGAAGCTGAAACCCCCGATGAGTATGAAGACGATGAGCGTGAATGGTTGTCTGATACGCTGGAATCGCTGAAGAAATCCGACAAGCCGATGCGGCGCGGCTCTCCGTGGGCTAAGTAAGGTCAAACCGACGCAGTGATTGGCGTTGCCCCATCCGCTATTCCGCCCTTCGCCCGGCTTTGCTATCTTTCGGGAACGGGTGGCACGCCCTGAGGCTTTGGGAAGGGCGTGGTCTTCGCGGCGATTGCCACGCCCCTCGAGGACTCGGGGCGTGCCACCCGAACGGAAATCCCCGCGGTTGCCAACCGCGGCTTTGCGGATTGCGGATTTTAATCCACGGAACGGATCGAAAAATGCCCTTGCGCGTCTACAACACCCTCTCCCGGCAGAAGGAAGAGTTCGCCACCGTCGAGCCCGGCCGGGTGAAGATGTACCTCTGCGGGCCGACGGTCTACAAGCCGTCGCACATCGGCCACATGGTCGGGCCGGTCATCTTCGACACCATCAAGCGGTACCTCGCCTACAGCGGCTACCAGGTGACGTGGGTCGTCAACATCACCGACGTCGACGACAAGATCATCAACCGGGCGAAGGAGCTGAACTCGACGATGGCCGCCGTCGCCAAGGAAGTCGAGCAGGATTACTTCGACAACCTCAAGACGATGGGCGTCGATTCCATCGACCACTTCCCGCGGGCGACCGAACACATCCGCGAGATGCACGAGATCATCGGCACGCTGATCGAGAAGGGGTACGCCTACCCGATGCACGGCGACGTCTACTTCGACTGCACGAAGGACGCCGACTACGGCAAGCTGAGCCGCCGCAGCCTGGAGGAAATGCTGTCGGGCACGCGGGCCGAAGTCGCGGAAGGAAAACGGAGCCCCGCCGATTTCGCGTTGTGGAAAGGGGCCAAGCCGGGCGAACCGGCCTTCGAGTCGCCGTGGGGACCGGGCCGGCCGGGCTGGCACATCGAGTGCTCGGCGATGGCGCGGAAGATTCTCGGCGACGAGATCGACATCCACGGCGGCGGACTCGACCTGATGTTCCCGCATCACGAGAACGAACTCGCGCAATCCGAATCGTGCACCGGCAAACCGTTCTCGCGGTACTGGCTGCACAACGGCCTGATGCAATCGAGCGGCCAGCCGGGGAAAGTCGGCGGGGCGCACTCGAAGCAGGGCGACCTGATGGCCGAAAAGCAGCAGCAGGAAGCCCAAAAAATCAGCAAATCGACCGGCGCCGGGCCGTTCAAAGAGCTGCTCAAGACGCACGACGCCGAGACGATCCGCTTTTTCCTGCTCGCGACGCACTACCGCAGCCCGATCGACTTCAGCGACGAGCGCCTGCAAGAGACCGAGACGAGCCTCGAAGGTTTCACGCGGCTGTTTGAAACGTTTGAACGCATCACCGGGAAAAGCTTCTACACGCTCAACGCGCCGAACACGCGCGCCGCGGCAGACGCCCAGGGATCGCAATCCCTGGGCTTCCCCGATTATGCGAGCGAACTGACGGCGTTGCGTGCCCGTTTCCTCGACGCGATGGACGACGACTTCAACACGGGCGGCGCCGTCGGCGTGCTGTTCGACTTGCGGAAGGTCCTCAACGCGTTCATCGGCAACCAGAAGCTCGACGCGCCGTCGCCGAACCCGGAAGGGGTCGCCGCCCTCACGGCGGGGATGACGGTCCTGAAGGAACTCTCGAACCTCCTCGGCGTCTTCCGCCAGCCGCGTCCGAAAACGACGGGCGGCGACGACGCCCTGGTCGACGGCCTGATGCAGCTCATCATCCAAATCCGCGCCGACGCGAGAAAAGCGAAAAACTTCGCCGTCGCCGATCTCATCCGCAAGAACCTGACGGAACTGAAGATCACGCTGGAAGACCGGTTGGACCAGACGCTGTGGCGGAAGGGGTGACGTAGCGGCGGCGTCTCGCCGCCGAGCAGTGCGCAGGAGATTCAATAATGCCCAGCCCATTTCCCGGCATGGACCCGTTTCTCGAAAACCACTGGGGAGACGTGCATACCAGTTTGACGACGTATGCGCGGGACCAGTTGCGGCCCTACTTGCCAACGGACTTGATGGCTCGCGTCGAAGAGTACGTGCATCTCGAATTCGACGATGAGGAAAATGGGCGTCAACGCGCGAAACCGGATGTCGAAATCCTCCAGGCGCCGGGCGAAGCGCAGCGACGGGTTTCTGGAGCCGTTGAAGTGGCGGCCGCCGAGCCATTGATCGTTCCTCGCCCTGCCGCCTGGACGGAACGCTGGATCAAGATCATCGACGGCGACGACAACCGGCTCGTCACCGTGATCGAGTTCTTAAGTCCCGGCAATAAAAAGACGCAATCACAGCGCGATGCGTTCAATAGTAAGCAGGAAGCGTTGTTGGACGGCGGCACGAGTCTGGTTGAAATCGATCTGGTTCGAGAGGGAAGATGGGCGCTGTCGGTTCCCGACATTCATCTCGCGGAAAAGTATCGCTATCCCTATCGCATCTGCGCTGTCCGGGCCTATCAGCCTGAGCTGGCGGAATGCTACGCGGTGCCGCTGCGCGAACCGCTTCCCGCCATTCGCATCCCCCTGCGCAAGAAGGACCCAGATGTCGTCTTGGACCTTCAATCGCTGATCAACCATGCCTGGGAGGCGGGGGAATACTTCCGCACGAACTACGCGACCGCCCGCTGCCCGCATTTCAAACCCGACGATGAAGCCTGGATTCAGGAACGCATCGCCGCGTGGCAGCAGGCGAAAACGACGCCATGACGCTCACCCTCGGCATCGACCCCGGACTCAATCGCACCGGTTACGCGGTGATCGAGCGCGGGCCGCGCGGGCCGCTGCTGCGGGAAGGGGGCGTCGTCCGCTCGACGCAGGGGCTGTCGCTCGTCGAGCGGATTCTGGAGATCGGCCGCGGCGTCGAGGAGGTGATCGAGCAGTACCAGCCGCAGACGCTCGCCATCGAGCAGGTCTTTTCGCACGCTCAGTTCCCGAAGACCGCAGTGCTGATGGCCCACGCCCGCGGGACGATTCTGTTCCTCGCAGCCAAAGCGGGGTTGGAAGTCGTGCATTACACGCCAACACAAATCAAACGCCTCCTCACCGGCAGCGGCCGGGCGGATAAGGCCCAGATGCAACTCGCCATCCAGCGGGAGTTCGCCTTGAAGGAAGTGCTGGACCCGCACGACGTCGCCGACGCCGCCGCCGTGGCACTGTGCCACTACTACACGCAGCGGAGCCTGGCGAAGAAACTCGCGTGACCGTACCAGCCCGCGGCGCGAGCAGGGGCGATCGAAGACAAAGAGCCCTTGCTGTGCCGCGGGCTGGTCAGAAGCACGAAGGAATGTCCCCTTGATCACCCGCATCACCGGCACCCTCTCCCGGCTCGGCGAAGCCGAGGCCCGCCTTGAAGTCGGCGCGCTCGAATACGAAGTCTACGTCCCGGAGTTCGTCCGCCGGCAGTTGCAGGCGCGGCTCGGGCAGGAAGTGTCGCTCCAGACTATCGAGTATATCGAAGGCAACCCGCAGCAGGGGCGGTTGACGCCGCGGATGGTCGGGTTTCTCTCCGACGTGGAGCTCGAATTCTTCGAGCTGGTCTGCTCCGTCGACGGCATGGGCGTGAAGAAAACGCTGCGGTCGATGGTCCGGCCGGTCCGCGACATCGCCGACGCCATCGAGCAACAGGATGTCAAAGAATTGAGCCTGCTCCCCGGCATCGGCCCGGCGATGAGCGAACGGATCATCGCCAAGCTCCGCCGCAAGATGGCGAAGTTCGCGCTGATGGTCGCAAAGGAATTCCCCGAAGCCGCCGCCTCCGAACGGGGCGTCCTCGCCGAAGCCTACGACGCGCTCCTGAGCCTGGGCTACCACGCGAACGAAGCGCGGGAAAAACTCGACGCCGTCGCCAGCGGGAAGAAGACGTACAAGACCGTCGAGGACGTGATTCTGGCGATTTACCA
>CAZDGB010000279.1:0-9816 GCA_964504645.1 uncultured Planctomycetaceae bacterium | reverse complement strand
ACAGCTTGCGACGTGAATGGAAAAAGTTCTGCTCTGAGAACCGGGTTTCGCTTTCTCCATTTGAAATGGACCAAAGCAAATCCCGGTTACGCCAAGCCGGAACCGGGATTTCACGGTGTCCCCCGGCGTCGCCATGTTGTCGCAAGACCACGTTCCCGAACAATGCACGCGAGGACATTCCCGCCACAACTTATTTCTCCGTAGGCCCTTAGAGCATTCCGCCCAATCCCCGGCATTCCGTTTGCTTAATCACCGGCTCAAACCAAACTCTTTCACCGCAAGGATTTGCTCCGGTGCTGCTGACTCACGCTCATTGTCCTCCCAGCCCGAATGCCGTGGCGGAACTCGCGCTCGTCGGTTCCATCGCCGGGCGAAATGCCGAGTCGCTCTTGTCCCGCCCGCTCGGTCCCGTGCTGCGCCGGTTCTGGCTGGCCAATCGCAGTCTCCAGCAAGGCTGGATGCGCGACCTGGCTCGCTTTCGCACGGCGGCCATCGGCCACGGCGAATGGTTCGAGAAACTCGCGCTGGAAGTCTTCCTCGGCGAACTCATCACCCGTGTCTGGGCGACGAACTGGACCATTGTGGATCGCGCCCAGGGACGGAGCGACGCCGAGCGGATTCTGGTGAACTCGCTGCACGGCCTGCGGCGCGTCCATCGCGAAATCCTGCTGATGATGGTGCAGAGCTGGCAGAATGAATCGTCCGAAATGATCGCCCGCGTCGACCGCTTTCGCCGGCGGAGCGAACGCTGGACCGATCTCTTGATCGCCGGGCCCGCGAGCCTGCACGAAGTGTGGGACTTTGCCGTGGAATCGGACCGCGCGAAAGATTTTGGCGCCGGTCCCTGGTCGGAGACCGCCGGCGCCGCGAACCCGGCGTCGCTGCTGGTGTCTGCCGGATTGCGGGTGATGTTCGGCACGCCGTGGCCCGCGGGCTGCTGCCGGCAATCTCCGTTCGGAGACCTATTGTCAGCCGTCCTGTCGACGCTGCCCAACACGGCGTTCCACGACGACGGAACGCTGAAACCCGTCCACGAATGGACGAATGCCCGGACTTGAATCGCCGGTTTTCGTCGGCTATCGTGCAGCGAGTCTTCGTGCAGCCAAGGATGAGACGTTCGTTCGCGGGTGGCCAATCCGCGATGAATGACTCCTTTTCCGCCGCGACGATGATCACAGATGGTGGGTATAGCTCAGCTGGTTAGAGCGCCAGATTGTGGTTCTGGATGTCACCGGTTCGAATCCGGTTACCCACCCTTTTTCTTGTTTGGGCTGTCCGGAAAGTCGGAGCAACATCCTTCGCTTGCGTTCTAAGTGTGCATCGATCACCAGAGCGCGTGTGGACACCGACATTTCCGGACAAGCAATTCTTTGCTCGCAGCGCGCAAAAAAACACGTCGGGCTGACGCCGCGACGCTCGCCTGCCCTCAGCAGGACGGGAAACGACACCCATGAGCCAGTACGCCGAACAGACATTGGAGATTCTGCGCAGCGCGCAAGCCGTGTTGAGCGACGATCACTTCGTCTACATCTCCGGCGATCATGGGAGCGGCTGGATCGACAAAGACGCGATCTTTCCTCATACGGACGTCGTCGAGCATCTCTGTTCCCAGTTGGCGCAGCTGGTCCAGTCCTGGGACGCCGAAGTGGTCTGCGGACCCGCGACCGGCGGGTTGATCATCGCCGAGTGGACCGCTCACGCGCTCAAAGTCATAGCCGCATTCGCCGAGCACGATGAAGCAAATCCGATCGACGGCACGTTTCGCGGCCGATTTCGGTTGCGGCGGGGCTACGACCATTTGGTTTCCGGCAAACGCGTGCTGGTCGTGGACGATGTCGTCAACACCGGACATTCCCTGCGACAGACCGCACAGGCCGTGACGGACGCCGGCGGGCAGGTCATTGGGACCGGGTGTCTCGTGAGCCGCGGGAATGTGACGCAGGACGAATTGGGGCTGGGGCAGTTTGCCTACTTGCTCGAATACCAGATCCCCGCCTGGCCGGAAGCCGCGTGTCCGCTGTGTCGGGCCGGTGTGCTGATCAATACGCGATATGCGCACGGCGGCGACTTTCTCGCGCGACAAGTCGGAAAAGACACGTCGGGCTGATGCCGCGACGCTCGCCTGTTCTGTAGCACCGGCAATTTCTGCCGGTTCACAAAACGTTCCTGTCGACATTCCGGCGATAACCCTTTGCCGTTCACAGATTCCGGGCGTTTTTCCGCAAGTGAGCTTCGGAAAATGCGGAAGGAGAATGTAGAACACGGATTCGGTCGGGCCAGACTTCTTGCAAAGGCCGGCGGATGACACGCGAACGGACGCGCGCAGTGGAAGACTTACGCCTCGAACAATGGCGGCGGCTCGATCGGCAACGGGCCGGGGGGATGTGTTTCGTTTCGGTCATATCGCTGGCGGCGCTGGCCGTGCTGCTCCATTTTCACGAGCGCGAGGAATACTTCGCCGTCTGGTTCACCAGTCTCGCGGTGTCGGCGGCGCTCTGGCCGTTGTACGTCGCCGATTTCCTGCTCGCGTGGCGCGCAGGCAGCAAACGAGCCCGGGAGCGGTTGTGGTGCTGCGTCCTGCCGCCGCTGCGGCTCGTCGCCCGCGATCATGAAACCGGCCAGCGAGTCTGGATCCCCGGACTCGGCTGGCAACCGGCGAGTGCCGCGCTGCGCGATCGGCTGGAACGACTGAGCAACGGGCCGATGATTGTCGTCGCCTGCCTGGTGCTGCCGCTGATCGCCGTCGAGCATCACTACGCCGACCTGATTGAGCAAGACCTGCGCTGGGCGAGTTGCGTGTCGGCGGCGACGTCCCTCATCTGGTTCACGTTCACGCTCGAATTCGTCGTGATGTGCTCGCTGTCGGAGAAGAAGCTCGACTACTGCCGCCGGCATTGGCTCGATCTCGCCGTCATCCTGTTGCCGCTGGTCGCGTTCCTGCGGGCACTGCGTTTGGGCCGGTTGTTGCGGCTGCAACAACTCTCGAAGACGGCCCGCGTCTATCGGCTGCGCGGCGTGGCGATGCGGGCCTGGCGGGCGCTGCTGGTGCTGGAAATCGTCCGCCGCGTCCTGCAAGGCCGCCCCGAGCAGCGGCTGAAGCGGCTGGAGGAATTGATTCAGCTCAAGGAAGAAGAACTCGCCGCGCTGCGCGCCGAGCAGTGCGCCTTGAGGAATTGCCTGACGCCGTCCGCCGGCGATGATTCCAACGCGCCATTGAGCCGCGCCGCGTGACGGCTCTTGGCGCTCGCCGGCGCGCACGACACAATCCAAGTGGTCACCGCGTCTTGCACGGAATCGTCCATGAGTCAGGCGGCGCTGTTCGACAGTGCGCGGGCCGGCAACGGTTCGGCCCTTGGAAAACTGCTGGAGCAGTACCGCGCGCCCTTGCGCCAGCAGGCGCAGCACCGCGTCGACCCGCGCTGGCAGGCCCGCGCCGATGAAAGCGACCTCGTGCAGCTCACGCTGTTCACGGCGACGAACGCCTTCCCGGCGTTTCGCGGCGAGAGCGAGTCGGAACTGCAAGCGTGGCTTGAAGCCATCTTGCAGCAGCATCTCGCCGCGATGGCCCGCTTGCATCTTCAGGCCGAGAAACGGAGCGTCATCCGCGAAGCCGGCGCACCGTCCGACGATTCTCAAGGCGGATGGCAGCCCTCGGCGACCGGTCCGACGCCGAGCGGGCTGGTGATGCAGGGCGAAATGCGGACGCAAATCGAACAGGCGCTCGCTGTCTTGCCGTGGGATCAGCGCGAAGCCGTACGGCTGCGATTTCTGCACGACTGGTCAACAGAGCAGATCGCCGAGTTTCTCGACAAAACGGAACGGGCGGTCGCCGGGTTGATCTATCGCGGCTTAGGGCGATTGAGAAGTGCGCTGGGGGAATGACGTGCCGGAGATCCTCTGGCGGTGAATTGTCTTGTCACTTAAAATCCCGTGAAACATCCTCGGCAGGAACCTTGCCATGTCGCGGCGCTCGTTTCTGATCGGCCATCTCACCGGTTTGATGCTTGGCATCGGGTTGATGTTCGCCGTTAACTATCGGGCCTCGCCCCCTGAACCCGATCTGCGGCCGACGATCATTCCGGTGTCGCGCGTTGAAGAGGCCGAGAATCGTCCGGAGTTCGAATTCCCGCGTAACTGGGATCGATTCGAACTCTCCCCGACCGTGCCGCAGGAGAGACACAAAGTTCCGCCGGAATGGCATTCATTCGAATTCAACGGCCAAACGGTCTACGTTGTTCCGCTGAGCCAGAATGAGTTGGCGCAGTCGCCGCAGTGATTCAATCGAACACGTCGGGCTGATGCCTCGACGCTCGACAGGTTCAGCGCTGCGGCTCGTCGATGTCGCGGTCTTTGCGCTCGGTGATCGTCGGGCCGAGCCACCAGCCCCAGACGAGGTAGTGGAACGCGCCGAAGCCGAGGAATCCGCCGAGAATCAGCACGATGCCCAACACGTGCGGCGCGACCATCGCCATCAAACCAATCAGCGAAACGGCGATGACGATCAGGCCGATCAACGCCACCCAAGTTGCCGTCTCGCGCACTTCGGGCGTCGTCATGGGACCGGCCTTTGCGCTCGGGCCGCTTTCTCGGCGAGCCCGCCGATGCCGAAACGGCGCGATAATTCGCCCTCGACGTCGCTCCACGCGATGTCGTTCGCCTGCAGCAGCAAGAGCACGTGAAACGCCAAGTCGGCGGCCTCGTGCGTGATGGCCGCCGGTTCTTCGCCGCCGCAGGCCTCGATCAGCTCGTAGGCTTCTTCAATCACTTTCGAGGACAGCGCCGCGTGTCCGCCGTCGACGAGTTCCACCACGTACGAACCGGTCGGCCGCTTGCGGAGGCGATCCTGCACCACGGTTTCCAGCGCACGCCAGACATCGCCGGCTTCGCTCGGCGTCGTCATTGCAACGCCTTCAGCAGCGCATCCGCGCGGAACGGATGCCCTTCTTCGAGATTGGCGATGATCCGGTCCGGCGTGAGGATGAATCCGAGCAATCCGCCCGGCGGCTCGAATTCGATGCGGTTCACCAGCACCACCAGGCCGTCCTCGCCCGGCTCCAGAATGTAATCCTGAATCCACGATTTCATCGGCGTCGACACCGCTTTCTCGCGGAACCGCACGGGCCGCTCGAATTCGACGATCTCGTGCTCGAACTGCTGCACCTGGCCGTAGACGTGAATCTTGAAGATGAGCCGGCTCCCCAGTTCGATCACTTCCGGCGCTTCGACAAACGCCATCTGCACGTCCGGCGGGCTGATCTGCTGCAAGTTCGCCGGCCGCGACAGGAAATCGAACACGCGCTCCGCCGGCCCCGGCAACGGAACGCGGCTTTCGTAAACGGGCATGGGTCAGTCCCTTGAGGAAGCGAGAGAATCAGAAAGATGGCGTCAAAGTATCTTAGAAGTTGCAGACCGGCGAATCCAGTTGCGTTACAATAATCGCGACTCTGCCGACGTCTTCAGGAGACTTCCGATGTCTGCCTGTCCCACCTTCACGGAAGAGCAGCGGGCGCAAGCCAAGCCGTGGGCGTATTTCGGCTTGGCGAGCGTGGTGTTTCAGATGCTGTCCTATCTGGCGATGCTGGGCTACATCTTTCTCGTCGAACCGCTTGGTTCTCGAATGATGACGTTGTGGTTTTTGGAAACGCTGTTCGCCGGACGTATCCCGCTGAGTATTACGTCATATCAGATGGCACGCATCGCGGGGAATGCGCCGCCGTTAAATCTTGCATTCTGGCTGAAGCAACTAATCACACCCACTCTCATCGTGCTTCTGGGTGCCATGATGTGGGGCATGGCGCCGCCGTGAGAGGCGTTCACGTCAGAATGTCTTCGACCGCCTGCCCATCCGTGAGATGATGCGGACGGTTCAACCGATCGTAGATCCGCGCGCGGGGGTTGACGCCGAGCAGCGTGTAGATCGTCGCCGCGATGTCTTCCGGCGTGACGGGATCCATCGTCGGAAACGCGCCGAGCCGGTCCGTCGCGCCGTGAATGCAGCCGGGTTTGACTCCCGCGCCGGCGAAGAACGCGGTGAAGGCGTTCGGCCAGTGATCGCGCCCGTCGGCCCCGGCGCCCGCCGTGGACGTGATCTGCCCGAGCTTCGGCGTGCGTCCGAACTCCGACACGGCAACGAACAGTGTTTCATCAAGCAGGCCGCGGTCCGACAGATCCTCCAGCAAGGCGGAAACCGCCTGATCGGTCGGCGGGCAGAGGCCCTCTTTCAGCGAGTGAAAATGTTGCTGGTGTCCGTCGAAGGCCTGGCCGCCGGCCCACACGCTGACGAGCCGCACGCCCGCTTCAATTAATCTGCGGGCCAAGAGAAAACATTGCCCCAGGTGCGGCATGCCGTCGCCGCGCACGCCGCTGACGCGTTTGCCCAATCCGTACCGATCGCGCAGTGTCGCCGGTTCGTCTTCGATCTTGAAGGCTCGCCGCGCCGTCGGGCTGGTGATCAGCGAAAACGCCTTCTGATAGAACGTATCCATCCGTTCGAGCGAACGGTGGTCGCTCAGCTTGCCGAGGTCCTGATCCATCCGCTTGAGCAGTCCCTGCCGGCCGTCGAACTGCGATTCGGACAACTTCAATTCCAGGCCCGGGACGTGAAAATCGGGCGCACTCGGATCGCCGGCGATCAACGGATCGAACGCATCCCCCAGAAAGCCGGCCAGCACCCCAGGAATGTAGTTGCCGCAATTGAAGAACTGCCTCGGCAAGTGGACGTAATCGGGGAGCGGCTCGTCCGTCGGGCGGAGCTTTGCCACCACGGAACCATACGGCGGCGGATTTTCCGAAGACGGCCCACGAATGAGCTGGCCGTCCCGCATCGGATACCGGCCGCTCAGCATGTATTGCGACGCCGCGTTGTGATCGACGATGGCATGCGTGCAGGTCCGCACGACCGCCAGGTGCTGCGCAACCTTCGCCAGTTGCGGAAGATGCTCGCAGACTTCAAATCCGGGCAAGGACGTCTGGATCGGTTGGAAGACGCCGCGAATCTGCTCCGGCGCATCGGGCTTCATGTCCCACAGGTCGATGTGCGACGGCCCCCCTTCCATGAAGAACAGGATGCACGATTTCGCCTTGGCGGGAATCGTCGCGGCTTCGTCGGCGTCTTCGGCTCGCAACAGCCGCGGGAGCGTCAGCCCTAAGGCGGTTCCAGCCGTCGTTCCCAACCAGCGGCGGCGCGAGACGGAAAGGGACATGCGGACCCCTTGAAGAGGCGTTCCCGGAGCGTGGGGATTGGCACGCCGCCATTATGATCGCGCCGACGACCGGCCACAATCCGAACGTGACAGAAGCCCAGGGTTAGCCATCCCTGGGCTTCACTCCGCGAACGGGTCTTCCACGCTCGGCTTCGGGCCGGCGGCGACTTCGCGGGGCGGCTTCGTGATCTTCACGGCGCCTGGTTCGGCGCCGCCCGCCGTGATCGTCAGCGGATCGGGACGGCAGGCGTAGACCTTGCCCTGTTCATCGAACAGCACCTGCACGTGAATGTGCCAGCGTTCGTTGTCGCCCTGTTCCCAGGTGTCGCAGTAGAAGACCGAGTTGCTGTCGCTGAAGTTCCCGTCGACGCCGGCTTTCTTCAGCTTGGCGACGGCGGCCTCGCGCGGCGTGCCGGCCGGCACGAGTTCTTCAATCCGCGCGGCCTGCTCGGTGGTCGGCAACGGACATTGCACCAGCGAGGGCAACGTCTGGCAGCCGATCAGCACAGCCAGCAGTCCGGCCGCTGAGAATCCTCGCCACTGACGACCGGCCATGCGTCACGTCCTTGTCTTCGGGAACCGCGAAACGGATTTTCCACGCCCCCCGCTGTATTTCGCGCCGGAGTTGTAGCGGGACATGACGATCACGGTCAAGAGGACATCGGTTAGCCGCGACGCGGAGGGTTTCCGAGCGGAGCGCGTGTCCTACACCGGCGGCAGCGTCACAAACCGCCATTTTTGAGGACGCAATCCTTCCTTGATCGGATTCTGTTCCACATAGCGAATAGCCCGCCAGATGTCCGGCGGGTCGAGGAACACCTTCCATTCCCCGCGGGCGAAACACTTGTGCTTGCCGGCGAAGGGATGAATCTCTTCCGTGACCAGTTGCTCGGTGGCCGCGCCTTTCAATTGAATCACCAACTGCTCAACCGGAAGGCGGAAGCGTCCGACGACCAAATGCACATGATCAGGGAGAATCGCACAGGCCCAAATTTCCAATCCCGATTTTTCCGCATAGCTTACGAACCCGCGAGCAACGGCCCGCGCTTGAATTCCTGTGAATTTTACTGGTGGGCGCTTTAACGCCGACTTGGCGGCAATCCGGCGCCGTTGGTCATGCGGCTGATGCGCAACGGAACGCCGTTCGTCAGTTTTCGTTGCTGCGCCGTAGCGTGACAGCTCATAGGAGCCGACAAATTCAGACCACGAGCCGCGCGGATCGTTGGGAAGCCAGAATCCGTAAGCGCCAAAGATCACATGGTAGGCGACGATCATAGTCGGGCCCCTTGGAAGACGCGCTCCGCTCGCAGAGCCTCCGCGTCGCGGCTAACCGGGGAAGATTACTTCTCACAGCACAAAAACCATCGCGACATCTGGCGATAGCAGCCCACGCTGCAGTCGCGCGTTTCCCGCCAGGCCCAGCCGCACCACGATTCCTCTTCCGGCGCGGGGACCGACAGTAGGGCAGACTTCAGTTCGTAGCGGCCGCCGACGGTGTAGACGCGATACATGAGTACGCCGTCGTGCAGGCTGCCCGGTGAGACGCGCGACGGCTGCGCGGCTTCCACTTTCCCGGCGGCGATGAGCGCGTCGGTGCAGTATTCGGCACAGTGAACCCCCGTCGCGCGCTTGCCGGTGACGTGATGTTTCACGCCGTACGGCCGGCCCAACTGGCTGCGGAGATGCTCGGCGAAGGCTTTGGACTCCGCGTCCGTGAAGGCCGCCACCGGGTGGACGACTTCCAATTCGCTCGGCGTTTGCAGCCGCAGATATTCGACGAGTTCCGTGCGCCGAACGCCGGCGCCGTTCATGGCGTCGTAGACGATCGGTTTGCCGTCCTCGACGACAACCGTCCCGCAGTGCGTGAAGCGGCTTTTGGAGAAGACCTTCACGGCGAGGCAATCGCCCTGGCTGAAAATCAGCGTCCCGGTCTGGGACGACGCGGCGACTTCCCGCAGCACCTCGTCGGTGTCACCCGCGGCGGCAATCAACAGCGGCAGCAAGAGATACGGCGACATGCAATCCCCTTTCGTGCTTTCAATCTTATCAACGCACAGCGACCCGTTCTGGATCACGCCGCCTCATAATTCGCCGCAGCGGTCGAATTCTTAAGGCCCCGCGCATTCTCCTTGACTCGCGCCGCAACTTCCAGTAGGGTCTGCCTTTCGAGAAACGAGCCGCCGCTCGGGCGCTGGAGTTGCGCACGGAAGCCCAGGGAAGCTGTCCCGGGGCGTCTTAGGGAATTCAAGTTACGGACAGGAAACGGATCATGGCAACGAAATACGTGTTTTTCTTTGGCAACGGCAAAGCGGACGGCAACGCCACGATGAAGGCCGAGCTCGGCGGCAAAGGGGCCAACCTGGCGGAAATGACGAACATCGGCCTGCCCGTTCCGGCCGGGTTCACCATCAGCACCGAAGTCTGCACCTATTATTACGCCAACGACAAGAAATACCCGCCGGAACTGACGGCCCAGGTCGACGAGGCGATGGCCGCCATCGAAAAGGCGATGGGCAAGAAGTTCGGCGACACGACCAATCCACTGCTCGTCTCTTGCCGGTCGGGCGCCCGCGAATCGATGCCCGGCATGATGGAGACGGTCTTAAATGTCGGC
>CAZDGB010000278.1:0-9828 GCA_964504645.1 uncultured Planctomycetaceae bacterium | reverse complement strand
TCCAGCCGCGAACACCTGGTCTTCGTCGAGGACTCGGTCGATGACCGGTTCCTTGTGTATCGGCCTCTGTTTTCCTCCGAGAATCAGTTGATCAGCCGCAATGAGGTCGAACATATCAAGTGGGTCACAAAAGATCGCGATGTGGAGACGCCGCATCAGGTGCGATACATGGTGTGGAAACTGGCTTCCAAGATTCTGCCCTCCGCCGGCCGCGCCATTCACGTCGAGGGCGACCGGGCGACGATTACCCTCGGACTTCGTCACGGCGTGAAACACCACGACACGCTCTACGTCCTCCGCGAGTTGGAACGACCAGACGGCGAGCATTTGACCGGCGGTTCGCCCGCCCATGCGTTGCTGGCCACCTCACTCAATGTGACGGAAATCCACGACCATGCCAGCAAGGTCGTCATCAGCGGCTCGGGTTTAGCTGGATGGGAGAATGACGAGGGCCTCAGACCAGACGACATCGTGATCACTAAACCCGGCCGGCCCATGTCGATCGCCATGCTGGCGCCCGGATGGAAAGCGCCAACGCAAAAGACAATCTACCGCATGGACCTGAAGAATCCGGTCAAAGCCCAACGCGCCATGACGGCGGCGTTGCAAACGTCGGTCGAACTCAAGGATGCGGTCGGCGCTGGACTGCGAAACGTCGGCATTCCCGTCTTCACCACCGTGACACAGAATGACATTCTCGCGACGGGCGCTACGCATGTCTTTGGCGGATACATTCAACCGACCGATACGAACTGCTACCACGTCGATGCGATGGTATTTCCGCTGAACGCGCGCAACATCGGACTGATTCGCGACCCCAAAATGCAGATTCCGCAACTTGGCGAAGAATTGGAGCGGGTGGAAGCCGACATCAATCTGTCGACGTTCCGTTGAAACGCTCGGGCGAACCGATCACGCTCCTAGCATCTGCTGCATCCTCTCCAGGATGACATTCTTATAGCGTCGAATCGTCCGAGTGGTCAGGTTCATTTGTTCGGTAATTTCGTCCTCAGTAACTCCGTTGAGAAGCATCTGCAGGACTTGGGCGACGGCTGGCTCCAGAGACTTGGCCAACTTTTCCAGAAAATCGATCAGTTCTACTGCATCGTGTTCGTTCGGTTCGTAGATCGCCGCAATCGCATCCGCATCCCCAACCGTTTTCGAGACATCCCGTTTTTGGGCGCTTTCCTGTTTGACGCGGTTGCGGACCTTATTCAAGGCGACAGTCGACAGGAAACGCCAAAGCTCCAGACTGTCTTTGGGGGGGACGCTGCCGGCTCGGACTTGTCGAAACAACGTTCGCATCACGCTTTGAACGACATCCTCAGCATCGAATCGCGCCGAAAATCGGGTAGCCAGATTTCGTTGCACCAACGAAAAGAGCTTGCCCGCGTAACGTTGATGGAACTCGGCTGCGGCCGCCTCCTCGCCATTCCGCCCCTGCGCCAGTAATTCGCCTGCATCAAGAGAACGGTCGTTGGAAGTCATCCGGTCGACAACCCTTTTCTTGGGGCACAAGAAAAATGAGTGTAAACTTGCATTGGGCAGGTGCGAAGTCGACTGCCGTCGTTCGAGCGTCGAGTCGGCACTCCCACCGCCTGTTCCGTGCGAAAATTATGAATTTACATCAGATTCTGGATCAATTTGAGGCGGCCTGGGCGAAGGAGGAAACTCCCGAGGTCGCCGAGTATATCGCGCACTTTTCTCGGAACGGTTATCCTTCACCCATCGGCGAACTCATCAAGATCGATCTGGAACGTCGCTGGCGATCGGTTCAGGGCGGCATCCAACGCCTACCGCTGGAATATTACTTGTCATTGGAACCAGATTCGTTCAGCGATGCCGTGTTGGTCGAGCTGATCGGCTGGGAATATCTAGTCCGGAATCGCTGGGGAGATTGCCCGACGCGCACTGAGATCATGCAACGTTTTGCCAAATTGGCGCCGCAGTTGGACGCGCCGTTGAAATTGATTGCCACCGAGATTCCTTGGCCGAAGCTCGAGCTGACGGTGAATCAGCAAGTCTTGCAAAAACTCGCCTTGGACGGGCCGGTAGAGATCGGCCGTCAGAGGGACGATGACCCGGCCCCATTTTCGATTGTGCATCGGCGCGACATCAAACGAATGATCGTGGCCGTGAACGACAACTCGACGATCAGCCGTACACAACTACGCATTCGATTGACGACCCCATGCAGCGTCCAATTGACAAACTCTAGCCGGAATCGCGCTTTGGCCATTTGCGGGGGCGAGGCAGTCAATCCGGACCAAACAAGGAGCTGCGAACTGCCAGTGAAAGTCCATTTGTGCGGAGAGCTGTTTTTGCAGATTAGCGAATGACTTCACGGCTGCAATTCGATGATTTTCAGCGGTGGGCGGGACGTAAACTCCACTGCTAAGGCGCGAGCCTCCTCGCTAATCGTGGAATCGCTCTGAATCGCCGCCACCGATTCGTCCTGGTTTTTAGTCTTCTTCCGGAAATAGGCAACGGTGGAGCGGGCGGCGCGCTCGATGGCACGAGTTTTCAGTTCCGATTCCGGACGGCCGTCGTAGATGACCACCTTGCCCTGAACCGACATTGCTAGGCAGCTGTTGTCGGGACTGATCGCAATCCATGAATGAGCCACGTTGGAATTGACTTCAAACGGTCGCCGAATTGTCAAGACTTCGTCGCGCAGCTTCATATCCCAGATTCGGATATCCCCTCGAGAGCTGGCAACGACGCGCGTGCTGTGCGAATCCACGGCGACCCTGTCCGGAATAAGAAACTGGTTTCGGAGTTTCGGTAACTTTTCACCCGACTTGACGTTCCATTGAGTAATCGGCGAGTCACTTTCAATGCCATCACCGAGAATGGATGAGACAATGTCCCCGGATGGACTGAAATTGCCCCTTACAGTGCGTCGGTAACGTGAATCCGTCCCGGTGGAGAATCGATGCAATGGCTCGCGTTTTTCCGCGTCCCAGACCACGACGCTGCCGTCGCGGTCTGGATACAGGAGCAGAGACTCATCTGGCGAATACTCTATTGACGTTAGCAATTTACATGCTGAATTCCAGAACTGTTTACTTGGTGCCTTAGAAATCACGGAGTCAAACCAAGAGCTGAATATTTCATTTCCCATTGGTTCTGTGGCATTTGCATCCGCTGAACTTTTTAATTCCGTCACTTTCAACGTCTGTTCTTTTTGTCCTGTGTTTCGATTCCACCCACAAATTTCGCCTTTTTGAGCGGCCGTGCCAATAATTCTGTTCTCTGCAACGCCCATCACGATATACGTCGGCGGGGACTTCTCCGAATCGGTTGGTCGATACAGTTCGGTTCGTTGACCAGATTCTAAGTCCCAATTCTCCCCGACTGCTCCCGCGAGAAAGAGCGAGCGTTCGTTGGAACTAAACAAGGGCACTTTAACTGACATCTGATCATCTCCTTCACCCTTATCCGCCACAAGGACATTCAGGGTTGAGCAAGCATCCCAGATTTTCACCGTGCCATCGCGCGCGCCGGTGATGAGCCGCCGGCCGTCCGAGGTGTAACAAAAATGATGAATGATTCCTTGTCCCTTGCTGGAATGAAGCACGGTCCCGTCACGTGCGTCGCAGATTGCGAGAGTTTCATGGTAGTGGATCGCCAGCGAACGTCCGTCGCGACCGTATTGCACCCACAGCGAATGATCGACCGGCATGACGAGCGGGATCGTCAACGCGAGTGTGCTTGTCTCAATGCTCCAGATGGAAACTCCGTGTAAGGTTCCCGTAGCCAGATGTAGCCCGTCAGGGCTGAAGGATGGTTTGAAGTAATATGGCGTCTCAATTGCCGAATGTAACTTCCCGGTATCGGCGTCATAAATCTGCAGACCGCTGCTTGTGGGGATCGCGGCCAATTGTCCGTCCGGGCTCAAGACGCAGTTCCGCCAGGAATCATCGATGACTGCGAGAGTTGTCAGATGCTTTCCCGTCGCGGCGTCCCAGATGCACGGATACGTTCCGTCCGGAGCGGAACCTGGAATCTTGGGGGCTCCACCATTTGCCATCTTCGTCCCGTCGTCGCTGACAGACAGTCGCGAATAGGGATAGACAGCCGGCCCGCCAGATGCGATGAAGTGTTTCTCGCCGGTTGTCGTGCTCCAACAATTGATTTGCCCGCTTGAGTTGCAGACGTAGAGCTTTGTTCCATCCGGACTGAAGACGGCTCCTCCATTGATGCCCGCCTGTTGTTCGTTAAGTTCAAGGAGTATCGCCCCAGTTCTCGAGTCCAACAGACACGGCTTCACGCCATCACCACTGCGCAAGATCTGTCGACCGTCCGGGCTGATCGCGTCAATGTTGTAATATCTTCGCGGAGCGCCTTCCTGCTGTTCCGGCGCGCCAATGTTGAAGGAGGAAATCTCTGAATGGCTCAAGTTCCACAAATAGTTCCATTCCCAGCCGCGACGGTCGACTTCCCCCAGTCCCGGCCGCAGGGAGTCCAAGGCCGTGTTCATTCCCGTGACATCGCCGGCGTCCCATTTGGCGGAGGCCAGCCGGATGTTGGAGATGTAAGATGTTTGCCGAGCTTCCTCTAACCGCTTGTCCGCGAGTTCGCGCTGCTCGGTTTCGGCTTGCTGCCGTTCTACCGCCAGTTTCGTTTGCGACTCCGCCCGGTCGCGCTCCTTCGTGACGTCGTTGAGCAAAGTCTGTATTTTCCGCTGCTCATCCAGCGTTTTCTGCTGCTCGTCCTGGATTTGCCGCGCCGCGTAGGATTGGTACGAGGCCAGCGAGATTCCCAGCACGGCGACCAGGAGCAATGCCGCCGCGGTCGCGGCGAACGCGGCGGCCAATCCTCGGTTACGTTTGATCCACCGCGACATCCGCTCCCAAGTGGAGATAGGCCGGGCGAGAGTCGCTTCGCCAGTCCGCCAGCGGTCGAGATCGTCGGCCAACTCCGCACAAGACGCATATCGTCTAGAGATTTCCTTGCTCATCGCTTTCTGTGTGATGGCTTCCAGATCGCGCGGAAGCTTTGGCGCCAGCGACCGCGGGGCGGGCGGCTCTTCACTCAAGATCTTGGCCATCACGACGTGCGGAGCACCTTCGAATGCCCGCCGACTCGTCAGCAATTCGTACAATATTGCGCCGAGCGCATATTGATCGGTATGCGGGCCAACTTGGTCCATGTCCCCTCGAGCCTGCTCCGGGGCCATGTAGGCCGGCGTTCCCAGCACGGCTCCGTCCGCCGTCATTCCTGAGTCGTCGTTGAGGCGCTTGGCGAGGCCGAAGTCCATCAATTGAGGTTCGCCCCGTTCATCCAGCATCACGTTGTGCGGTTTCACGTCACGATGGATAATTCCCATCTCATGGGCATACGCCAGTGCCCGCGCCACCTTGGCGATCCACTCGGCGGCCTGCTTCCCTTTTGTTCGCCCCACCTTGGTGATGGCCGACATCGGTTCTCCATCGATGAACTGCGAGGCGATGAAAAACTGATTGCCGATTTTCCCGGACTCAAACGTGGGAACAATGTTCGGATGCCGCAGCTGTGCGGCCGCTTTGGCCTCACTCTGGAAACGCTTCGCTTTCTTCCCGTCCTGCGGACCGAACGTCGGCACTTTCAGCGCGAGCAGCCGTTCGAGTTGCGGATCGTAGGCTTTGTAGACCCGGCCGAAACCGCCTTGCCCTAAAACGCCTTGAATCTCGAAACGCCCTAGCACTTTGATCGTTGCGGCGGAAGTTGACCTAGAACCAGCCATTGATGCGGTCGCTGTCGTACCCTCGGCCATTGTCTCTGTGGCAGCCGCCGCATTCTCCAGAGAATGATCCGACGAGGGAGAACGTACGTCCGCGACGACGAACTTCGTTTGGCAGCGCGGGCATTTCACCGACCCGCCGAGCAGTTCGGAAGTGACCGATAGCGAAGCATCGCATTTCGGACACGAGGTTTTCAGCTGCATGGATTCGGCTTCGAAAAAAAAACGACTAGAAGGATTTCGACTTGAGCAACGGTAATGCTTCCAAAGCCGCTTGCAGCGCGCGGGCAGATCTATAGCGCATTTCCGCTGCTTGGGAGAGCCCGAAGTCCACGATCCAGGCCAAATCATTGGGGATTTCTGGATTAAATGACTGGACCGGCCGCGCTGGATCATTCAGCCGACGATGGATCATTTCGACCGGCGTTCCTTCCAAATGGGGGTACTGACCGGTCAGCAGCCGATAGAGACACACCACGGCCGAGTAGACGTCAGATTCGGGTTTCGCGCTGCGGCTGTCCATCAGTTGTTCAGGAGACATGTAGGCAATCGTCCCACAGATTTCATTTGATGCAGTGATGCCCGAGTAACCGGCGGTGTGGAAAATTTTAGCCAATCCAAAGTCGGACACTTTGAGAAACAGCCGGCCGCTGCCCGAGTTCGCTAGAATGTTCGAGGGCTTGATATCACGGTGGACGATGCCGGCCGCGTGGGCATGAGCCAAGGCATCCAGCACTTGCAACACGATCTTCACGGCCAAGCGGACTCGGCGCGCTGGCTCATGTTTCAAAACGATCCGCTCAAGGTTTTGATTCGGGATGTATTCCATCACAAGATACGGACGATTGTCCGTCAAACCAAAGCCAAGATACTCGACAATCCGCGGGTGTTTAACTTGCGCGGTAATCGACGCTTCGCGGATGAAGAGTTGGCGTGTCCGTTCATCGGATTCCAATTCCGGACGAATACACTTGATGGCTACCTCTCGATTGGTACCAAGTTGCCGGGCTAGATAAACGGTTCCCAACGCCCCGCGACCGATCCGCGTCAAGTCGGCATAACCTTTGATGATCGGCGGCAGGTTCTCTTCCGCTTCCTCCGCGGCCGCGCTGGCAGTTGCCGGCGTCACGGTTTTGGTCAAAGGTCCCGGCGAATCCAGTTGGATGGTGAGAGTGACCTGGCCGCAACGGATGAGGTCCCCATCCTGTAAAGTGGCCAGCTCAATTCTTTTGCCGTTCAGAAAAGTTCCACTGGGAGTATCCAAATCGCGGAGGCGCAAGACCATCGGTTCCAAGATTAAAATCGCATGTCGCGGCGACACGTCTTCATCAGGCGAGAGTCGCAAGACGGCGTGAGATTCCGAGCCGATCAGATAACGCCCAGGCACTTCCAGCGAGATCGGCTTCTCGCCCGATTGTGGACCCTTTAGTTTCAAGATAATGCTGGAATAAGGGCTACCATTCGGGGACACACGGCACCTCTGAAGATCAAGCTATCGCTGCAGTTGTGTGTCAATCCAGACAGCCCAGTTCCGCGTATTCTCTTCAGTGCCATTCTCGACGATGAACTGCAGTTGGTCTACGTTGCTTACATCCACATCAATTTGTCGAAGCTTGGAATCACGAATTGAATCGGAACGAAAAAGTTCTGTTCCATCACCCAATACGACGAAGACTGCTGATCCGCTTTGATTGTCGTCGTTGATGCCGTAATTTGTCGATAACGACTTCCAGTTCCTGTTCAAACGCAGGGCATATTGCGACGGCGCAGGGGCCCACAAACCGGATTCAAAGAATTGGCTTTCCAGCCGCAAGAAAACGAAATTTAGATGATCAGGAGGGACTTGATTGCGCAGTGGCTGGCCCCAGCCGACGGCTTCCGTAGTGCAGATCAGTTCGGAAACCTTGACTGACTTTCGAGAAGGGGGAATCCGAGCCGGTTCGAGGGGCTGCGGCGGATTAAGCAGCGTGGACAAGTGCCGCACCAGTCGCAACAGCGCCTGATCGACGGGCTTGTTACGAGTGAGATCGTTGGATAATGCCGCGAGTCGTTTCTGGTCTTTAGTACGATAAGCCCGAATGGCATCTGCGAGTACGGGAGAATTCAAGAGACGTTCGTATTTCAATCGCTCATTTGACTTCTGGCCAGACAACGTCGTTGGACTTTGATTGTTCTGCATTTGCTCCCCGTTCTGCAACCGCGGAAGGCGGATATCGCAGACAACACGAAAGCCGGTGTTACTGGTGCGGACCGATCGCTTACCAAAGGACCGCGCGGCGGAACGACAATAACCGGGTGGGCAATCGGCGCCGCCACCGCGCGCCACAATTTCAGCGCTATTGGCATCCTTGGGCGGATAGCCCTCGGAGTCATGTCCCAAATAGTTCGGCACCGCGAAATCTTCGCAACACTCCCAAACATTTCCGCACATGTCATAAAGGCCAAACGCATTCGCCGGAAATGATCCGACCGGGGCGCTGAATTTGAAACCATCCGCATCGCCGATCAAATTGGAAAATTGAACTGCGCTCTGTCGATCATCGCCCATGTGGAATAACGTAGTGGTGCCGGCGCGACAGGCGTGCTCCCACTCGGCTTCTCGAGGGAGTCGATAGGCGCCACCCTCAGTTCGGCTCAACCAATCGCAAAAAAACAATGCGTCGGTTTCAGAAACATTGACGACGGGATGAGATTCGGCCTGCTCAAATCCCGGACTACGCCAATCGCCACTGGCTTGACCACCAGGAAACGCCTGCTTTGTATTCTTCCCACTTTGGTCGGCATCGGATTTGTATTTCGACAATGCGACGAATTGGGAAAACTGCTTTTTTGTCGTTTCATGGATGGCGATATACATTGGCCGTGAGAGGTGAACACGTCGCGTCGGCTGTTCATTTTGGAGGAATTCTGCCACGCGGCCGCCGCCTGTTCCTAGCGCTTTCTCAGCCTGGTCTGGTGTTGTCCCCAGCGTGAACTCTCCGGGCGGGATCATCGCAAGTTTTATGCCGATGCTGTTTGTGTACTCGACCGGCACTTTGAGATACGCCGCCCATTCTTCCTGATGTTTTTTCGCCTGTGCGGCGTCAAATGGCGCTATCGCAGGTTGCGGGGCGTCGGCGGGCCAGCCGTGCCAGCCTTGCTTTCGATTCGCATCGACTTCACTTTGAGTTTTGCGGTTTTCATCTGGCCTTACAAGCGCCGCAGATCCACTCGGTTTCTGACGCCCCGCCTCTACGCTCAACACCACGCGAAATCCTCGATTGTTTTCCCGCGAATCCGGACTTTGTGGCTCCCGGTAAGCCGCCAAGCAACTGAGGCTTGAACTCATCCAACTGCCTCCGCGGAGCACACGCTGCGAGCCGTTTGGCGGACCTTGTGGGTTCTGAGTCGTTTTCCCGGCAGACCGAAGGTATTCCTGGGCGTAGTACCAGTCCGAACACCACTCCCAGAGGTTGCCGTGCATGTCGTACAAACCGAACGGATTCGCCAGAAGTTGTCCGACAGCGTGTGTGCTCCCGGCGGTTTCAACCCAACCGACGCTCGCCAGGTCATTGTCCTTCCAGATCATGGTCACTACCCCGGCCCGACAGGCGAATTCCCACTCGGCCTCCGTCGGCAGACGGTAGCCATGGCCGTTGTCGAGCAGAGAGACCGTTTTCCCGGAGAGGGAATAGAATGGATTCCGCTGCTCCAGTTGACTGAGTTTGGTGCAGAACTCAGCGGCATCGTTCCAGCTCACGTTCTCCACCGGATGGTTCGAGGTATCGAGTTTCGACACGCTCGCAGCCAATTCGGAGTTCGTCCCGGTTTTTGCAAAGTACGAAGGATTCGTTCCCATCACGGTCCGGTAGTTGCTTTGGGTCACTTCGTGCGCTCCCAGGTACATCGGGCGCGTGAGGACGACCTGATGCTGTGGCCCCTGGCTATCCATTGCTTCTCGCCATGCCATCCAACCGGGTTTGGTCGGATCGAACGGCTTCAGCGCAGTCTCGATCTCTTCCTGTGTGCTCCCCATTAGGAACTCGCCTGGGGGAATCAAGCGGAACTTCATGCCGATGAAGTTTCGATAGTCATGGTCGGGATTGGTTGACCGTCCGTAGCTT
>CAZDGB010000277.1:0-9867 GCA_964504645.1 uncultured Planctomycetaceae bacterium | reverse complement strand
CGTCGAGGCGTCAACCCGACGTGTGCGATTCGTGATGCGCGAGATCGAAAATCACGTCGGGCTGACGCCTCGACGCTCGCCTCGTTTGACTTCATCTGCGCCCGACGCTCGAATAGCCCGTGCTGATGCTGCTTGTTCAACGTCGCTCGCCCCGAAGGACCATCTGATGACTTTGTCGATGCGCAAAACTTACTTGCTGATCATGACCGGACTGCTCGTCGGGCAACCGCTGGCCTTCGCTGCGGACGGCGACGAACCGACGCCGATCGAGCCGAAGGAAAAGATCGTCCTGTTCAACGGCAAGGACCTCACGGGGTTCTACACCTACATTTCCGACACGAAGTACGAAGATCCGAAGAAAGTCTTCACCGTCCAGACGGATGGCGGGAAGCCGGCGATCCGCGTTTCCGGCGAGGGGGGCTTCGGCGGGCTGATCACCAAGGACGCCTTCAAGAACTACCACCTCACGGTGGAATATCGCTGGGGGATGAAGACGTGGGGTTCGCGGGAGAAAGCCACCCGCGACAGCGGCATTTTGTTGCATTGCACCGGTCCCGACGGCGGCTACAGTGGGACGTGGCCTTCCAGTATCGAATGCCAGATCATCGAAGGCGGGACCGGCGATCTGCTCGTTGTGCCGGGGAAGGATGCGAAGATTCCGCCGTCGGTGATTGCGGAGGTTGTCAAAGACCGCGACGGCGAGCCGACCTGGAAAAAGGGAGGCGAGAAGCAGTTGTTCAAAAGCGGCCGCGTGAACTGGTATGGCCGCGACCCCGATTGGAAGGACGTCCTCGGTTTCCGCGGCAAAGACGACGTCGAAAGCCCCGGCCAGGAATGGACGAAGGTCGAAGTCCTCGCAGACGGCGATCATTTGACGTACCTGGTCAACGGCAAGGTCGTGAACGAAGCCTTCGAAGCCACGCCGAGCTTCGGCAAGCTGTGCTTCCAGACCGAAGGGGCGGAGATTTTCTTCCGCAAGATCGAGGTGGCGCCGCTGAAGAAGTAGGGTTTGCCGAGTCTTCGAGGCGAACCAATGGCTTAAGGCGGAAGTGGGAAGTCGGAAGGGCGAAGGAAAGCAGAATCGCTTTTGCTCTACTTCCGCCTTCGTCCTTCTGAAAATGGTTTGCCTCGTCAAAGCCAACTGCAAACCCTACGCCTGGACTGGCATTCCGCCCCGCCGTCCGATACACTCCTACGTTCTTGTGGACTGAAGTCAGACCGGGTTTCTTGAGGTGCTAGACAGGCCATGCCGAATACGGAAAGTGCCAAGCGGGCGATGCGGAAGGCGGAACGCCGCCGGGTGAAGAACAAGTCTCAGCGGTCCGCGCTGAAAACGATGGTGAAGAAAGTCCGCACGGCGGCCGCCGGGACCGATGATACTGCGTCGAAAGACGCCCTGGGCGTCGTGATCAAGAAGCTCGATCAATCCGCGGCGAAGCACTTGATTCACAAGAACAAGGCCGCCCGCCTGAAATCGCGGCTGACGAAGCTCGTCAACAAGAAAGCCGCGGCCAAGCCGTAACGTGGTGGCACGTTTTCAACGTGCCCGTCCGGCGACTAGCCATTTCTCAGCCGCCGGCTTTCAGTGCGGCTCTCTCGCACGTCAAAAACGGGCGTCCCGTCTGGCGTGCGCCCTTTCCGCTTCGGTATGGTGGAACCGTCACGGTTCAATCATCCGGAAAGGCGAGGCTCATGCTGCGGATTTGGGGAAGCGCTCTGGCGGGACTGTTGATCGTTTCGACGATCGCGCGCGCCGAGAACTACTATGTGCACAATCTCAATGGCCGCGATCAGAACGACGGGCTCGCCGACATACCGTTGAACTCGCTGACGGGGCCGGTGAAATCGATTCAGCGGGCCTTAAAACTGGCCGGCTCCGGCGATTCGATCTTTCTGACCAACACCGGCGTGCCCTACTACGAATCGATCGCGCTGGTCGGTGTGCGGCACAGCGGCGTGCCAAATGTGCCGACGACGATCTATGGGAACGGCGCGACCCTCAGCGGCCTGCGGGGGGTGCCGCGGCAAGGCTGGCAGCGGGTGAACGCCGACACCTGGGAGATTCGCTTTACCCGCAAGGGCTTCTACCGGCTGTTGCGCGATGGTTTCCCGCTACCAGAATACCGCCCGGACGATGCCTTCCAAATCCTCGAATCGTTGCCGCCCGGGCAGTGGGCCGCCGCACGCGGCAGCGTCTATTTTCGGCAAGACGGCCTGCAAGATCCGACGATGCAGCGCTTCGACTACGCCGCGGGGGAAGTCGGCATCACGCTCTACCAGGTCGAGCACGTGCGGATCGAGGACTTGAACGTCGAGCATTTCCGCCTCGACGGCGTCCACGCGCAGAACATGTGCCGCGACATCACGCTGAGCAACGTCGCGAGCCGCGAGAACGGCCGCGCCGGTTTGGCCGTCGGCGGCACGTCGTCCGTCAAGCTGGAAACCGGCCGCCTCGAAGGCAACGGCCGCGACTCCGCGCTCGTCACCGGAAAGGGATCGCTGGAAGTCATCGGCTCGCAGATCGACGTCGAACCGACCGTGCGGACGGAGTGAGTGGTTAGCCGCGACGCGGCTAACCAGCGTCAGGCCGACAGCGCCGCCGCGGCGTTCGGGGGCGAGTCGCCATCCGTCGGCGGGTTCGGTTGCGACTTCGCCTGCATCGCCGCCGACTGCATGTCCTGCATGCGGAAGCCCGACAGGCTGAGGAAAATCAGGCCGACGATCGTCACCGGGACGTACTGCGCCAGGTGATAGTAGACGGACGCCGCGACGACGTCGGGGAGTTGTTCTTCGGCGACGAACGGCGTCAGCGCGATCGTGAAGCAGAGCTGAATCACGCCGAAGTAGCCCGGCGAACTCGGCACCGTCACGCCGAACGCGATCACTCCCAGCGCGATGCACGAGACGAGGAGCGGGGAATCGACGTGGATGCCGAAGCTCCACAGCGAAAGATAAACGAGCGTGCCGTTGAGCCCCCACTGCGCCAGCGACGTGAGCATGATGCCGCACAGGCTGCGAAACGATTTCAGCGAGGCGAGCCCCGCGGCGCCCGCCTCCATCATGCCGGTGATCTTGCCGCGGAATTTGACGGGCAAAATCGGCACGGTCTCCAGTCCCCACTCGGCGATGCGGACGAACCACTTCGTCCACAGGACGTAAGCCAAAGCGCCGAGCACCATCGCGAACGAGACCGCTCCGAAGACGAACGCATTCTGCCGGACAGAGTCGTCGAGTCCCTTCACGAAGAAGAGCCCCGCCCCCAAATAACACAGAATGGCGATGATGTCGAACACCCGCTCCAGCACGACGGTCGACAGCACGGCGGTCTTCTTCACGGGCCGCCTGTGGGCGAACACGAAGACGCGGACCACGTCGCCGAGATGTGCCGGCAGCAGATTGTTGAACGCGAAGCCCACCATCATCGGCGGAAAGAGATCCTTGAGCGGAGCAAACTTCCCGACGGGGGACAGCAGCATCGCCCAGCGCCAGGCCTTGATCCAGTAGAAGACGAACAGCACGGCCCAGATCACCGGCAGTGTGCGGTAGTCGGCGGTGCGAAAGGCGTCGAGCATCCGCTGCCGCTCGTCCGCGTTCAGGCCCCTCATCGCGAACCACAGGCACGCCGCGGAGACGGCGAGCCCGACCAGCAGTTGCACGCTGCGTCGCTTGTAGAACGGCGTCGATCCGTCGGCCACGGGAAATCCTGTGGGTTGGGGGTAGTGTGGGTTGGAGGTAGGGTGGATCGCGATTTGGCTTTTCCAACCCGCAACCTACCACTCACAACCCGCAAATTGCCAGCCGTTGATAGCCGCTCCCTGAGCTTCGCGTCAAGCCGGTTTCACGCCGGCGAGGCGATGGACGGCTTTCCATTCGGCCGCGGTGACGGGCTGGATCGACAACCGCATGCCCCGTTTCAGGACTTGCATGCCGGCCGTCGTTTCATCGCCGGCGAGATCGTCCCGGAGCACGGCCGTCGGAAATTTCTGGATCAATTTCACGTCGACGAGATACCAGCGCGGCGAGTCTTTGGTCGATTTCGGATCGTAGTATTTGCTGTGCGGGTCGAATTGCGTGGGGTCAGGATAACCGGTGGCGACGGCCTCCATCGTGCCGAAGATGCCGAGCGGCTCTTCGCTGCTGTGATAGAAGAAGATTTTGTCGCCGATCTGGACGTCGTCGCGCAGAGAATTCCGAGCCTGATAATTCCGCACGCCGTCCCACGGCGCGGTCTGCTGAGGGCTCTTGGCGAGATGATCGATCGAAAACGCCGACGGCTCGGACTTGAACAACCAGTAGCGCACCATTCGTCGTCCTCTTATGGCTTCGACGCCGGCAGTTGTCCCGCTTCGATCAAATCGCCGAACGTCTTGCCTTCGATGGCGCTCTTCTCCTTGGCGGCCTGCTCAAGGGCGGCTTTGATTTTCTCCACATCTTTGACGCCTTTCTCCTTGAGCTTCTCCCCGACGACTTTGCCGTAGCTGTTGCGGTTTTTCTTGTCTGCGCCTTCGTGGCAGGCGACGCACTTCACGGCGTTGTGGGCCGCGAGCGGTTTGGCGTAGTGCATCCAGAACGTCTTGTTGTATTCCGGCCGGGCTTCGACGGGACGGCCGGCACCGAAGCACGCGAAGATCAGCAGCGTCATTCCGAAGGCGGTTTTCCGGCGGACCATGCGGCGTCCTTTGCGGGGCGAAAGGGGGAAAGCAGAACGGGGGGCCGATTCGCCCCCCGTTCATCGTATTCAGCGTTTATCGAGACGTCGAACGTCGCTTACGGATTCTTGCCCGGCAGCTTGCCGTCCTTGATCAGGTCGCCGAACGTCTTGCCCTCGGTGGAGCTCTTTTCCTTCGCGGCCTTTTCGATGGCTTCCTTGATCTTATCGGCGTCCTTCACGTTCTTCGCGCCGTCACCCAAAGCCGCGCCCATGGCCTTGCCGTAGTCGTTGCGGTTCTTCTTTTCCTGCCCGAAGTGGCAAGCGTTGCACTTCACGGCGTCTGCTTGGGTGCCGAGCTCCTTCTTGTAGATTTCCCAGAATTGCTTGTTGTAATCCGGGCGCGCCTCCGCGACCTGAGACGAACACAGGACGGCGAAACCGGCCAACAGCACGCCGCCCACGAGACCACTGATCCGCATGAACTTTCCTCCGCTTGCGTTGTTCAAACCTGACGATGCGGTCCGCACCCGTTCGGTACGCCAGACCAGACAATTCGAATCCCTATCGAGGTGGCATCGTCGAGTACAGCGCTCATTAAAGAATGCTTTCCGATTGATGTCAACTCCGGTCGGCCGGCCGCATCGGCCGCCTGGCGGCCACATTTCCGACGGCATCTGCCAGGTGGTCGGACCTGGCCCGGAAAATTTCCAAATTCGAGGGGCGAACGGCGATTGACGGCCTCCCCGCGCGATCAGTAGTGTAGAATTCTTAATGACCACGCGCGGCGAGTCCATTCACTCGAGTGGGCGTGAGCGCGGGGCGGGCCTGTCCCAAGCGATAAACATTCCGAAGATGTTCGGGCAGTTAATACCGTTGGGGGGCGGAGATCCGATCCCGCTCCAAAAGGAAAAGTTGCTCGTCGGCCGCCGGCGCAGCAGTTGCGATATCACGTTGGATTTCCCCAACGTCTCGGCCCACCATTGCGAGCTGGAAATGGTGAACGGCTATTGGCACGTTCACGACCTGAACAGCCGCAACGGGACGAAGGTCAATGGTGAACGCATCGCCGAACGGTTCCTGCAACCGGGCGACACGCTGGTGATCGCCAAGCACCGCTTCGAGGTGAGCTACACCCCCGACCCGAGCCAGCCGCCGCCGGAAGAGCGCGATCCGTTCGCCGTCGGACTGTTGGAAAAAGCCGGCTTGGGGCGCCCGGGGGAAGAACGGCCGCGCCGTCCAACTTCCGCCCCGTTGCCTCCGTCGTCGCGTCCCGTAAAACCGGTCGAGATCGACAGCCACAGCGAGGAAGACCAGGCGATGCGCTGGTTGGCCGAAGAGTAAGGGCGAGCGTCGAGGCATGAGGCCCGACGTGTGATTCGCAGCGCGCTCACTCGGACCGCTTCAACCGTTCCAGCGCCGAAGCGACCGCGGCGGTTTCAGTATCGTTCAGCGTCGCGTCGCCGTAGCGGACGCGGTAGAACTCCCGTGTGATCAGATCCGGCACATCGTTCAGCTCCGCGAGCTGGGGGATGCGCCCGAGGCGTGCAGCGACATCTTCGGCGAACTCCGCGGGGGTTTGTTCCGTGGGGCGGACGTAGCCGCGGGCCAGCATGGCCTCGACGAAGCGCTCGTAGAACGGCACCACGAGTCGTCTCGAAGAATGGGCACCGCCCAGGTCGCGGGATTGCCGCCACCAGCGACGGAACCGCCGCCAGGCGAGCGAGATGCCATAACCGATGCCGCCGACGGCGGCGAGAAACATCAGCCCCTTCACGCTGAACCATTCGCGGGGGTTCGCCAGAAATCTGAAGAAACCGAGCAGTCCGATGGGGCCACGCGTGGCGACTTCCTCTCCTTGCGCGAGCAGCTTCTGCCCGAATTCCTTGAGCGGCATGTAGAGCCCGTCGCGTTGCCGGTCGGGCGTGAAGTTCATCACCCAGTCCGACCAGAAGCTGCTGGCGAACGCCTGAATCTGTTGCCACACGGGGAGCGAATGCGCGACCTCTTTCACGCTCTCCGCGCGGGCGCTCGCGGGCGTCGGGTCGAGCACGATCCACCGGCCGTTCCCTTCCCACGCTTCCACCCAGGCGTGCGCATGGCGCTGCTGCACTTCGATCTGCCCCCGGTAATTCACTTCGCCCCCTTTGAATCCGTTCATGAGCCGCGCGGGGACGTCGACGGCCCGCAGCATCAGGGCCAGCGCGGTGGCAAAGTATTCGCAATGCCCCGTCTTGCGGTTGAATAGAAAGTCCTCGACCGGATCGATGCTCTGGTCCTGCACCGTGAGGCTCACCGTGTAGCCGTACTCGCCGGAGTCTCGGAGAAACCGCTCCATCTTCCGGGCGAGTTCCAGGTTTGTCGGCTGGCGCCCGAGCCGCACGTATTCCTGCTCTTCCAGCGACCGCGCCAACTCCACCAGGCGCGGCAGCGATTCGGGGTTCAACGTGCGGCAGCGGCGCAAGTAGCGCTCCAGGTCCCGGTCGAACAGCAATTGAGACCGCGGCATTGAAGAACGCATCTCGATGCGCGGCAACTGGTCGTCGAACAGCCGCGGCACCAGCGTGTGCAATCGGTAGGTCACGGGCCCTCGCCGATCCTGGGACGCGCGGCGCTGAATGAGCACGTTCGTCAAGCGGTTGTACATCGCCCGCCGATGGTTGGCCCCGACTTCGCAAGCCACCGGCGTGCCGAAACAGAACAGGATCTCTCCGGCGACCGGCTCCAGCGTGATCTCCTGGCGCAGTTCGGCGCGGGTCGGCGTCAATTGCATGCTTTCCAGCGCTTCGGCCTGGAAATCGGCCTGCCATTCGCCGTTCTTGTATTGTGTCATGATGCCGCCGCGATACAGCGGCTCGTCGTAGCCGAGCGTTTGCGCCAAATCCGCGGCGGAGAGCTTGCGGTCCTCGCCGCTGCGGACGTCGTAGGCCTGAATCGTCATCACGGGTTCCAGGCTCTCCAGGATTTGCCCCATGTCGCCGAGTTTGACCTGCTGGGTGAATCCCGTGAGATTCCGGCGGCCGAGTTCCGGCTCTTCCTGTTGATCGCCGAACGAAAACCGCTGCCCGATCCAGACGCGCGGCGTCAGCACGTAGAACGCTGCGCTCATGAGCAGCGCCAGGCCCGCCAGCGTCGCGATGCCGCTGATGAATCGCGGCGTAATCCACCGGGCGATGCCGTCGAACTGAATCGAATGCCCGACGTCGCTCACCGCCTCATCGAACCGGAACGAGCGCGGGGCCGCGGCCGCCGGCTTCGGATCGTGCTGATGCTCGACCGAGTGGTAGAGGAAAAAGACCGCCTGCGTCCACATGGAGTAAACGGCGAACGCGACAAGCGCGCCGCCGTACCAACTGTCGTTCGTGAGCACGGCCGCGACGGCAACTTGCAGCACGCTCAGGGCGCAGATCGACCAATATTTCCGCACCGACGACTGCTGCAGAAACACGATCCACGTGGCGTAGACCACCAGGTGGGTCCCCGCGAGCAACCGTCCTTCCGGGTTGCTGCCGAAGAACTCGAACCCCGCCAGCCCGATCGCGACGAAGCCCATCAGGTTCGACACGAAGTTGCCCAGCGCGAAGTGGCCCGGCGACTCGGTCGCCCAGTAGCCGAGCAGCGCCATGAGGATGGTGGCGAACGGCAGCCACGCCTGTTCCGCGCGGCCCAAAATCAGGCTGGCGAAAATCGCCAGGCCGTACAGGCTGATTTTGAAGACCCGCTCGAGTTCGAGAATGTTCGTCGTCATGCCGTCAGTCGTTTTCCAATATCACCCACTGATTCATGTCCGCCGGTTCCACGTAGACCCATTGAATTCTGCTGGCCGCGCCGGCCGGCAGCAATCGCACTGCTTCGGCTTGCCACTCGTCGCGGGCGGCGTTGCGGGTGGAAATTACCACGAACCGCGTCGTCAAACTGCTGGCGTGCCAAGCCTGCTCGAACAATTGCGGCATCTGCTCGGCGCGTCCGCCATGCGCGATGGCGAGTTGATCGAGGAGTGATTCCAGGCTCGCCGCGGTGGCCCGGCCTTCCCAGACGAGCGATTGCCGCCCGCCGCCGAAGACATTCAATCGCGAATCGCGGGCCAGGCGGCGCTGTTCGAGGCAGACGGTCGCCGCCAGGCTCAGCGCCCATTCCAGGCGCTCGCGATCGTCTGCCGAGACGACGCTCTCCGGTTGCCACAGATCGAGAATCAACGTCAGGTGCTGTTCCCGGTTCTGTTCGTACTCGCGGAGAATGAGCGCTCCGCGCCGCGCCGACGTGCGCCAGTGAATGGCCCGCGGATTGTCGCCGGCGCGGTACTCCCGCAAATGATGGAACTCATCGTGAAACACGCCGGAATGCGCCCGGCGGTTGGAACTGAGCTCGGCCGCGCCGAGCAGTTGCCGCTGGGCCGACTGCGTCAACTTGCCGACGCGGGGGTAGACGAGAATCTTGTCCGGCAGCCCGAAGACCTGGCCGCGTTCGATCAACCCGAGCGGAAAACGGGACGACAAGCGCAGCGGTCCGAAGTGATAGACGCCGCGATGCCTTAGCCGCAGCGTGTAGTGCCCCGTCTGCCGGCCGCCGGGGGGCACGTGGGTGAACAGGTTCGTCGGTTCCAGATGTTCGCCGCAGCCCGTCGCCGTATCGCGGACCTGCATCATCCACAACGACATCCAGGTTCGCAGATTCTTCAGTGTGATTTCGACCGCGAACAATTCGCCGCACATCACCCGCCGCGGCACCGTGCGCGTGATCTGCGACGCCTTCAGCATGGCGAACGTCGCCCAGCCGTTGATGACGAACGGCCCGGCGAGCATCGCGAAAACCAGCATCAGCATGTTCGTGTGCCCCAGCAGCGAGCCGATGAACAGCACGATCATAATTACCAGGTAAACCAGCCCCTCTTTTGGAATATAGACCCGATTGCGGCGCAGGGACGACAACTGCAGCCGCCGGCGTTCCGGCAACAGGGCCACCGCCAACCGGACCACGCCGGTCGCGAGCACCAGACCGTTCAACGCCCAGAACATGGCGGACCCGGACGCCGACCACGATTCGCGGAACACCGGATAGGCGATATAAACCGCCGCCGTCGCGATCGACATGCTGACCAGCGTCAAACCGGGAATCAGCCGTTTGTAGAGCGGGGGCGTCAAGAATTTGCTCCAACAGTCTCACGTTCGGCGCGGGGGGGCGGCCCCCGCCCGGGGGGGGTGTGGGGCGAGCGCGCGCGG
>CAZDGB010000276.1:0-9883 GCA_964504645.1 uncultured Planctomycetaceae bacterium | reverse complement strand
TACGACCCGTTGCTGGAACAGGTCGAGGACATGTAGAGCATGTCCTCGACGCCGTTGATCTCCTGCTCGATCGGCCCGGCGACCGTGTCGGACAAGACTTCCGCGTTTGCCCCGGGGTAGACCGCCGCCACTTGCACCGTGGGGGGCGTGATCTCCGGATACTGCTCGATCGGCAGCATCTGCAAACACACGATCCCCACCAGCATTGTGACGATGGCGATCACGTTGGCGAAGATCGGACGTTCGATGAAGAACTTGGAGAACATGTTTTATTCCGGGGTTAGCCGCGACGCGAAGGGTTTCCGAAGCGGAGCGCTCCGCTTCGCCGAACTGCACCTCGCGGCTAACCGAAATCGTGATCAGCGCCGGCCCACCGCGCGCTCAGCGACTTCCGCTGGGGCGTCCTGCAACTTCGGCGTCACCTTCGCGCCGGGGCGAGCGCGGAGCAGACCCTCCACAATCACCTGGTCCGACGCCGTCAACTGCCCTTCGACCACACGGAGTTCGTTGATCGACACACCGGTCTTCACCGGACGGTATTCCACTTTCCCTTCGCCGTCGACGACGAGGACGTACGCCCCCGATTGATCGGTTCCCAAGGCCCGTTCCGGCACGAGCAGCGCCTTCGCCTTTTCCGCCACGGGGATCCGCATCCGCACGAACATCCCCGGCAACAGCGAACGGTCGGTATTCGGGAAAGTCCCCCGCGTCCGCAAGGTCCCCGTCGCCTGGTCGAGGCTAGGATCGGAGTAATCGAGTTTTCCGGCGGTCGGGAAACCTTCCTGCCCGGCGACGCCCAATTCGACGGGCACCGGCGACGCCGATTGTTCTTGCGTGCCGAACTGCCGCAGCGCCGGCGTCCGCATCACGTCGGTTTCGCTGATCGTCGCGTAGGCATAGATCGGATCCATCTTCACGATCGTCGCCAGCACCGATGACTGCCCGTCGCCGACGAGGTTGCCGATATCGAAGTTCACCCGGCTGATCCGTCCGTCGATGGGGGCCGACATCCGGCAATAGCTCAAGTCGAGTTCCGCGTTGCGGACGTTCGTCTTCGCCGATTCGACTTGCGCCTGACACGAGAGGATCGTCGTGTCATATGTGGCGATGTCCTGATCGAGCTTCGCCTTCGCCGATTCGAGTTCCGCCTCGCGGGCCTCGCGCGTCGCCGAAGCTTGTTCAATTTCCGCCTCGGTGGCGATCTTGCGGTCGAACAGGCTGCGCTGCCGCTTCTCTTCCTGCCGGGCGAGATGGACCTGTGATTCGTTCAGCTTGACCTGGGCGCGGGCGACTTCCCGCGACTTGGAGACGGTCGCCTGCTCGAGCGCGGCCTCCGTCTCCTTCAGCCGCGTGCGGGCCGCGTCGAGCTGAATCTGGAACGTCTCCTCGTCGATGACGAACAGCAACTGTCCGGCTTTGACGTCGCCCCCTTCGACGAAGTGGCGCTCTTTGAGAAAGCCTTTGACCCGCGCCCGGATTTCCACCGTCTCCATCGGCTGCGTCATGCCGGTGAATTCGAGGTACTCGGTGACGGCCCGCTCGATCGGCACGGCAACGGTGACCTCCGGCGGCGGCGGCTCGACGTACATATTCGGCTTGCCGCAGCCGGCCAGGAGCGCTCCGCAGAGCCCGATTCCCAAAATCAACCGACGTAGCATGCCGCGTCCCTTTTCCGTTAACCGATCGGTCAATAGAATTGACCAACTGGTTAATATCTTACCGGGGAGGGCAGAGTTGTCAATCGCAGGCGTTTGGGGGAGGTATTCCACGCGGCCTTTCCAAAGGCATCCAGACTCGGCCGCACCAAATTGGTTCGCCCGGAATTCCATACCGCGCTGGTTTCCGCAGCCTGACCTCTGTATCTTGCATCCATCCAGCTTGATCAATTCTTGTCTTTCTCCGTCTTTTTCCCCTCGAGTTTCCATCGGAGCGCCCCGATGAAACACGTGCCGCGCCGCATTCGTGATCCCATCGCCGTCCGCACCGCCGTCCTCGACGCGGCACTGGAACTGTTCGCGCAGCACGGTTTCGCCGACACATCGCTCCGCGACATCTCCCGGAAATCGGGCATCGCGCATCCGCTGATTCTGCATCACTTCGGGAGCAAAGAATCGCTCTACACCGAAGTCAAACGCCGCGTGGTGGAAGGCTACGCGCAGCGGTTTCCGGCCGCCGTCCGCGCCGCGAACCGGCCGATCAACCTGCGGGCCGAGATGAAGCGGATCATGACGTACATCGGCGAGAACGAAGTCGCCTTGCGTCTGTGCGCCCGCACCCGCGTCGACGGCGATTACCAGGTCTGGCCCGGCGAGCCCGATCTGCTCAACCTCGTCCAGCAACGGATGGAGATCGCACAGAAACAAGGCACGATTCGCGACGATCTCGACGCACGGCAGTTGAGCATCATGGTCCTGGGGATCATCTTCTTCTGGCTCGACAACCACCGGCACTTTCAGGAACGCTTCGGTGCTCCGATCCCGGACGCCTCGTACCTGAACACCGCGATCAAAATGATCGAAGAAGGCCTTCTGCCCCGAAAGTAAGCGCTCGACCACGAAGCTCGTGTGCGTTTCGCGATCATTTCGGCACGGTGCGAAGTAGACCGAGCGTACCCCACGCCGAACCGAAATACGTGATCGGCACGATGAAAGGCCCCGGCGTCACATCGGGATGTCCGCGGCGGACCATCGGCCAGGAACCGTCCGGCCGCTGAGTGCTCACGAGAAACTCGACCGCCCGACGGATCTCAGGGTGGTTCGCCGGCACGCCCACCACATTCAAGACGTACAAAACCTGACCGGTGGCATAGGCATCGCTATCGCGATCCTTCACTTGTCCGAATCCCCCGTCGGCGTTCTGCCGTGACAGCAACGCCTCGATGTCCGTGGAAAGATTCGCTGCCGTTTCGGAACGCGACCTCCACAACAGCCGCAACGCGGCGGACTGCGTGGTGTCGGTCGGTTCGGTCTTGTCGAGCCAGTCGACAGCTCGCTGCCGACTTTGGCGCAGTTCATCCGAGATCGCTTCCTCGCCGACGGGCATCGCCAGCAGTCCTAGCAACGTGGCGACTTCGTCCGACTCGAAGAACGGCGGCGGACGATTCTTCGCGGGGGCCGCAGACCAGGCCCACTCGCCTCCCGCTTCCTGATGCCGAACGAGATGCCCGCGAATCCGATGCAACTCGTCCGCGGAAATCGCCTCTTGTCCCGGTACCAGCTGCGCCATCAGGGACAAGATCAGCGCCGGCGAATTGACCATGCTCCAACCAGGGCGCGTGTCGCGCGGCTCATCAATGCGGTTCAGCAGACGTTCCTTCGTCCATTTCAGACTGTCGGCGAGGAAGTCTGCGTCAACGTCCCAACCGCGGTGCTTCGCCTCGGTCAGAGCGAAGACGGTGAAAGTCCCGTGATGGCACGTCGAGCATTCGCGTTCGGCGCGCCACTTCTTCGCGTCGTCGCGGAGAAAGACCAAGCCGCGCGCGATGGCTTCTTGAGGCGTCTTGGCGGGAAACGCCGAGCGGGCGGAGACGGGCGGATCCTCATCCGCCGGCAATGGTCGTGCGATCAACCAGCAACAACCGACGGCTGTCAACGCGATCCAGCGCGTGGCGACTCGCATGGATAAATTCCTCGGAGCGCGGCGAAGCGACGGCGTAATGGCCGCTTTCGATGATAACCGGCTTCTGTCAGATCATGTAACGATCCCCCGTTACGATTCCGCTTCGAGCCGCCGGCGCGCCTCCGCGAATTCGGCTTCCTGGTCCGCCGTGACCTCGGGAGCGCGCAGCCCCAGGGTTTGGATTTCATTCGTAAGAATTCGCGCTACCAGCGCCCGCGTCACCCATTTGTGATCGGCGGGAATCACATACCACGGCGCCCATTTCGTGCTGGTCTGAGTCAACGCCTCCGCGTAGGCGGCCATGTAGTCGTCCCAGAAGCGGCGCTCGTCGACATCGGCGGGGGAGAACTTCCAGCGCTTGTCCGGTTGATCCAGCCGGTCGAGGAATCGCTTCCGCTGTTCTTCTTTGGAGACGTTCAGAAAGAACTTCAGGATGCGGGTACCGTTGCGCGTCAGATGTCGCTCGAAGGCGTTGATGTCGTCGTAGCGCGTCTGCCAGAACTTGTCGCGGCCGGGTTTGGCGTCGGGGATGCGCTGGGCCGCGACGAGCTCCGGATGGACTTTGACAATCAGCACTTCTTCGTAATACGATCGGTTGAAGATGCCGATGCGGCCCCGTTCCGGCAGCGCTTTCATGCATCGCCAGAGAAAGTTGTGATCGAGTTCCTCCGCCGAGGGATGCTTGAAACTGAAAACCTGACAGCCCTGCGGATTGACGCCCGACATCACATGCTTGATCGTGCTGTCCTTGCCGGCGGCGTCCATCGCCTGGAAGATCAGGAGAATCGACCAGGAGTTCGCCGCGTACAACAGGTTCTGGGCATCCGCCAGCTGCGAGACGTCTTCGCTCAGCAGTTTCCCGGCGAATTCCTTGCGTTTGGCCTTCGGCAGATCGCCGTCGCCGACCCATTGCGGGTCGTAGTCCTTCAGCCGGCATTTCTTCCCGGCCGGCACACGGAACTGCTTCCAGAGGTCGTCGATGGTTTTCATGAGTAGCGAATCGAGAAGTGCGAGTAGCAAACAGCCAGAGCAAAGCCCGCCGTCAGCGACGGCGGACCGCGTCTTCCAAGCTTACTCCCCCGTAGCCGGCGTGAGCCACGGAAAACAGTCACTCTGCGGAAAATCGCCATCGTCGTCGACACGGTTTGTCGACCGGTCTAAAATCAAGATTCGAGAGAAGTTCCTTTCGAGTGAATTTGCCCCCAGTCAGGAATCGTTTCATGCTTCGAGGTCGTCTGGTCCCCGCATTCGGTCTGCTCGCTGTGGGTATTTTTCTGGGAGCCGTTGGCCATTCGGCGTTCTCGAAGGAGAAGGATGCTCCGCTGCTTTACGAACTCCGAACCTACACCACCGTCGACGGCCGGTTGCCGGCCCTGCATGCGCGGTTCAGAGATCACACCATGAAGCTGTTCGAGAAGCACGGCATGAAGAACGTGATCTACCTCACGCCGACCGAGAAGCCGAACACGCTGATCTACCTGATCGCCCACAAGGACAAAGCATCCCGCGACGCCTCGTTCGACGCGTTCCGCAAAGATCCGGACTGGACTACCGCCCGCGACGCCAGCGAAAAAGACGGCAAGATTGTCGATAAGGTCGAGTTCGAGTTTTTGACGCCGACGGAGTATTCGCCGGTCAAGTGATCAAAGCGAAGTTGTCAACAACGCTTCTGCGAAGCATCGCGAATGTTGTGAAACAAAGCTCTCAAATTTCGAATCTCAGATCCCCATGCCCACTCCCGCGATTTCCTGGATCGGCCACACCGACGGTTACTTGCAACTCATCGACCAGACGCTGTTGCCGGCGGAGGTGAAGCTGCTCGAATGCCGGACCGTCGAGCAGGTGTGGGAAGCGATCAAACTGCTCCGCGTCCGCGGCGCGCCGGCGATTGGCGTGGCGGCGGCGTATGGCGTGGTCGTCGGCTGCCAGAAGGCAGACCGAGCCGGCCGCTACCAATTCGAACAGCGGCTCGATGAAGTCCTCGGTTATCTCGCCACCAGCCGGCCGACCGCGGTGAATCTGTTCTGGGCACTGGATCGGATGCGAAAGTTCGCGGCGAATCGTCCCAAGCTGTCGTCCGAAGAGATACTGGCAGAATTGCTCGCCGAGGCCCGCGCGATCGAAACCGAAGACCGCGAAATGTGCGCCGCGCTTGGGCGCTACGGGGCCGAACTTTTGAAAGACTGCACCGGCGTCCTTACGCATTGCAACACGGGGAGTCTCGCGACGGCAGGGGATGGCACGGCGCTCGCCGCCATCTTCGCCGCGGCGAAGGCGAATCCCCAACTGCAGGTCTACGCCGATGAAACACGGCCACTATTGCAGGGAGCGCGACTCACGGCATGGGAACTGATGCAGCGAAACGTTCCCGTCACGCTGATCTGCGATTCGATGGCCGCGTGGGTGATGAAGGAGCGCAAAGTTCAGGCGGTCATCGTCGGGGCCGACCGCATCGCCGCCAACGGCGACGCCGCGAACAAGATCGGCACCTACGGCCTATCGGTGCTGGCGAAAGCGCACGGGATTCCGTTCTATGTCTCGGCGCCGTCCAGCACGTTCGATTTGACGATCGCCAGCGGTGCGGAAATTCCCATCGAACAGCGCACCGCCGCCGAGATCACGCACGGCTTCGGCAAGCAGACGGCTCCGACGGATTGTGCGGTCTACAACCCGGCGTTCGACGTCGCCCCGGCGGAGAACATCGCCGCGCTCGTTACCGAGAAGGGCGTGATCCAACCGGTGACAGCCGACCGCATCCGCGCGGTCCTCAAGGGCGACGAATAAGCGCGTCACCGCGTTTCGTCGAAGGTCTGGCGGTCCCCTTGCCAGCGAGTGGCAAACCGTTCCACATCCCAGAACTCGATCGGGTGGAGCGACGCGGTGGGAATCGGCCACACATCGACGTCGGGTTTCGCGAAGAACTCGCGCAGGAAGTAGTCGCGCAGATCGCAGCCGTAATAAATAATGTCGGTCTGATGCACCGAGAAGACGGGATTGCCGGCGGCATGTGGGCGGTCCGGGATCATGCGGTGGGCGTACACCGGGATCAGTTTCGGCGCCTGGGCCACGAGAGCACGAACGAGCCGGCTCGCTGCCGGAAAATCGGCCGGCCGCGGGCCCCATTCGGGCAGCCAGAAGCCGTTGTGTTCGACGTCGAACAGAATGCCTTCGATGGGGAGATCGAGCCACGCGCGCAGGTCGGCCCGCGCGGCGTTTCTCCAATCGGGAAATTGGTCGGAGACGGGTAGCGCGCAGTCCAGGAAGTCCCGCAGGTCCGGCGGAAAGCGGATGCCGAACTCCCGTTCGCACGCTTCGACTTCGCTGTCGGCGAGCCCTCGTTCAAACTGAATGCCGTGCTCGTCCCGCAGGACGTTGACGATCATATTCCAGTGGGACGACATGCCGGGGTTCTCAGCGGCGCTGACTGTGTGCGCGGCCGTTGGCAGCGAGTTACTGCGGTTCGTCATCTTCGGGCGGCGGAAGTTCGGCCGATTTTGCTTTGCCGCCGCGAAGTTTCTGGATCCACGCGCGGAAACCGCGGGGGCGTTCGAGTTCTTCCAGCCGCGCCGTTAGGACGGTATAGGCTTCATTTGTCGCGTCGAGCCGGCTGGAGAGCGATTCGCAGTGGTTCAGCGCGGCATGCAATTGCGACAGCAGGCCTTGCCGCTGCTGCTCGTATTCCGTCTGCATCTGCGCAAGGCGCTGCTGCAATTGCTGCTGTCCGTTTTCCGTAAGGCTGACGCGGCCGGCGACGTCGGGAATCGCCGCCGTCTGACCGCGCAGTTCTTCCAACTGCGTTTTCACTTTCTCCCAGGATCGCTTCGAACTTTCCCGCAGATCGGTTTCGAACGTCCGCATGGTGGCCGTGGTCTCATCGCGGACGGCGACGATGCGGGTTTCCAGTTCGCTCGCCGATTGCCGCGTCGCAGCTTCGAGCAAATCGACAGCCGCCGCGACGGCGCTCGACTTTTCCAGCACGCGCGATTCCGTCTGGCTGATGTTCGCTGTGATCTCCTGCTGCGTCTGACTGAGCGCATGCGTCAGCCGCGCGTCGGTTGCCTGCAGCGTCTCAGCGATCTCCTGCGTGACGGCCTGCGACACTTGCCGTGCTTGCGTCTCGGCGACTTCGGTGGCAAATTCCTGCAGCTTGGGAAGCTGGCTCTCGACGGCGGTGTGGACCTGCTCGTGGGCGAAATCGAGCAGGTGATGGTCGATGTTCGACACGCCGCCGCGGAGCGATCGCCGGACGAGTTCCGTCAGCAGCGCGCCGATGCCCGCCGACGCATCGCCGATCGCCGGGTCGAGACGATCCAGGAGCGAGAGGCGCTGGGACGAACGTTCGAATTCGCCGTTGGACTCGGCATCAAGGATGACGGGTTCGGTCGTGGACATGGTTCCTCCTGATGTCACGCGAAAAGGGGGCCGAACGCAGCGAGGAGATTGTCGGATCGGGGAAATTCCAACCCACGTACAATGCCGGATTCGGCGTAAGAATTCAACAGGAGGCAAGACTTGGGAAGACGTGATTTTCCGGGGATCGGGGGCCGAGCCTGCTTCCGCACTCGCCGGAGTTCGCGTCCTCCCGCTCGGAAATCGGGATGTGGCGATTGGACAACATCCGAATTGCGACCTAAGTTTCCGGCAAGAGGTCCGATTGGTGAATTCCGGGGCATTTTTCCGAATGGGGCGACCATGTCGGCGCAGATCGTTCTTTGCGAAAGCGACGCGTATCTCGCCCGGATGATCGCCTGCCGGCTGATGCGGGCCGATTTCGAAGTTCACGCGGTGCACAATTGCGACGCGGCTTGCGAACTCATCGAGTGGTGGCGTCCGCAACTGCTAATCACCGACCTGCAATATCCGTCGGTGGAAGTCCTCTGCCGCGTTCGTGGCGACGAGGCCTTCGCCGATCTGCCGATCATCGGCTTGTCGAACGTCGCCGGCCATCCGGCCGCCATCGCGCTGCTGCAACAGCAGTTGAATCTTCACGCCGTGCTGACGAAGCCGTTCAGCGTCCGGCGCCTGGTCAAGCTGGCGAAAGAAGCGACGCGGCACAGCGAATTCGCGGCTGTGTGAAAAATAAAATCCAAGCCCCAAATCTCAAGTTCCAAAGAAAACCAAGTTCCAAATTGAACTTTGAAATTTGGAATTTGTTTGGAACTTGAGATTTGGAACTTGGAACTTTTAGCTCACCGTTTCATCTTCTTCTGCTCTTCATAGCGCGCGATCCAGCGTTCCGGCTCTTCTTCGAAAGCGGCTTTGCAGCCGGTGCAGCAGACCCAGTAGGTTTTGCCCTGGTAGCTGACGGAGATCGTGCCGAGGCCCTGCGAGATCACGCACGTTTTGTCGCCGTAATCAGTGGAACTGAGGGCGAACGACGTCCCTGCGCGCTGCGTGTGGACGGTGTCGATCCGTGCAAAGCCGCCGGAGCCGCGGCGGCGGTTGACCTCCAGCAGATAGCGGTTGTTCTCCTGCTGGGCCAGCACGAGTTGCCACGTTTCGCCGGCGGTCGCCGGGTCGGCTTCGGTCAATTCGAGCTTAAACGTCCGCTGCAGTTCGTCATTGTCGCCGGGGACGTCCTGCACCGGTTCGGAGAACGTGCCGCGATAGACCCGTTTCTGGCCGTCCCCATCGGTGGCCGTCAGTTGATATTCCTCTTTTTCGGGCAGAAACGTGAGCCGCGCCTGGCGGAGATGTTCCCCTTGTTCGCTGGCCAGCACGAGCGATGGTTGCCGTCGATCGGACTGAAAATCCCAGACCCATTCCGGCTCGTCGGTCCGATTGTTGCGGCTGAGTCCGTTCCATTGGCCGAGCAACACCTGCAACGGTTTCAAAGCCTCGACGATCGATTCGGGCGTGGCTTCGACTTTCGCGCTGCTTGCCGTCGCCGCGTCACCCAATTGGACCGGTCCGGAGCGCTTCGCTTTCGGACGATCGGCCGATTCCGCGGAAGTTTCCGCATCTGGCGTAGAAGCGGCTTGGTTCGCGGCCGGAGTCGATTTGGTTGTCGACGCCGATTCACCGCAACCTGAAACGAAGAAGCTCAATGCGCCACAGAAGCAGAGTGCTGCACGGCTGGCGGGTTGGAAAATCACGAGCGGCATCCCGGCAGAAGGCGTTGATTATTCAAGACGCTGGTTAACTACTATACCCGCTCTGACACGCCGCTGTTCTGCGGAAAAGGCTATAATTGCCGGGTAGCAAGAAAGCAAAACCGGGCTGCGGGTGCTAAGACGTGCGTTCTCTGGATTTGTTTCGACTGCTG
>CAZDGB010000275.1:0-9956 GCA_964504645.1 uncultured Planctomycetaceae bacterium | reverse complement strand
CGGAGGGTTTCCGAGCGGAGCGCTCCGCTCCGAGGACTCCGCGTCGCGGCTAACCTGAGATACATCAAACCACCGACAACCATCCATCCCCAATGACCTTCCGCAACATCGGCCTGATCTTTCAGCGGGAAGTCGCGGACCAGTTTCGCGACCGGCGGACGCTGTTTATGGTCGCGGTGTTGCCCGTGCTGCTCTATCCGGCGCTCGGCATCGGCATGGTGCAGATGACGCTGCTGTTCTCCGAGCAGCCCCGCACGGTCGTCCTCCTCGGCGCGAAAGATCTGCCGCAGCCGGAATTGCTCGACGGGGACCACTTCGCCGGCCACTGGTTTCGCAATCCGAACGACGCCGACCGGCTGGTGGTGGTGACCGACCAGACTCCCAGCCCGCCGCCCTCCGCGGACGACAAGCCCGGCCGGTTGTCGAGCGAACGCTTGCTGATGTCGGCGCAGCGCATGCGGGAACTCGTGGAGGAACGGCTCAAGATTCCGGATTCGGACACTTCGGAAGCCGCCGTTCGGCGGAAAGACGAACTTCGCCAGGAACTCGCGCAGCGGTTCGCCGAGAGCGGCTTTCAAGTGCTGATCGTCGTGCCGCCGGGATTCCAGGAAAATCTGACCCAGTGGCGCGACGAGCTCAAAGCGCGGCAAGCCGACGTCGCCGTTGATTTTCCCCGCCCGGTGATTGTGCAAAACAGCGCCGACGAACGGTCGCTGATCGCACATGCCCGCGTCACGGAGGTACTGCGCGCCTGGGAAAGTGAAATCCTCAAAGAGCAACTGAAAACCGCCGGCCTCCCGGCCGACTTGCCGCACCCGATCAACGCCTGGGAAATCGATCTCGCGGCGAAAGAGCAGCTCTCGGCGAACCTGTGGAGCAAACTGTTTCCCGCGCTGCTGGTGATCATGGCCCTCACCGGAGCGTTCTACCCGGCGATCGACCTGTGCGCCGGCGAAAAAGAACGCGGCACGATGGAGACCCTCCTCATCTGCCCGGCGTCGCGCACCGAGATCGTCCTCGGTAAATTCTTCACGGTGATGCTGTTCAGCGTCACGACGGCCTTGCTGAATCTCTCCAGCCTGGGCTTCACCGGACGGTACATTGCGTCGTTCACCGCCCACGGAGCGGCGTCGCGGTTTGGCGACGTCTCGCTGCCGCCGGCGTCGGCCCTGTTCTGGGTCTTTGTGATGCTGATTCCCCTCTCGGCGCTGTTCAGCGCGCTGTGCCTCGCGTTCGCCACGTTCGCCCGCAGCAGCAAAGAAGGGCAATACTACTTGACGCCGCTGCTCATGGTGACGATGGGCCTGACGGTGTTCTGCCTTTCGCCCGCCGTCGAGTTACAGCCGTTCTACAGCGTGATGCCCGTGATGGGGCCCGCGCTGCTCTTGAAGGGACTGCTCAAAGGACAGGATCCCAGCGGCGAGTTGATGCTTTACGCCTTGCCGGTCTTGGTGACATCGCTGGGATACAGCCTGCTGGCATTGTGGTGGGCCATCGATCAGTTTGCCGGCGAAGACGTGCTGTTCCGCGAAGCCGAGCGGTTCGATCTGCGGCTGTGGATTCGGCATCTCTTGCGCGACAAGGAGCCGATTCCGACGTTTTCGGAAGCCGTCTTCTGCTTCGTGCTGATCATGCTGCTGCAATTCGGCGCGTTGCGGGTGATGCAGGCGTCGTTGCAGAACGCGCTCGGGCCGGGCCAGCAGGTGCTGATGCTGCAATTGCTGATCATTCAACAATTGACGATCATCGCGACGCCGGCCTTGTTCATGGGCGTATTGCTCGTTGCCGATTTGCGGAGAACGTTCCTGGCCTACTGGCCGCGGCTGGGCCATTTGCTCGCCGGTTTGCTGCTCGCAACGGCGTTGCACCCGCTCTCGCTGGAGCTCTCGGCGGCGCTGTCGTGGTTCTTTCCCCCGTTGCCGAAAAGCGTGACCGACGTCCTCGCCGCGGTTTCCAGCGACGAGATTCCTCTGTGGTTGACGCTGCTGGCGTTCGCCGTGGCGCCGGGCATCTGCGAGGAAATCGCCTTCCGCGGATTTTTGCTGAGTGGTTTCCGCCGCAGCGGCCGGATCACGCTGGCGATCGTGCTGTCGAGCTTGCTCTTCGGCATCATGCATCTGATCCCGCAGCAAGTCTTCAACGCCGCGCTGTTGGGACTGGTGCTGGGCTACATCGCCGTGAAGACCGACAGCCTGTTGCCGTGCGTCGCGTTCCACATCGGCTACAACGGTCTCGAAGTTCTGCGGAACCGCTTCGGTGCGCACGTGCCGACGACCGGCAGTTGGAAACTGCTGTTCGTCAACGACGGCAGCGGCTTGCGCTACGAGCCGTTGCTGCTGACGCTGTGCGGTGCGGCCGCCATTCTGCTGCTGGCCTATCTGAAACTCGGCCCGCGGCGCACGGCCCCCCGCCTCGACGCGGCGGCATCGCTGCTGACGTCGCGTTCGATGTCCGGCGCGTGAATCCCGAAACCCGGTTCGTCTTCTAACCGGGTTTCGCTTTGGAACGCGGCGGAAAGCGAATCCCGGTTAACAAAGCTGAACCGGGATTCTGTAAAAGCCCGGCTACCCAGCTAAAGCCGGGCTTGCCGCGCACCACTCTTTACAAATCAAAAATGTTGCATTACCATCAATGCAACATTTTTGATCGGAAAAGAGCATGCCGCGCGAGCCGTGGAAGATTTCCCGGGAGATGTTCCTCTCGGAAGACGAAACCCAGACGCTGCTGAATCATTTGCGGCATCGGGAAGAAACGGCGGACGATGACGACCGCATCGCCGCGCTCACCGACCGCGTCATCATCGAAACGCTCCTATTCTCCGGGCTGCGGAACTCGGAGTTCTGCCAGCTGCACGTCGGCGACGTGTCGAGTGATCGGAAAAGTTCGACGATCACCGTCCGCGAAACGCCGCGGCAGAACCGTATTGTCCACGTTCCCCAATCGCTGATCGACTTGATTCGCCGCTATCTTCGCGAGACGCGGGAGAGCGCGTCGTCCCGCGACGCGCAGCAGTCGTTAATCTTGAACGATCGCAGTAAACCGTATGAGCGGACGGCCCTGTATCGCCGCGTTGTCCGCATTCTGACCGACGCCGGCCTGGCCGAGCGCGCCAGCGTGCAGTTGTTGCGTCACACCTACGGCTATCTGGCCTACAAGCGCACGGGCGGAAATCTGCTGTTCGTACAGCGGCAACTCGGCCACGCCCACCCGATGGTCACCGCCGTGTATGCCGAATTCGTTCCGTTCAAAGGCGACGAACTGGCCGATCGCATCGCTGCAGACCTGTCCACGAATGTTCGCCCGAAACCTCTTTCCAGGAGACCGAAACGATGACCGTGCCGCGCCCTTGGACCTATGACGAAGTGATGGACAAGCTCCCCGCGCTGGTGGCCGAATGCCTCGGACTGGAGATCGATGAGGTCACGCCCGACCTGGTCTTCTGCAGCGAGAATGATTCGATCGATCTTCTCGATCTAAATTTCCACTGCGAGAAGGCGTACGGCATCAAGTCGCCGTTCCGTTTGTTTCTCGGATCGAAAGACCTTCTCTCGCTCGACGACGCGGGCCATCTGACGGACGCGTCAATGCGGCTGATTCGCGATAACTATGCGTTCTTCGCCGCGAAGTTCGACGCCGACGGCCGCACGCAGTGGACGCCGAATGACCTGCTGGGGCATTTCACCGTGGAGATGATCGCCCGCTTCATCGTGCAGGCCGCCGAACAACAATCCGCCGGCTCGCAAGCGGCGTGATCGGATGAAGGCAAGAACCGCAGATTTCGCAGATCAGCACAGATTAAGACCGTAAACCGGATGCAAGTTGGCGCAAGAAGCGCAACAGGTCATCTGATACTCAGCCCCCTTTCCGCCGCTTGCGGCCCCTTCCTCTAAAATCTGTGCTAATCTGCGAAATCTGCGGATAAGTCTTCTACTTGCCTTTCCAGCGCAAAAAGAAAACCCGGCGATGCGATCGCCGGGCTTCTTGAATTTGCCTCAGAGTTCGAACGTCAGTTGCGGGCGGGCGTCTTGGAGTTCGCGGTTTTCGGCTTCGGTGCCGGGGCGCCGGAATTCTTTTCGCCGCTCGTCTGGCGGATGCCCGAATTACGCTGCGGCGGGGCGCCCTTCGCTCCCGGGTTGACCGTGTTTGGCTCCGGATGCGAGTTGGTTCCCGCGAGGTTGTTGATGACGCGCGTTTCCGCTTTGATCCGCTCGAACACCTTGGCGATGCTCTCCTGTGTCTTGCGTTCTTTCAGCTCTTCGACGATCTGGTCCCGCAATTCCTGGTCGAGTTTTTCCACCACCGGCTCGGTCTTGCCTTCGCACTTCAGGATGGCCCACCGCGTGCCGGCCGGCGTCGGAACTTCGATCAGGCCGGAGATTTCGTTTTCCTCCAGGCTGAACGCTTCCTTCTCGACGGTTTCGTTGCCCGAGTGCCGGGGAATCGGCGGAATCACGCCGCCGAGGGCCTTGCTGTTCTGATCGACCGAGTATTGCTGGGCCAGTTTGGCGAAATCGTTCGGATTGTCGACGCATTCCTTCCACACCGTCTGCCCGCGGCGGGCATTGTCGAGCATGATCATCCGGCAGCGGACGCGCGGGCCGTATTGCCGTTCGTATTCCCGCACCACGTCGGCTTCGCTCAGATCGTCGATGGCCGACGTCTCCGCCAGCTTCCGCAACGCGAGCATCGGCCAGATCACGCTCAGCCGGTACTGCTGCGGCGAGATATTCCGTTCCGATTGCAGCATCTTCTGCCATTCGCCCGGATCGAGATTGAACCGTTTGGCGATCGTGACGATTTCCGCTTCGACTTCCGCCTGCGTGACGGTCTTGCCCTCGGCTTCGCACGCCTGCTGGATGATCACGCGGTTGATCAGTTCTTCGAGCACTTCCTTGCCGTGGCGCGACATGCACTCGCGGGCGAGGACGTCCTCGGTGATGACTTCTTTACCGACGCGGGCGACGGCCCGTTCGGAGGCCGGTTTTTTCGCCGCGGGCGCACCGCTGTTGACGCGGGCGCTGCCGGCGGGTTCTTCGGCGGCGGAGCCGGGCTGCGATTTCCAGAACTGCGAGGCGACGCCGCCCGCGGCCAGAATCACCGCCGTACCGGCGACCACCATCCACCAGCGCTTCGTCTTCGTCGTGCCGTTTGTCGTCGAGAGGGGCGTCCCTGCACCCATGATGCAACGTCTCCGAACCGGGGTTTCGAGCGAATCAATCGGCAACCGGTGACAACCGACCACCACTGTTTGCGCGCGGGTTGTAGGAGAATCTGCAAAAAGAGTCAAGTTTTGTTTCGCGCCGGCCGACAGGCGTTGGGAAACCGCCAGCGAAAATTCGCTGTTTGACTTCCGCGCAACGCGTTGGTAACGTGAGGATTCGAGAGCCAAAGGAGTCATGCCGACCACGGAATTACAGGATGGCGCTGCCTGGACCCGCAAACATCTGCTGGGACTGGAAGAGCTTTCCGCGGCGGAAGTGACGCAGATTCTCGATCAGGCCGCTGAATTCAAGCGGCTCAACGCTCAGGGCGAGACGAAGCTTTCGGTCCTGGCCGGCGTGACGATCGGCAACCTCTTCTTCGAGCCGTCCACGCGGACGAAGACCAGTTTCAGCCTCGCCGCCAAGCGCCTCTCCGCCGATACCGTCGATTTCACGACCGCCGGTTCGAGCCTGAGCAAAGGCGAGACGTTCATCGACACGGCCCGCAACATCGAGGCGATGGGCGTCACTCAGATGGTCGTCCGCCACAGCACGTCGGGCGCACCGCATCTGTTGAGCAAACATCTGAAGGCAGGCGTCCTCAACGCCGGCGACGGCACCCACGAGCATCCGACACAGGGGCTGCTCGACATCTTCACCATCCGCGAGCAGCGCGGTAAACTCGCCGGGCTGACGGTGGCCCTCGTCGGCGACATCCTGCACAGCCGCGTCGCCCGCTCGAACATCTGGGGACTGAAGAAACTCGGCGCCCGGGTCATCGTCTGCGGCCCGGCAACCCTCATCCCGCCGCATATCGAAGCCCTCGGCGTCGAAGTCAGCTACAGCCTCGACGAGATTCTGAAAGAGACCGATTGCGTCAACCTGTTGCGCATCCAGGCCGAGCGGCAGCGCAGCGCGTTCTTCCCGTCGATCTACGAATACGCCCACTTCTTCGCGATGAACGGCGAACGCGTCCGCCGGGCGAAGTCTGACGTGCTGATCCTCGCCCCCGGCCCGATCAACCGCGGCGTGGAACTGACCCCCGACGTCGCCGACGGCAACCGCAGCGTGATCCTCGACCAGGTGACGAACGGCGTGTATATCCGCATGGCGTGCTTGTATCTGTGCCAGCAGGCGGTGAAAAAGGAGAGTCAAAAGTCATGACGACTCTCCTCCTCCGCTCCGGCCGCGTCATCGACCCCGCTCGCAAGGTCGACACGGTCACCGACGTCCTCATTCGCGACGGGAAGATCGCGAGCGTCGGCGATTATCGCGGGGACGTCGACGAGACGATCGACTGCACGAGGCTCATTGTCTGTCCGGGGCTGATCGACACACACGTCGGGCTGCGCGATCCAGGGTTCGAAGAGGACGAAACGACGGCGACGGCCACGGCGGCCGCGGTGGCGGGCGGCTTCACGTCGATTGCCGCGCTGCCCGATACACAGCCGGTCGTCGACAACCGCGCGGCGGCGGAATATGTCGTGCTGCAGGCTGCGCGGGCCGGGAATTGCCGCGTCTATCCGCTGGGAGCCGTCACCCGGAATCACGGCGGGCAGGAACTCGCCGATCTCGGGCAACTCGCCGACGGCGGCGCGGTCGCCTTTACCGATGCGAAGCATCCGATCGCCAGTGCGGAAATTCTGCGGCGAGCTTTGGAGTACGCCCGCATGTTCCGCCGGCCGATCTTCACGCATCCGCAAGACCCGACGCTCGTCGCCGGCGGCGTGATGCACGAAGGCCGCTTCTCGACGCGGCTCGGGTTGCGCGGCATGCCGGCTGCGGCGGAAGACATTATGGTCAGCCGCGACATCGCGCTCGCGCAGCTGACCGGCGGCCGCGTCCACCTGATGTGCATCTCCACGAAAAGCGCCGTCGAACAAGTCCGCCGCGCGAAACTGCAAAAGCTCGCCATCACCGCCGACGTCGCCGCGCATCAGATTCTGTTCACCGACGCGGCCCTCGAAAGCTACGACGCGAACTTCAAAGTCGATCCGCCGCTGCGCAGCGAAGAACACGTGCAGGCGCTGATCGAAGGCCTGCACGACGGGACGATCGACGCGATCTCCGCCGATCATCAGCCGTGGGCCCGCGAGAAAAAAGATCGCGAGATCGACCTCGTCCCGTTCGGCATCGTCGGCCTGGAGACGTTGATTCCCGTCTGCATGCAGGCCCTGATCGAGCCGGGGCATCTCACCTGGCCGAAGCTGATTGCCAAGCTGACGAGCGGCCCGGCAACGATTTTGGGACTCGAAGGCCGCGGCACATTGGCGCCGGGCGTCGATGCCGACGTCACGGTGATCGACCCCGAAGTCCGCTGGACCGTCGACCCCGACCGCTTCCGCTCGAAAAGCCGCAACACGCCGCTCGCCGGCCGCACGTTGCGCGGCCAAGCGAAGCTAGTGATCGTCGGCGGCGAAATTCGGTTTCAGTAGTCTGAAAAGACCGTAACCGCAGATTTCGCAGAGGGGCGCAGATTTCGAGCAAGGCGATTTCTCACAGAGCTTACCGGGCTCTCTGCGGTTCCTGCCTTACTCAGCGATTTCCGCCAGGTACCAGCAGATGAACTGTTCGACCGCTTGTTCCGTGGTCGCGTACGGCCCCGGTTGGTAGCGGCTCGATAAGATCCCGCGCTGGTTGTTCTCGCAGATCGTCTTGTCCTGAGCCGCGGTCTCGCGCCACAGCCAGCAGACTTCATCCGCATCGTAGTCGCGGCCTTCGACGGCGTCATCGCGCACGAGCCACGTCAGTTCCAGTTCCGTCTGCAGCGGCGTAACCGGCGTGAAGCGCGTCAGAAACGCATAGTCGTTCGCGACGACGTACCAGATCAGCGGCAGATGCGTAAAACTCGTGATGCCGCCATCGTACGCGGTGTAGTCCCCCAACAGCGGCGCGACCGGTTTCCCGCCGCGGCTTTGCGTGGCATAGCCGGGCCGAATTGGCAGCCGCCCGCCCTGATGCAGGCCGCGGCCATTGAGGGGAATCTGGCCGACAAGATGCCCGCGGCGGAGCGTCTCGGCCTCCCACGTCCGTTCGAAGTCGGACCGTTCGCCGGCAAGCCGCTCGTTATTCTGCGCGTGGGCATACGACATCACCGAGCAGAATTCCGGATGCGTCGGGGCACAGTGATAACACTCCCAGAAATTCTCGACGACGGTTTTCCAGTTCGCCTGGATGATCTCGGTGGTGCGCCGGCAGATCTTCGTTTGGTCGAGCCGATGCGGGCGCAGATACCGCGCCACATCCGCCGCCGTCTGCGAGAAATCGGGCGGCTCGTCGGCCAGGCAGAGGAAGATCAACCCTTCCACGACCTGCACGGCGACCGGATGCAGGCCGTACTGCGATTCATCGACGTCCTCGGGGAGATGACGCGCCGCACACAGCGAGCCGTCGAGGTTGTACGTCCAGGCGTGATATGGACACACCAGCCGCTTGGCGTGGCCGGTTTCTTCCAGGCAGAGGAGCGACCCGCGATGACGGCAGACGTTGTGAAACGCCCGCACTTCGCCGCTGAGATCCCGCAGCACGAGGATTGAGTCATTTACGATTCGATACGTGAAATGGTCGCCCGGATTCGGCAACCGGCACGTCGGCCCGGCCAAAAGCCAATGCCGGCGATAGATGCCGTCGACATCGCGGCGGAAGATCTCGTTATCCGTATAGAACGGCTGTTCGAGGCTGTAGCCGGGCCGCCGGCGTGCGATGAGATCGGCCAGAGACGTCGTGGTGCTCATGCCGGCGAGTATACGTGGAGGATGAAACTCAACGAAGGATGGCCGTGCTGCCTGGCACAAAAAAAAATGGCTCCCGTCACATAGGTAGAGGACGAGAGCCACCCAGTGGAGAGAGAGCGATTTGAGGCTCATCCCGAATACTGCGTCGGACTCGGGCAGGCTTGTGCCCGTTACGGGCGTCGGTCGCATATCCCCCCGCGTTGCGAGGTGAAATGCACGGCTGCGAAGATCGCAGTGCGAGTCCAAGTCTTGGATGAACAGTTGGACGTCTTCCCCATGACACGAAGATCACCGCAGGAAGACCACTCTCTCACCCAAATCTGTACGGCGGTTCTGGCATGCATAGCCTCCGCTTACTAGGACACGAGAGAGACACATCAACTTCATTGGTGATTCTATCGCTCTCGGTGCACCGATCAAGAAAAATTTTCCCGCATTTCACGGAGACGAATCGATTCGCGACCACTTGTTCAGGGCACCTCGCTGAAAAGCCCCGTATCCGGCCCGCTGCCATCCTGAGCGACGCTGAGAATCGTGCGGCCTTTCAGCCACTCGTCGAGCGGCTGGGGCTCATCGATCTGGATGGGTCCGCTGGTTTCTTCTTTCGACTCAGCACGTTTTTCAGTCTTTAATTCCCCCAACTTTCGCGCAGCTTCGTGAACCAATCCCCCTTTTGCGGAGCCGGGCCGGGTGGGAGCGCACCGATGTACGTTGGCCAATCGTCCCCTGCGCCGGCGTTAGCCAGCGAGTCATGGGGCTGAATACGCAGAAAATTAATGTCTTCGGTGACTTTGGAGATCATCAGCGGGATGGTCGCAAAATCGCCCGCACGCCGGGGAAGATCATATTTGGTCGCGGACACCGCCGGCACGTCGAGATAGGCATTATGATCGATCACCCATTTTGCAACGGCGGCGAGCGATGCCGGTTCATCCACACTCTTCAACTGGATAAACCCTTCACGCGACCGCAAGTTATTCCGCAGAGTCACGGCGTCTTGGGGAACGGTTCCTATGAAGTG
>CAZDGB010000274.1:0-9959 GCA_964504645.1 uncultured Planctomycetaceae bacterium | reverse complement strand
CGACTTTTGCAAGACCAAAGTCCACCAGAAAGATATGTCCATCTGGTGAGATTTTCACATTGCCTGGTTTTATATCACGATGCAAAATTGGTGGTTTGCGTGCATGTAAATAAGAAAGCGCATCGCAAATTGCCGCACCGATCAGGATCGATTGATTGAGCGTGAGCTGCGGAAAGAGGATGTCGATCACCAGACCCAGCGCCGAAAGCTGCGCGCTGGTCCAGCCGAGATACGAACTCGCGATCCCCAGCGACGTCACGACTTCAACGAACTTGCCGTAGCGGACGTGGTAGTAATCGCCAATCGTCAGCAGTTCCAGTCGATAAAACGTCCGGGCGAAGAAGAACGCCACCAGCAACAAGCATAAGGACGCCCCGAACGGATCGCCGGAAACGAAACCCAAGCCCTTATCCGCAAACTTTGCGGAGACCGACAGGACCGTCTCCGCGCCGAACCACGTAGCGAACACGCAGGCGAAATTCATGTAGAGGGGCAGCGACCGCCCCGCCACCATAAAGTCTTTCGAACTCTTGACGCGGCTCGACGCGTACAGGCCGATCGCCACCGTGGCGATCATGTACACGATTACGCAGAAAATCAGCACGAAACGCTCCCTCTGACAATCCCGGCGCAGCGCTTGGAAAAAGCGGCATTATGATAGCGACTTGCGGGAAGCGTGCCAGCCGAAAAGGCTTGAGTCCTGAGGCTTGAGTCTGCCATGCAGAGCGGCTTACCACGGAATGAACGGCCTTTCCCTCAAGCCTCGCGCCTCAAGTCTCAAGCCTCTCTACAAATCCTCCGTCTTCGGCACGACATACGGCGGGCGATAGTCGCGGGTCAGCAGCTTGTTCGCTGCGTCGGCATGCGAGCCGGAGAACGTTTCCTGATCTGTTAATTGCAGCACTGGGCCGAGCGTGATTTTCGTGGTCTGCGGATCGACCTTGTTGTCCGCCAGGTGTTGCAGGAAGCGATCCAGGGTCGACAGCGCATCCGCGTCGTCTCCCAGTGATTTTTGCAACTCGTCCGCGAGGACCGGCGTCCCCAATCGATACGAAATGTTGCCGAGGTGGCACAGCGCCGTGGAGAGATGGCCTTCCAGGATCTCGGCGTTGAGAAGTTTTGGATCTCGCAGGCGCACCGCCTGCACGAAGTTGTCGAAGTGCAGCGATTCGTCGCCGCCGAGGAACTTTTTCACCTCTTGGTTGTCGTTGTCGTAGACGACGCCGCCGTTGTAGGTGGGAATGACGATCTTGCCTTCGCTGCCGTAGAAGATGACGCCGACGCCGGCCCCGTCGAGCTTGTCCGATTCCAGATTGCGGACTTCGAATGAAATGCGTTTGCCGCCGGGGTACTCGTGAATGCAGACCTGCGTGTTAGGAGTCTCGCCGGCGTCATTGTCGTAGGCGAACCGGCCGCCATAGCTGCGGACGGTGCTGCCCAACGTCGTTTCCTGCAAACCCCAGCGAGCGAGGTCCATCTGGTGAATGCCCTGGTTCCCCAGGTCGCCGTTGCCGTAGTCCCACTGCCAGTGCCAGTCGTAGTGGAACTTCGGCCGCGTGACGGTGGTCAGTTGCGCGGGGCCGGACCACAGATCGTAGTCCACGCTGGCGGGAACGTCGTAATTGCCTTTCGGCCCGATCGGCTGGCGGCGGTTGTAGCACAGCCCGCGGGCGTGCTTCACCGTCCCGATGCCGCCGTCGTGCAGGAACTGCATCAGCTCCCGCATGCCGGTGTTGGAGCGGCTTTGCGTGCCGGTCTGCACGAGCCGATTGTACTTCCGGGCCGCTTCCACGAGCCGGCGGCCTTCGGTGACATTGTGGCTGACCGGCTTCTCGACGTAGACGTCTTTCCCCGCCTGCACGGCCCAGATCGCGGCGAGCGCGTGCCAATGGTTGGGCGTGGCGATGGACACGATGTCGATCGACTTGTCTTCGAGGCACTTGCGGAGGTCGGCGTAAATCGCCGGGCGCTTTCCCGTTGCCTTCTCCAGTTCGTCCGCCTTGCGGTTAGCCACGGCTTCGTCGACGTCGACCAGCGCGGCGATCACGCAATCCTTGCGCTTGCCGAACTGATTGACGTGCGCCCCGCCGCGGCCGTTCAATCCCACGACTGCCACGCGGAGAATGTCCGCCTCTGCTGCACTGATGGGAGACGAAGCCAACGGCTGCGCTGCGAGCGCCGCCGCTGCCGCGGCGAACAGCGAATCTTCCAGAAACACGCGTCGCGAGATGCCGGTCATCGAAGTCTCCCTTCTTGTGGCGCGGTGGAATCTTGTGCGGAGAGTCAGCCCATGAGAATAAAAGTTGACGCGGAGATACACAACGAATGGCGTCGAGTCCGCTGTGGGGAGGGTGCGAGAACGGACTTTGGCTTTTCTCCCCTCTCCCCTGGCGGGAGAGGGACCGGGTGTGAGGGGAGGTCACCGACGTGGAACGTGTGCCAAGAATAAACGTCATCCGTGACATCCCCCTTGTATCTTGAATTCGTCCTCTTCTGGCACTTTGATGAGCCTGGCAGCGGCCGGCGACAGATCGATACCCCCAGGGTCCACCAAGACCGCGGGTGAGCCGGATCGTCGCCGGTCTTTGAACCAAGCCCGAACAGCCGCCAGAGCCGCGCCGGCTTCGCGCCGCACGCGAGCTCGCATCTCGCAAGGAAGGGATTCGTTCATGCTCCTCGACGACTCTGTCCACTGCTCCGTGGGAATCGACGTCTCCAAAGCTCGGCTCGATGTCCAACTGCGGCCCGAAGGCCGGTCCTTCCAAGTTCCCAACACGCCCGATGGCCGCGCGGTGCTCCGCGCCAACCTGCCGGCGCCGGGAACCTGCCGCATCACGCTCGAAGCCACCGGCGATTATGAACGAGCGATCGTCGCCGAGTTGGTCGACGCCGGTCACTACGTCTCCGTCGTCAACCCCCGCCAGATCCGCGATTACGCCAAAGCGCTCGGCATCCTCGCCAAGACCGATCGCATCGACGCCGCCGTCATCGCCCGCTTCGGAGCCGACGTCAAGCCGCGGCCCTGCGTGAAACTCCCGGAAAAACAGGCCGAACTCGACCAGCTCGTCACCCGCCGGCGCCAGCTCGTGCAACTCCGCGTCGCCGAGGAGAACCGGCTCAAGGACGGCCTGACCAAGCTCGTCCGCAACAGCGTCCGCCGTTCGATCACCGGCATCCACCAGGACATCGCCAAGCTCGATCGCGCCATCCTCGAACTCGTTCAGTCCGACGACGACTGGAAGCAGCGGTTCGAACTCCTCAAGACCGTCCCCGGCGTCGGCGACACCACCGCCGCCGCGCTCGTCGCCGAACTCCCCGAACTCGGCCAGCTCAACCGGCAGCAGATCACCGCCCTGGTCGGCCTGGCTCCCTACCCGGACGACAGCGGCACGCGCAGCGGACAACGCCACATCCGCGGCGGCCGCAAAACGCTCCGCGCGGCGCTCTACATGGCCGTGTTGTCCGCCACTCAGCATAACCCCGTCCTCAAGGCCTTCGCCCAACGACTGAAAGAACGCGGCAAGCAAGGCAAGGTCTACCTCACCGCCTGCATGCGCAAACTCCTGGTCATCCTCAACACCATGATCAAAACCAACTCCCCCTGGAAAATGACCCCCGCATGAAGAAAAAATCCTTGAAATCCATCACAGCCGCTCATCCGGCCTTCGGCCACCTTCTCCCTCCAGGGGAGAAGGGAAAACAATCCAATGCAACGACACCCAACGGATTGCGGAATGTGGAGTGCGGAATGAAGATAGACGTTGCTGCCAAAGCCGCGGATGACATCCGCGGTCTTCCAAACGGAAAGAAAACCGCGGATGCCATCCGCGGCTTTGAAGATCATGCGCCACCCCATTCAACGCCAACTCCTCTGGCCGATGCTGCTGGTCGTGGTGTTGGGGAGCGCGGTGACGGCGGCGCTCTCGGCGTGGATGGCGGGGCGGACGGCGCGGCAGGCGGAGCACGAGCGGCTCGGGCAACTGGTCTCCACGCTGACCGACGCCGCGTTTCCGCTGACGGAAGCCGTCCTCAAGCGGATGTCGGAATTGAGCGGCGCGCACTTCGTCACGCTCGACGCGGCGGAAATCATCCAACACACGAGCATGCCGCTGACGGAGACGGACGGCGAACAACTGGCACGGTTGCCGGTGCAGTCGGCGTTTCCCGGAGTGGGGAACGATCCGTCGTTGGATCTGACGAGCGGGGAATTCCGCGCGATCCGCATTCCGGTCCGCGCGGCGACGTCGCCGCGGGACTTGTCGCTGGTGATTCTCACGTCGCAAGCGCGCTGGAATGAACTCGCCTGGCGGGCCGCGTGGCCGCCGATTCTCGCCGGGCTGCTGGCCGCGAGCAGCGCCGCCGTGTTAGCCGTGATGTTCTCGCGCAGGTTCGTGAACCGCATTCGCCGGCTGGTGGAGCGGGCGGCGACGCTGGCCGAAGGGAAGTTTGCCGCCGAGGCGCTGCCTCCGGGGGACGACGAACTCCGCGATCTGGCCGCGGCGCTGAACACGACGGGCGAGAAGCTGAATCAGTACGAAACGCAGATTCGCGTCGGCGAGCGCATGCAAACGCTGGGCCGGCTCGGCGCGGGGATGGCGCATCAACTGCGGAACGCCATCACCGGCGCGCGGATGGCCCTCGACTTGCACGCGGAAGAATTGCCGGGCGATGCCGACCGGGAATCGCTGGTCGTGGCGATCCGCCAGATGACGCTGATGGAATCGTATCTGAAGCGGTTCCTCACCGTGGGCCGCGGCGAAGCGCCGGCACGGCGCGAGGTTGATCTGGCCGCGCTGATCGACGAGGCGCTCGAGCTCGTCCAACCGATCTGCGCGCACCATTCGATTTCCGTCGCATGGCCCCGTCCGCCGTCCGCCATGACGATGCAAGGCGACGCCGAGGCATTGCGTCAGATGCTGCTGAATCTCCTGATGAACGCGATCGAAGCTGTGCAACCGCTGCCCGAGTCCGAGCGAAAGATCGGCGTCGAGCTTCAAAGTCCCCTCGCTTCGGCTGGTCATCGCGAGATAGAGCTGCGTATCCGGGACCAAGGCCCCGGACCGGCGGCACAGATCGCGGGGACGCTGTTTGAACGATTCGCCACCGACAAACCCGATGGAACGGGATTGGGACTCGCCGTGGCGCAGGAAATCGCGCAGGCACACGGCGGCGCGATCCGCTGGCATCGCGCCGAGGGACAAACGTCCTTCGTGGTGACGTTGGAAAATTAGCCGCGGGTTTTCTTCATCATCGTCGTTCGGAAGGACCGCGGTTGCCAACCGCAGCTTTAACTGTCGACTTTCTCGACAACTTGTTGCGCAACACCGCACGGGTTTGGGGCGCGCGATGTTTCGCGAAATCAGTTTGCACAGAATCCCCTGCATGCCCAATGTTCAAGTCGGTTGCCCCAGCCGCCAATTCAACCAAACACGCATCGCCGATCGCTGATGCGACGCCCGCTCGGGCATGCCAGGCGTCGGATAACCGTCAGCTAAGCGTCGCTAAGGCGTCAATATGCGTCACTCAAGCGTCGATTGCGTGCGCGCGACGGCGTCCGGCCGGATACCTGTTTGCAAACACTTTGTCGCGCAACACACCTCGGTTGGTTGAGGGGACGATTCGCTCGTCTCACGCTCTTTGACAACCCGGTGAGAATTGAAATCCACGCTCCCGGTCCTCGGCCTCCGCACCGAGGACCGGGCACGGAGTGGACTCGACCATTCCGCACTCCGTAGGATGAGACCGAATCGATTTCGGGGAATCTTCGGAGCGTTCTCATGGTCCACAAAGTTCGCGTCTGCGCGGTCAGCTATGGGTTGCCATATCACGATCATCATGGCGAGGGAGTCAACCTCGACGCGATGCGGGACATCCTCGGCAAGGTTAAGGAGCAGGAGAATCCCGACTTCATCTGCTTCCCGGAAGTCTGTGCGTGCTACGCGAAAGGCTTCGGGCCGGGAATCAAAGCGGCGCCGGAGATCGGGCCGTATGTCGCCGCGGTCGGCAAGCTGGCTCAAGAGTTCGACGCCAACCTCGTCGTGCCGTTCATCGAACGGATGAACGGCCGGGTCTACAATTCGGTGCCGATCGTCGATCGCCGCGGCAAGCACGTGCTGACGTATCACAAGGTCTATCCGACGATCGGCGAGATCGAGGAAGGGATCACGCCGGGTTGGGACGTGCCGGTCGCGGAGTGCGATGGCGTGAAAGTCGGCGCGACGGTCTGCTTCGACGCGAATTTTCCCGAGTTGCCGCAGAAGCTCTTCGCGCAGGGTTGCCGGCTGATGTTCTGGCCGTCGATGTATTGGGGCGGTTCGATTCTGCAAAGCTGGGCGCTGCGCTACGGGTTCGCCGTCGTCGGCTGTTACGCCGCGGAGAACTGCGTGATCGACCACACGGGCCGTTATCTCGCCAAGCAAGGTTCGATGACCTACAAGGTGACGCAGGGTTACTTCCCCGCGTGGGCCGCGGCGGAGATCAACACCGACTGCGAGCTGTACCATCTCGATTACAACCAGACGAAGATTTCCGCCATCCGCGCGAAGTATCCGCGGGACATCCTCATCGAATCGTTCGACCCGGAAGGCTTCATGTACCTCACCAGCCTGACCGACCGCGTGACGGTGGAGGATGTGACGAAAGAATTCGAACTCGACCCGCTGCGGGATTATCTCGCCCGCGCCGTGGCGAAGCGTGAGGATGCCCTGGTGAAGGCGCACTTGCCACCGAAGGAAGCGCGGAAGTAACCGGCAGAATCCCGGTTCGTCTTCTAACCGCGATTCGCTTTTGATCCGTGATGGAAGATAGAAAGCGAAACCCAGTTATCAAAGCAGAACCGGGTTTCTGAAGCCGCGCCGGCAGCGCGATGATCATCGGGAGCTTTCACAGAGCGGGATCACGGAACTCCCCGAGCGCAGGATTTGTCCCATGTTGACGCCGGCGAAGGCGGCTTCCGTGCGCGCATAAGCATGATCGAGCGCCGCATGGAGCGGGCAGAGTTTCGTGTGCGACTTCAATCCCAGCGGGCAATGCCGGATGCGTTCCAGCGGCGAAACGGCGTTCACAATCGTCAGGATGGAAAGGTCGTCGGCCGGGAGCGACAGCGTGTAGCCGCCCCCCGGCCCCGGTTGCGAATGCACGATGCCGGCCCGCGCCAGATCCTGCAACACCTTGTGCAGGTAGCGGCGCGGCACTTTCGTCTGCTGTGCGATGGTATCGGCAGCCAAGAGTTCGTCCGGTTCGCCGGCCAGGCACGCCACGGCACGCAGCGCGTATTCCGCAGTTTTCGGCAGCATCGCAGGGCCTTTCCAGGAATTGAGATTCCCGTGAACCGCCTATTCTACACATTGACATGCAGAATTCAACGGCTATTCTGGATCATACTGGCCATCGACAATGGTCCCGCCCCGCTCGCCTGCCTGAAGGAGCCTGCCATGCGACGCCCCTGCCTACCGCGTGACGTCTTGCCGCTCATATTGGTCGCCGCTGCTTTTCCTCTCCACGCAGAAGATGATTTCGAGCGAGCCCCGATTTCTTACAGCGTCAGCACGCCCGACAACTGCATCAGCCGGTTGCAACAGAAACTCGACACACAAGAAGCAAAGCTGGAATTCGACCAGGAGCACGGCTATCTGAAAGCGCTGCTCGCCGCGCTAGATGTTCCGGCCGAGTCGCAATCGCTGGTCTTTTCGAAGACGAGCTTGCAGATTCGCCGGATTTCGCCTCGCACGCCGCGGGCCATTTATTTCAATGACAACGTCTACATCGGGTATTGCCAAGCAGGCGACGTGCTGGAAGTTTCCGCCGTCGATGCGCAGCTCGGCAACGTGTTCTACACGATCAGCCAGCGTCCGGGAGACGTGCCGGCGAAATTTATGCGGCAGACGGACAACTGCCTGATTTGCCACAGTTCCTCGCGGACCGAAAACGTCCCCGGCCATCTCGTCCGTTCGCTGCACGTCGATCGCGGCGGCAGCCCGCTCTTTTCCGCCGGCAGCCGCAACGTGAATCACACGACGCCGATCGAACAGCGCTGGGGTGGGTGGTACGTCACCGGAGAGCATGGCGACCAGAAGCATCTTGGCAACTTGATCCTGGGCGAAGACAAGCCCGGCGCGGACATCGACAATTCGCAGGGCCACAATGTCATTTCGCTGGCGAACCGTTTTGATACCACGCGGTATCTCACGCCGCACAGCGATATCGTTGCGCTGATGCTGCTCGAACATCAGGTGCTGGTGCATAACCGCCTGACGAGCGCCCATTTCACCGCGCGGCAAGCGCAGGCCTACGAGGAATCGATGAGCAAATTCTTCAATAAGCCGCCGGGCGAGCGACTGGAAAGCACGGTGCGGCGCATCCAGAATGCGGGCGACCGGCTGGTCGAGGCCTTGTTGCTCACGGAGGAAGCGAAGCTCGCGGTCGAAATTCGCGGCACGTCGGGATACGCGGAGCGGTTCGCGGCGCCCGGCCCGCGCGACAAGCGCGGCCGCTCGCGGCGCGATCTGGACCTGCGGACGCGAATGTTCAAGTACCCGTGCAGCTATCTGATCTACTCCGAGGCGTTCACGAAACTCCCTGCGGAATTGAAGTCGCACGTCTGGGAGCGGTTGCAGCAGATTCTGGACGGCCAGGACGACTCGCCGAAGTTCGCTCATCTTACGCCCGACGACCGTGTGGCGATCCGCGAGATTCTGAGCGAAACTGTGGCGGACCTGCCGGAGTCCTGGAAACGCCCCGAGTGAGGACGAGGTGACGTCTGTGACGCGCAACGATTTCGCCGTCGTGCTGTTCTCGTTCGCGTACATGCTCGTGGCGCTGATTTGCGCCCTCGTGCTGCGCAACGGCGAATTCGTCTTCTATCTCGCCGTAATGGTCGTGCTGATGGCGGCCGCGTGGGGCGCGCATCGGGCCATCCGCTTGCACCCGCTCGCCTTGTGGGGACTCTCGTTGTGGGGGCTGCTCCACATGGCCGGCGGACTCGTGCCGATCCCCGCCTCGTGGCCGCGGCTTGGCGGGAATGTCCTCTACAACCTGTGGCTGATTCCCGAGTTGCTCAAGTACGATCAGGCCGTCCACGCCTACGGCTTCGGACTGATGACCTGGATTTGCTGGCAGGGGCTGCAACGGGCCTTCGAGCGGCGCGGCGTCGAAGTCCGCCCGACGGTCGGACTGCTGACTTTGTGCGTCGCCGCCGGCATGGGCTTCGGCGCCCTCAACGAAGTCGTCGAGTTCGCCGCCGTGATGACGCTGCCAGGAACGAACGTCGGCGGCTACGAGAATACCGGCTGGGACTTGGTCTCGAATCTGGCCGGGTGTCTGATCGCGGCGGTGCTGATCGGCATACTGTCGAGGCCGCGACGCCGCGATCCCTTGTGAACACCGTCCGGAGGGGACATCATCGACGGATAACGTGATGTGCCTGGTCTCGTTCGCAAAGGTTCGCCGTGGATGCCGTATCATCGCCTGACGCCGCCTCGCCTGATGCCGATCTTGCCGCCGTCGAGCGGTTGCATCGGGCGTCGCAGCAGATTGTCGAGCAGTTGGGGAAGGTGATCATCGGCCAGAAGCCGGTGGTCGACGAACTGCTTATTGCGATGCTGGCCGGTGGGCATGCGCTGCTCGTCGGTGTGCCGGGACTTGCCAAGACGCTGATGGTGCGGACTTTGGCGGACACGTTGAATCTGACGTTTAACCGGATTCAGTTCACTCCCGACTTGATGCCGGCGGACATCACCGGCACCGAAGTGATTCAAGAAGACAAGACGACCGGCACGCGCGAGTTCCGGTTTCTCCCCGGGCCGATCTTTGCCCACGTCGTGCTGGCGGACGAGATCAACCGCACGCCGCCGAAGACGCAAGCCGCGCTGTTGCAGGCGATGCAGGAACGCCAGGTGACGGTCGGCCAGGAGACGTACAACCTGCCCGATCCGTTTTTCGTCATCGCGACGCAAAATCCG
>CAZDGB010000273.1:0-10012 GCA_964504645.1 uncultured Planctomycetaceae bacterium | reverse complement strand
GCCGCCGCGCGGCCGTTCATGACGCATCACAACGCCCTCGATATCCCGCTGTTCCTGCGGATCGCGCTGGAACTGCATCTCAAGCGGCTGATGGTCGGCGGCATCGAACGGGTCTACGAAATGAGCCGCGTCTTCCGCAACGAAGGGGTGGACGGAACGCACAACCCCGAATTCACGATGATCGAACTCTATCAGGCCTACGGCAACTACGAGAGCATGATGGACCTGGCCGAGGCGATCATCAGCCAGGCCGCGCTCGCCGCGAACGGTACGACTGTCGTTCCGTGGGAAAGCGGGACGATCGACTTCACGCCGCCGTTCAAGCGGGCGAAGTACGGCGACTTGTTCCGCGAACACGCCGGCTGCGAGATGAGCGACACCGAAGCCGTCGCCGCGAAAGCGAAGTCGCTGCACATCGAAACGAAAGGCCGGCATCCCGACGTGATCATCAACGACGTCTTCGAGGCGACCGTGGAAGACGCCCTCGTCGGCCCGGTGTTCGTCATCGACTACCCCGCTGCCATGTGCCCGCTGACCAAGCGGAAGCAGTCCGACCAAAACATCGCCGAGCGGTTCGAACTCTTCGTCCACGGCCTGGAAGTGGCGAACGCCTACACCGAACTCAACGACCCGCGATTGCAGGAAGATCTGTTCCGCACGCAACTCGCCGGCTTAGCGGAAGAAGACAGCATGGCGAAGATGGACCACGATTTCGTTCGCGCCCTGAAAGTCGGCATGCCCGCCGCCGGCGGCATGGGCATCGGCATCGACCGCCTGGTGATGCTGCTGACCAACACGCAGAGCATTCGGGATGTGATTTTCTTCCCGTTGCTCAAGCCGGAGGTGTTCTGATCAAAGTCAACCAGCCCGCGGCGCAAGCAAGGGTTTCTTCATCGTGAGAAATAAACCTCGCCCTCGCCGCGGGCTGGTGTTGAGGCGTAACTATGTCCGAGCCGCTGGCGTACCATCTGACATGGACGGCCTACGGTCGGTGGTTATCCGGGGATGAACGCGGATGGGTAGATGGCAAGCAGCCTGGGATACAATCACCGGATGCAGAACGGGAAGATCGCATGCGGCAATGGATGTCCGCATCGGCCGTCACCTTCGATGCGATTCAGCGCGAACTAATTGAACAAACGATTCGCGATCATTGCCGGATTCGTGGCTGGAAATTGTTTGCCATCAATGTACGTTCGCAACATGTGCATGTAGTTGTGCAAGGCAATGCAACGCCGGAAATCATGATGGAACAATTCAAGGCGTGGTGTTCGCGACGGCTGTCGAATGCCGCGGGGTTGACGGAAAAGATTGCCAAAGACGCCGGCCGACGGAAATGGTTCACCGAAGGCGGCAGCACGAAATGGATTAACGACGAACGTTACCTCGAAGAGGCCATAGACTATGTACTGAATCGTCAATGACAAACAGCCCGCGGTGCGAGCGAGGGCAGTTATCAACAAACAGAGAAAATCGCCCTTGCTTGCGCCGCGGGCTGGTTGGCCCGCCATTTGCTTTAACCATTCGCAACCATGCGTTATTTCGCTCTTGCCACCGATTACGACGGCACCCTCGCCCATCATGGCATCGTCTCGGCGGAGACGGTCGACGCGTTGCACCGGCTGCTCGACACCGGGCGGCGGTTGGTGATGGTCACCGGGCGCGAGCTCGACGAATTGCTCACGATTTTTCCGGAGATTGACCTGTTCGAGTGGGTTGTCGCGGAAAACGGGGCGTTGCTCTACCGGCCTTCCGATCGCGAGGAAATCTTGCTCGCTGAGCGGCCGCCCGCCAAGTTTGTCGAGACGCTGAAGGCCCGCGGCGTCGATCGGATTTCTGAAGGCCGGGTGATTGTTGCGACGTGGGAGCCGTATCAGACCGTCGTGCTGGAGACGATCCGCGAGCTGGGCTTGGAACTCCAAGTCATCTTCAACAAGGGAGCCGTGATGGTGCTCCCCGCCGGAGTCAACAAGGCGACGGGGCTGAGGGCCGCGCTCAAGAAAATGGGGCTGTCGAGGCACGAGGTGGTCGGCGTGGGCGATGCGGAAAACGATCATGCGTTTGTCGGTTTCTGCGAATGTTCCGTCGCCGTTGCCAATGCGTTGCCCGCCCTGAAGGAGCGCGTCACGTTCGTCACGCGCGGCGATCACGGTGACGGCGTCATCGAGTTGATAGAGGAACTGATCGGCAACGATCTAGCCGACCGGGCGGCCGCGCTCGCGGCGCGCGATCCCTTGCTGGGCGTCGATGACCAGGGGCGGCCCGTCGCGATTGCCGCGTATGGTCCCGGTATTCTCCTGGCAGGGCCGTCCGGCAGCGGGAAGTCGACGACGACGACCAGCTTGCTGGAACGTCTGGTGGAGGCGCACTATCAGTTCTGCATCATCGACCCGGAAGGAGACTACGATTCCTTTCCGTTCGCCGTCAGCATCGGCTCGGCCAAGGGTGGACCAAGCATGCAGGAAGTCGCGGACGTATTGGCTCGCGCGGATCAGAATCTGTCGGTGAATCTGATCGGGTTGCGGCTGTCGGATCGGCCGGAGTTCTTCTCGAAATTGCTGCCGATGCTGACGCAGCAGCGGGCCCATGTGGGCCGTCCGCATTGGCTGATCGTCGACGAGGCGCATCATCTCATGCCGCCGTCGTGGGAGATGGGGAAGGCGTTCGCGAAGGACCTCACGCGAGCCGTGTTCATCACTGTCCATCCCGACCAGGTGCATCCGGCGATTCTGGAATCGGTTGGCATCGTCATCGCGGTGGGGGACAATCCGGGCGAGACGCTGAAAACGTTCAGCGACGCGCTCAAATTGCCGACGCCGAAGTGCGACGTCGACAAGCAAGGGACCGGCATGGTGACGCTGTGGAATCGCGCCGCCAACCAGCCGCCGCGGCAGGTACAGATCACGACGCCGACATCAGAGAGGCATCGGCACATCCGCAAATACGCCGAGGGAGAACTCCCGCCGGATCGCAGCTTCTACTTCCGCGGCCCGGAGAACAAGCTGAGCCTGCGGGCGCAAAATCTGATTTTGTTTCTGCAAATCGCGGAAGGCGTTGACGATGAGACGTGGCTGTTCCATCTCCGCGACGGCGGCTATTCCAAATGGTTCCGCGATTGCATCAAGGATGAGGAACTCGCCCGCCAGACCGAACAGATCGAAAGCGAAGCCGATCTGGATGCGAAGGCGTCGCGCGAGAAAATCCGCGAAGCTGTGGAACGAAGGTACACGTTGCCGACGACATCGCCGCGGCTCGCGCAGGACAAAGATTTGACCGCCGATCCGCGGTCGTAGTCATCAGAATTCCGATTCGTCTTCGCTTTCCTCACAAGCCTGGCTTGCCAAGTGTCCAGCGGTCGGATTCCGTTCCTGCAAGGAACGCGAGCGTTCGCTGTGTTTGCCTTTAGACGACGCAGTTCCTCTGGAATCAAACGGCCAAGATGCCGTATTCAGGAGACTGACGGCCCGGACGAGCCGAGGTGGCTCGCCGGCGGAGGCCGAAATCTCCAGGGGGCAGAAAGGCGTCGCATGGATGCGTTTCGCAGCATTTCCGTCGTCAGTGTCGCGCAACTGGTCGTGTTGGGGGCGATGGCTCCGGCTCTCGCCGAGGAATCGCGCGAAGACGATCACCGCCGTCATGGCACGCGCGGCCACGTGCAGACCGTGAGCCATTCGCGGGCCGATTACCCGGTAATCTGGCATTGGCTCGAGTCGCCGGAATCGGCGGCGAAAGTCACGTCGTGAGTTGAACGGCCCAGGAAGTCCCGGCGTCGCCGACGCCGGGCTTTTGTGGGCGCGCGTCAGGCGGCTTTCTTCGCGGCGGGCTGTTTCGGCGAATAGAGATCGGCCCTCGTGAGGGGGATTTCGGTCAGCCCCTTCGAGGCGTGCTTACTGGCGACGACTTGGAAGATTTGCATCGTCCCGTCGCGGAAGCCACATGAGACACCGGCGAGATATGCGACCCACAGCCGGTAACGCTCGGTTCCGACGATCTTGATTGCGGCCTCACGATTGGCGGTCAAGCGTTTGCACCATTGCTGCGTCGTCAGCATGTAATGCTCGGTCCAGCCTTCGACGTCGTGCACCTGAAATCTGGTGGCTTCAATTTCCTGGACCGTATGGCCGATGTTGTCGAGCTCGCCGCCAGGGAAGATGTATTTCGTGATGAGTTTCTGCTCGGGCCGCACGCGTTTCTTTTTGGCATTCGCCGGCTTCGCGGGTCGGGAGATGCCGTGATTGAGTAAAATCCCGCGGTCGCGGAGCAGGGAGTTCAGCTTGGTGAAATACGTCGGCAAGTTGGCGATGCCGACGTGCTCGAACATGCCGATGCTGGCAATCTTGTCGTAGGAACCGTCGAGTTCGCGGTAATCTTTCAGTTCGACTTTCACGCGGTCTTTCAGGCCGAGCCGGGCGATCTTTTCCTGCACGAAGTCGAATTGCGTCTGCGCAAGCGTGACACCGTGCGCTTGGACGCCGTAGTGCTGAGCCGCGTGGCAGATGAGTCCGCCCCAGCCGCAGCCGATGTCGAGAAATTTCTCGCCGGGCGCGAGCCGCAGTTTGCGGCAGATCATGTCGAGCTTGTCGCGTTGCGCCTGGTCGATCGTGTTGCGGCGGTCGGTGAAGTAGCCGCACGAATAGACCATTTGCTCGTCGAGGAACAGCTTGTAGAAGTCGTTGCCCAGATCGTAATGGAACTGGATGTAGTCCTTATCTTTGCGGGCGTTCGGGGCGACGGAATTGTGCTCGCCCGCAAAGCCATGCTGAACCTGGCCGTCGTCGGCCGGTGCGAACAGAAACGGCAGCACGGCGGGAATCAGGATCGACTTTTTCAGGTGCTTGAATTTCGGCTTTTTCGTGGCCGAGCGAATCGCCTCGCTGAACGCGACGAGGTCGCCCCCTTCAAGATCGAGGCCGCCGTTGGCGTATTGCCGGATGATGTGATCGAGCGTGGGCCGGCGGAGCAGGGCGCCGATCACGCCGGGGCCGCGCAGGACGATCGTCAGTCCCGTTTCCGCTGCGCGCGGGCTGAGGGCGATCGACGTTCCGTCCCACAATTTCACGGCGAGCGGGATTTCGGAGTTCTCGGCGATATGCTCCAGCACGCGCTGCGCCGCCTGCAATTGCCGCTCGGAAGACGACAAAAATCCGAACATGCCCCGCCCCTTTTTAGCCGAAGATTCCGATCCGGACGCCATTGTCCAGCGGACCGATACCGGATTTTCGCCGATCGGGTCAAGAGCAACCCCTCAACTCGACGGACTCACAGGCCGAAAAGCAATCCGCAGATTTCGCAGATTGACGCAGATTTAGAAAAACAAGAAGAGATTCTCTTCATGCTTTTCCTCTGCGAAAATCTGTGAAATCTGCGGATAAAATGCCTTCGAGAAAGTCGCCGATCGTTCCGTTATGGAACGAAGTCTTCCATGTCGGCTTTGGCGGGGCGGCCGTTGTCGGCGTCGTCCTCGATCGAGTCGAATTCGCCGGTGTCGTCGAGCATGCGAATGTCGTCCGAGAACGTCATCTCCTCGTCATCCTGGTCGTCGTCGTCCGTGAACGGCGAATCGTCCGGATTCGGCGGGACGGGAATACGCCGCGAGCGGGGTTCGGCCTCGGCCCGCTGCGGGTAATAATTCGCGACGAACATCGGTTCGAGCCGTTCCGCGCAGGTCGCACAGTAGCGGGCGTAAGGGATCGCCTCCAGTCGTTCGTCGGCGATTTCTTGGCCGCAGGCCTCGCAGAGACCGAACGTCCGATCGTCGAGCCGGTTGAACGCCTCGCGGACTTCGTGGGCGATGTATTCCTCGTGTTCGAGCAACATCGCATTGAGACCGTAAAGATATTCGTCGGTTCCCATGTCGCCGAAATGATGCGGGAGATTGGTGATCTCCCCCGCACCGTGACCTCCGGCCGCACCGTGTGCTTGCTCGGAGATCGTCAGCACGTCGCCGTGCAATCGGGCGGAGATGTCAGAGAGTTTCTCGCGAAAATCTTGCAAGCGGGCCGTATCCATCGTGGGGATTCCTTGCGAAGTGTCGAGAACGTGAACGGCGGGCTACATTCGCCCGCCGTCTTGTTCAACAAACGTTCGCAAGTCATGTGCCCCGGACGGCGATTTTTCGCCCTGAGGCCGCGGGGCGTCATTTCCCCTTCTTCTTGCCGCCTGCCTTGAGACCGGCGTGGGCCGCCGCGTAGGTGAGCCCCAGCGATTTCGCATCGGTGCGATAGACAGCCTTCATGACTTCGGCGGGGCTCTCCCCGGCCTGCACGCGTTTGACGAACTGATTGAAGTTTCCGCCGCCTCCTTGTTTCAGCAGGAATTCGACGACGGTCAGGCCGACGGGTCCGACGTCGGACGGGGAGAACGTGCCGCTCTCGAAAATCTGCTCGGGCCGTTCGAGCCGCGAGTTCTGCAGCACCGTCCCGGCGGCCTTGCGCTGCGCGCCAAGATATTCCGCGCCAAGGTCCGATCCCGCGGCGAGCGCCATGCCCGTTCCGCGGATCAGCCAGTCGGGCAGGGTGCCTTTCGCCTCGCGGCGGAGAAACGCCCCGGTGAGCTGTTCCATCAGGTTGAGCTGCATGCCGGGTGAAGTTTCATTCGCGCCGTCGCCAACGTCCTGCACGGCGATGAACGCTTCCTCCTGCGTGATGGGCGTCACCTGGGAATGGCCGACCACTTCGCGGGGGACTTCGCGCTGGTGAATCGTGTTGTTGAACTCCTCGTAGCCGAAGCGGTCCTTGAAAACGAAGATCGTCAGCTTGCCGCGGAACAGCGGGGCTTCCTTTGCCTGGAACATCGTCCGCAGCGTTTCGGTTTGCTCGGTGGCCCAACCGCTGATCTGCTTTAACCGCGCTTCAGAAACGTCGCCGAACAAATTGAACTCGCCGTTTTCTGTTTTCTTCGGCTCGGTTTGAGGGAAGGTCTTGGTCCATTGCTCTTCGGACGCGGCGAGCCGCCGCTCGGCGAACTGGGCCGGCGTCAGCTTGGCCAACTCGGCCATCTTGAGTTCTTCATCGGTGGGAATCAGCTTGGCGAGTTCGGCCCGCGCGTCGTTGCCGTCGTACTTGGCCCCTTCTTCGATCCAGATTTTGAGATTGTTGTACCAGGGGCGGGTAATGCGGGCCTGGCCGCGGGGCATGTCGCCTTCGTTGATCATCGTCCAGAGCTTGCTGTCGTCGAGCTTGCCGGGCAGCAGCACTTGGCCGCTGTCGCCTCCCTGCATCAGTTTTTCGAACGTGACCATCGACAATCCGCCTTGGCGGTTGTTGGCGTTGTGGCACCGCTGGCAAGTATTGACGAATCCCGGCGCCAGGTCTCGGATGAACGACACTCGTTCCTCGCCCGTCGCCTTGACGATCATCGCCGGCTCTTTCACTTTCTCGAGACGGCCGAGGTTGGCGTTCTTGTCGGCGGCGTCGAACTTCGCGCCGCCGGCGATCCACGCGGCGATTTTCTTGACGTCATCGGCGGACAGCGCGTCATCTCCCTTTGGCATACGCAGATCGGCATTGGCGGTCGTCAGCCGGCCGATGAGCAGGCTCTGCTGGGGTTGCCCGATGACCAGCAGCGGACCGCTCGCGCCCCCTTTTTCCATGCCGGCGAACGTGTCGAGCCGCAGGCCCCCTTTTGCGTCGCCGCCGTGGCAGCCGAGGCACTTGTCGGCCAGAAGCGGCGCGACGGACTTCAGAAAACTGACCTCTTCGACCACCTTCGTCTTGCCGCCGGCTTTCACGAGCGCGGCTTGCTGCTTTTCCAGGGCTTGGCGGACCCCTTTGAGAACGGTCTCTGTCTCAGGGATCTCCTCGGTTTTGACGTACTCTTCGAGCTTTTTCTCGACTTCGTCGAGTGCCTTTTCAGCCTCGTCGATCTTCTTTTTGCCGATTAACGACGCGGCCTTGTTGATCTCCCCTTTGAGGGCGTTGAGCTCGCGTTTCTGTGCGGTGGTGATGGCGGCCTGGGCGACGAGTCCGCCGCAAATGAGAACGGCCAGCACAAGGCTGAGGGAAGATCGCGTCATCGAAGCTCGCTCCTGGGGACGTCACCCGCTCGGGGAATCAGGATTTCAGTATACGAACCAGCAGCGGAGCGCAAAAGACCGACTACTGTCATTTCACCTGCAAGTGACGGCAAACGTTCGTTTCCGTCCCGCCCGGTGGTATGATTTCCAGGAGAAACCTGACAATTCTCGCCTTGGCCACGAACATGTCTGACGCCTCCGCCGAATTGAACTCGCATTGCGACAAGCTGCTGGCGATTCTCGCCGGATATGGCCGCGTCGCGGTCGCGTATTCGGGCGGGGTCGATAGCGCGGTCGTCGCCAAAGCGGCGCAACTGGCGTGCGGCGAGCGGGCGATGGCCATCACGGCTGTCAGTCTGAGCCTGGCGTCCGGCGAACTGGATGCCGCGGCGGAAGTGGCGCGGCAGATCGGCATCCGGCATGAGATCGTGCGGACGGAGGAATTCCAGAATCCGGAGTATCTCGCCAACCCGTTCAACCGCTGTTTCTTCTGCAAGAGCGAGCTCTACACGCGATTGACCGAGCTGGCGCCGCGGTGGAATGTCGACGTGCTGGCGAATGGAGCGAATCTCGACGACCAGGGGGATTTCCGTCCCGGCTTACAGGCCGCCGCGAATTTCCAGGTCCGCAGCCCGCTCGTCGAAGCCGGATTGAACAAGGCCGCCGTCCGCGAACTGGCCCGGCACTGGAACCTGCCGGTGTGGGACAAACCGGCCAGCCCCTGCCTGTCGAGCCGCATCGCTTATGGCATCGCCGTGACGCCGGAACGCGTGCGGCGCGTCGATCAGGCCGAATCGTTCCTGCGCGACACGTTCGGCCTGAAGGAATTCCGCGTCCGACTGGAAGCCAATGAACTGGCGCGGATCGAAGTCGCGGAGAGCGATCTCGACAAGATTCTCGATCCCTCTGCACGGCAGGAGATCCGTCAGAAACTGCACGAGTACGGCTTCCGCTACGTGACGGTCGATCTCGACGGCTTCCGCAGCGGCAGCATGAACGCGGTGATCCCGCTGCAAAGCTTGGTAAAAAAGGCACCGCAAAGCGATGCTTCGGAGAAGCGTCCCGCCGACACCGTCGGCGGGCTTTGAGCAACTTCACACTTCCGGCAGCGTCCACGGCTTACGCCATTCCGGACGGCCGCGCAGCGCGTTCGCTTCTTGGTCGTCGAACGTCTCCGTCGCCGGATCGAATACCAGACGCCGTCCGCCGAGACGCGCGGAAATGTTCCCCGCGTGACACAGTACCGACGCCGGGTGGCCGACGGTCTCCAGATCGCAGTACGGCTTCTTGCGCGACTTGATGCAGTCGATAAAGTTCTGCACGTGCGGCGCCTCGTGGCTGTCGCCTTCGCCGCTGCCGATGATCTTGCCGCCTTTCTCGAAGGCTCGCCAGCGGTTGTTGCCGGCGATGATATACCCCTTGTCGCCGAAAACCGCCGAGCCTTCCGACTCGTCGAGGTAGCCGTACGGCGCCCAGATGCGCATTTCGTAGGTCAGGAACTTCGGCGACTTGCCGCCGTATTCGTAGTTGATCTGCTGCGTATCGGCGAACTCCTGCATGTCGTCGAAGTACCACTTGCCGCCAGTCGATGTGATATACCGTGGCAGCCCAAGCGGCTCGTCGCCTTGAGCCTGACAGGCGGCATCCATCAGGGCGACGGCCATGTCCAACCGGTGCACGCCGTCATTGCCGAGGTCGCCGGTGCCGTAGTCGAAGAACCACCGCCAGTTGCCGTGAAAGCGGCGGATGTTGAACGGCCGTTTCGGCGCGGGGCCGAGCCACATATCGTAATCGACTTCTGCCGGCGGCTCGCTGTCTTCCGGCCGGCCGATGGAACCCTGCCGGGAACTCTCCCAGGCTTTCGCGACGAGGCAGCGGCCCAGTGCGCCGGTCTTCACGAACTCGATCGCCGATTGCAGCCGCGTCGTCGCGCGGTGCTGCGATCCCATCTGCACGATGCGGCCGTTTTTCTTCATCGCGGCGACCATCCGCATGCCT
>CAZDGB010000272.1:4898-10041 GCA_964504645.1 uncultured Planctomycetaceae bacterium | reverse complement strand
GAAGCTGCACCTAAATCGCATGTTGGGTCTAATTTTGTGAGCCATAACATGGCGGCGGTGGAGAAACTATGTGGCCATTCGGTATTGCTAGAGCACGGCGTCATCGCGGGCACCGGTGAAACACGAGAAATCATAAGAACGTATGTTAATTCGCATACATCGGTAACCCCAACTCTCGCATCATGTCGCGCTCCGTCCTCGACACCAATCATCACATCAGTCGCCATTTCGGACGCCAACGGCATTGAACGTGATTCAATTGTTGCGGGCTCTGAGTGCATTATTACAATTCACTATTCGTCCCGATCAACGCTTGAGCGGCCACGCTTTGGAGTGCAATTCCACTCCCCTGCCGGCGACAACCTGTTTCTTTTACAGACCGGAATACATTCACCATCGTTACCAGACCTACCACCTAGCGGTACGTTGAAATGCTTTGTGCCCAGCCTTCCGCTATCTCCTGCGACTTACACTCTCACGATCGGATGCTCTTCCCGAGATCAACAGCTAGACCTTCTACCACATGTAATCCGGCTGAACGTTGTCGCTTCGGACGTCTTTAACTCCGGCCGCCTTCCGGCCTCGTTTCACGGATATTTCTTAGTGCCCGCCACTTGGAATCACGCTAGCATTCCTTCCGGCTCATTTAACTGAAGATGATGTCCTCCGCACTCTCTGTTAGTTTCGCAAACACACTTCGCAATGCCTATGAAGCGGTGCAGCCGTCATCGCCTTCACTTAAAAAATGGCACGATGAATATTATCATTCGCACTGCATTCGCCTCGCTTTTGACTTGGAATTATGTGCGAAACATTGCGCGCCAGCATCAAGAATATTAGAAGTCGGGAGCATACCTCTTTTGCTCACTCATTCACTAAAACAAGCTGGATATGCAATCTCCGGAGTTGACGTTGATCCTTCACGTTACTCCGACGCAATTGTGAGAACTGGACTAACGGTCGCACAGTGTGACATCGAGCGAGAAGCGTTGCCCTTTCCAGACGAACAGTTTGATTGCGTGCTGCTGAATGAGGTGTTTGAGCACCTCCGTATTAACCTCATCCATACGGCATCAGAGCTGAGTAGAGTTCTCAAACCGGATGGATTATTGTTCGTGTCGACTCCGAATCTGCGCTCCTATCGCGGGCTGAAAAACCTGCTTTTCCACGGGAAAGCCTTCGCGATTTGCGCAGAGCCCTTTCACGAATTCTCGAAACTGAAAGCGATCGGGCACATGGGGCACATCAGGGAGTATACCCCAGTCGAGGTTATGTCATTCATGAGACATTTTGGAATGGTTGCTGAGAAAGTGATATTCCGTGGGGAACCAGCATCTTGGGGAGAGCGAATCGCTAACATGATAACCCCGTCTTCAAGACCGTTCTTCACTTTGATAATGAGACGGCAGAAAGCGTAGAGCCATGGCCGCCGACCCCATTTTTATCGTTGGAGTTCCGCGGTCTGGGACGACGCTGTTAGCGGCGATGCTGACATCGCATTCTGAACTTAACTGCGGCCCCGAGACACACTTTTTCTCGCATCTCAACGGTCGTTCTTTTAGCGAAAGGATTTTTTCAAAGACGTGGCCAGAATGTGGAGTGAACTTACTTAAAGGCATTCAGCCATGGAGATCGCGGGTCGTCGATGATTTTAATTTGACAGATGCCGACCTATCAAGTTTTTTGTCGACGCGGCCCGCTTCGGTTCAATCTCTTCTCGAGTGCCTAACCGTTACGCACATGACCAGAGCCAAGAAGAGGCGGTGGGCTGAAAAGACACCTGACCACATGCTGCACAGCGCCGCAATACGAAAGATTTATCCCCACGCTCGCATCATCAGGCTTGTGCGGGACCCGAGAGCGGTTGCCCAATCACTGGCAAGAGTGCCCTGGGGTGAATCGCAATTTCTCGATGGAATCCATTATTGGCTAAGTCGCGATATTCCGACTGCACGAGTGTTTAGTGAAGATCGGGATGCGATCACAGTTCGGTATGAGGATTTGGTTCGGGATCCAGAACGCAAAATGAGAGATATTTGCAAGTTTTGTGATTTGTCGTTTGAAGCGTCGATGTTGACGCCTCAACAAAATGCATCTTCCGTTGTTGCGTCCCACGAGACATGGAAGAGAAAGAATCATAGTGTCATCGATAGCGGCAACGCTGATTCGTGGCGAGATTCACTTGAGCCTTCTGACAATCTTGCGTCGCAATGCGTCGTGCACGAAAGGCTTAAAGCATATGAATACTCGCAAGATTTTTCGCCTGTAGGCACTGTGACACTTATGTATGGAGGCAAGTTGTCCCGTCATGCTGAGTTGTTGCGAAGATTTTCACGAGAGCGGATTGGGGTACGATTAATAGGCCTGGAATCTCAGGTGCATAGCGACAAGACGGTCATCATTGTTTCACCGGAGTTCGAGGAATATCTCGGCAAGAATTTCTTAACGAGACTTGTCAAAGCTGCTAGCATTGTCGTCCGAGCGATTTGTGGTCGTGTTGGATTGTCTCAAGCATGTTACGTCACACGTACTACTACAGAAGCAGGTGGTAAGTTGGCTGGTATAGTCTCTCGCGCATGTAAATCTCTCGATCAAACGGCCGTTCAGCTATAGTGCAAATGTAGTGATTGAATCTCTGAGGCTGCGTTCAAATGAAGGTGTTGATTGTCTACTTCGAATACCCAGCGTTCGACACCCATTCTGGGGCCTTGCGGTTGTTTGAGCTGACGAAGGCGTTGCGTGATGCCGGTCACGACGTGGCGTTCTGGTCGCATCAGCAGAGTGATGCGAAGTATCGTGCCGCGCTCGAATCATATGGCGTGAAGTGCTTTGATGGATCACCGGACGCAGCTGACGGCACTTTGGGGCTATTGCATGGCTTTTTAACGGTGTTTCAGCCAGACGTCGCAGTCCTTTCGCACCACTTTGTCTTCTCTAGTTCGATTGCGACGATCCGGGGCATGGCGCCGGCCTGCCATTGCATCCTCGATACAGTGGACTTGCACTACGTTCGCGAGCGCCGTGCGGCGGAGCTATCCGGATTGGAATCGGACCGAGCGGCCGCGGAAGCGACCTTCGCTGCGGAATGGACGGCGCTCAATGCCGCCGATTCGGTTTGGGTCGTTAGCGACACGGAGCGCTCGCAACTGCGTCACGATAGCCTTGAACCCGGTAAACGCGTGTTTGTCATCGGGAATGTTCATGTGCCGAAGAAAGAAACGCCAGACCTGGAAGCTCGCGATGGCATCGTTTACCTCGGCGGCTACCGATTTGCACCGAACGTCGACGCTGTGGATTATTTCATGGAGCAGATCTTCCCGCTGGTTCGAGCGGAGCGCAAAGACATTCGGTTTACTATCGCCGGCAGCCATCCCCCCGCAAGTTTCGAGAAGTATGCCGCGCTCGAGGGTGTGACCGTCACTGGCTTTGTGGATGACATGCAGGCGGTGCTGGAAGCCCATCGGGCCTCGATTGCCCCCTTGCGATATGGCGCGGGGGTCAAAGGGAAAATTGGAGAATATCTCAGCACAGGAACGCCATGCGTCACCACATCCGTCGGCGCGGAGGGAATGGGGCTTGTCGCCGGCAAAGAGGTGCTTGTGGCCGATACCCCCGAGGATTTTGCGGCGGCAATTCTACAGGTGTATGACAACAAATCGCTGTGGCAGGACTTGTCACTAAACGGAAAGAAGTATGTCGAGCGGGTACTATCACCAGTCTCGGTGAAGCCAGAATTGTCGAACTCGATCGAGCATGCTCGCGCCCGACCTGTGCGCAAGCGTCCTCGCGCCGCCTCTCTCGCGTGGAAGATTTTAAATCCTTTTGCGTGTTTTCGGCTGGCGCACTCCGCTTATCAATCATTCCGTTCAGGAGGATTGCATGAGTTTCAACTGAGGTACAAACGCTGGATGGCAAAAGGATGAATAGCCGCGCGATGCATTACCCAACCGTGGTGCAATCTGAATCCCCCGGCATGAAAAGCCTCCAGGCCATTTGCATGGTGCTGCCGCAATTTCATCCCATTCCCGAAAACGATGAATGGTGGGGGCGCGGATTTACCGAATGGACGAATGTCGCGAAAGCGAGGCCGTTGTATCAGGGCCATTACCAGCCGCATCTACCGGCGGATTTGGGCTTCTATGATCTTCGCGTTCCCGAGACGCGTGCTGCGCAAGCGGCTTTGGCCAGAGAGTACGGCATCGGCGGCTTCTGCTATTACCACTACTGGTTCAACGGCCGCCGTTTGCTGAATCGTCCCGTTGACGAGATTCTCGCCTCCGGCCAGCCAGAATTCCCGTTCTGTTTGTGCTGGGCTAATGAGAACTGGACGCGCGTGTGGGACGGCGGCTCCCACCAGGTTTTGCTCGAACAGAAATACAACGAACAAGACGACGTCGATCATTTTCGGTTTCTCTGTCGTTTTTTTGCCGATGAGCGCTATTTCCGCGTCGACGGCCGGCCTCTGTTTCTCGTTTACAAGGCCTCGCAGTTTCCACAGGCGAAATCGACCGTCGGCACGTGGCGAGATATCGCACGAGCGGAAGGCATCGGCGAGGTTTTCCTGTGCAGCGTGCAGAGCGGAGCGGCGGAACACGTCGATCCTCGAATTTGGGGATTCGATGCCGCCGTGGAATTCGCGCCCGACTGGCGTCTTCTCGGTGAGCGCTTGCGCCGGTACGGATTAACCGGGCTGAGCCGGCTTCGCCCGCGATTGGATGGGGACTGCAACCACTTGATCCACAGCTACGAACAGTTAATGCAGAACATGCTATCCAAACCCGATCCCGATTATGTACGCTTCCCGTGCGTAACGCCGATGTGGGACAATGCGTCGCGGCGGAAAAGCGGCGCTACCATTCTGGACGGTTCGACGCCAGAACTTTACGAAGAATGGTTGACAACGGTCGTCCAGAAGGTACGCAACACACCCGCGATGCCGCAAATATGCTTCATCAATGCCTGGAACGAGTGGGCCGAAGGAAATCACCTCGAACCGTGCCAGCGCTGGGGCCGCGCATACCTGGACGCGACGCGCAGAGCGCTAGGCAGAGTTTGTGTGCCGCCGAGCAAAGCGGTTTCCGAACTGATTGAAGCGACGCCGTGAAGACGTCTGACTGTACCGTCGTCATCCCGACTTACAACG
>CAZDGB010000272.1:0-4888 GCA_964504645.1 uncultured Planctomycetaceae bacterium | reverse complement strand
ACGGCGCGAAATTCATTCGCGAGGCGTTGGACTCCGTGTTCGCCCAAACGCGGCTGCCGCGGGAAATCGTCGTGGTCGATGATGCCTCGACGGACGGCACTCGGGAGGTCGTCGCGGAGGCCGGCCAGTCGAGCGCCGTGCCGGTTCGGTTGATCGCGCTGACTGAGAATAGCGGCGGTCCGGCGCGCCCCATGAATGTCGGAATCGAGGCGGCCCGCGGCGGTTTGATTGCCGTCGTCGATCAGGATGACGTTTTGGATCAGCGCAAGATCGAAGTTCAGGCTGAGATCTTGGAGCAGCACCCGGATGTCAGTTTTGCGTTTTCCTGGTGCGGACGTTTGGAGGATCGCGAGACAGTTCGTCCTCGACTGGAAGTCAGGGAATCCGTTCGTCAAGCCGGTGTTCCGCGCGACGGACACTACGTGATTCAGAAGCAAATTGCGCTTCGGCTGTTGATTGAACGAGGCCAGTTTACGATCGGTTTTCCGGGCTTTATGTTTCGACGATGCGATTGGCAAAGCAAAGGCGGGATGGATGAGTCTCTGTTGATCGCGGCGGACTATGACATGTTGTGCTGGCTGTGCAGTCGTGGCCATGCAGCGCTGGCTCCCATCGTCGCCTATTGGCGCCGCGAACATGCGGGGAATGCTTGCCACCGGAAGGTGATTATGTTTTCCGAGTTCGATCGACTCCGAGTACACTATGTGCAAAGTTCGTCAGAGCTGCGCCGGGATTCCGGAATCTTGCATCAGCTTTCCGAGGAACTCATTGGACGTGCCTATTGGTTCCGACAGGGAGGTTACTATCGCGAGGCGTTCGACGCGCTGCGACTAGCGTTGAGTTGCCGGGAGAAACGCAGACAATCGCTCCAGGCCATGTTGAAACTTCCCTTGCATTGGACCTACCGTAAAGTGCTCGGAATCGCCCCGGAATTGTCGTCCTACACATCCGCTGAAACCGAGTGACGTTCGATGCAGGGTCTGGCCATCCGGCCGCTAGAGTTGTGCTGCCGCAAGATGACTGATTTGACTGTCCGCACAGATCAAACCGCTACGGACGGCATGAGCATCCTCTTTGTAGCCCCCTCGCTGGAATGGCCATTGCATTTCGGGGGCGATATTCGCCGCTGGCATACGCTACAGGCGCTACTGTCGTGCAGCACCGTTGACGTCGTGACCTTCCAATCGCAAGGCTTGCAGAATCAACAGGCGTTCGAGGGGTGTCGGCGGGTGACGCGATTGAGCCGCAAATGGCTGTCACCGACGGCTCGGCAGCGGCGAGCCTACGAATCCACGTTGGGGCGGTGCGGACTGTTGGCGCGAGAGTCGCGGCCGTTCCAGTTTCTCGGTCCGCGAAACACGGCTTTGGCCGGCTGGTTTTCACGATGGGTGGCGTCGGAGAAGTACGACGCCGTCTGGATCTCCAAAGCCAACTGCGCCATCGCGCTGGGGTGGAACGATCCCGCGCGGACGATTCTCGACGCCGACGATTTCGAATATGTCCGGGAATACCATCTGCTGCGCAGCACCCCGTGGTATGGCTCCAAAGTTTTGAACTATGCCAACCTCGTCAAGCTGCGGCCTTTCGAACGGACGCTGACGCAGAAATTCGCGCGGGTCATCCGGTGCTCCGAGGACGATCGTCTCCGACAGCCGGAGAGGAATGTGGTCGTCATCCCGAACGGCGCCACCGTGCCGCATCCCCTGCCGGACCGCGCTCCCGAGCAGCGTGTGCTATTTGTGGGAGCGTTGGGCTATGCGCCGAATGCGTTCGGAATGGAATGGTTTCTGAAAACGGTGTGGCCGCAGATTCGGCAGGAATGCCCGCATGCGCAGCTGGACATCGTCGGGGGAGGCGCATCGGGCTGGCTGCAGGCGCAGTCGGGAGCGGCCGGCATCCATGTCCACGGATTCGTAGAGCATTTGACCCCGTTTTTTCAGAGGGCAGCACTGAGCATCGTACCGTTGTTGGCAGGCGGCGGCACGCGCTTGAAGATTCCGGAATCGCTGGCGTATGCCGTGCCAGTCGTCAGTACGACCATTGGCGCCTTCGGTCTGGATCTCGGGGAGGACGAGGGCGTGATGCGGGCCGATCAGCCGTCCGATCTGGCGCGCTGCTGCTGCCGGATCTTGCGGGAGCCCATACAATCGCTGGCGGCAGCACAGCGGGGGCGGCGCTCCGTGGAAGAGCGCTATTCATGGGACCGAATTCGGCAGCGCATCGCCGGGCTGGCGGCGGAGGTTGCTGATTCTGCCCGCTCGCCGTCAGGAAAACCGTATGAAGTCGTCTGACAATTGCGTTCGCATCTTGTATACGCATTCCTCGTCGCTCGTCGGCGGCGGCAACAAGGTGCTACTGAGCCTGCTGGAAGGACTCGACCGATCGCGTTTTGAACCGTTCAGCCTGATTCCGGTGCCGGGGCCCATCGAGGACTATTTGTCTCGCCTGGATGTGCCCTATGCGACCATCGACATCAGACCGCGCCCTGGAAGGCGAATCGCCTCACTCCTGGCCGTGGGGCGACTGATCCAAGAATGGCGTCGGCGACGCATCGATCTGCTGCATGCAAACGACCCGATGACCTATCGTTTGTCGTCGGTTGCAGCAGATCTCTGCGGGGGGCAAAAGATGTGCCACGTACATCATCCCGACGTCACCTCACAGACGATCTCGTGGTCATTCCGGCGGCCGCCCCAACTCGTCGTGACTCCCAGCCTCTTCATGAAACGCACGTTGGAAGGCTGCCTGGATGGCCGCCAGCACATTCCGATCGAAAGCGTGTGGAACCCCATCGACACAGAGTGGTTCATTCCGTCCAATGATCTTGATGAGGTCCGCAACCGTTTAGGGCTTTCCACAGCGCAGCGGCATGTCAGCATCGTCGGGGCGCTGGCGCCGCACAAAGGTCACGAGTGCTTCCTGCGGATGGCACAGGCCGTAATCGAACACTTGCCGGAAACGATGTTTCACATTGTCGGCAGCGCTCAATCGGGAGACAGGCGGCACGCCGAGCGACTGCGAACGCTCGCGGCGGAATGGGGGATTGCCGGCAACGTCCGCTTCTGGGGCTTTGTGCCCGACGAGACGACTCGCGATTTGCTGGCATCCAGCGACCTGTTCGTGCTTCCAACGCGCGAAGAAGGATTCGGCCTATCAATCGCCGAGGCCCAGTCTTGCGAGGTTCCGGTACTGACGTCCGAGATCGCTCCGCTGGATGAGGTCGTCGACGCCGGCCGAACCGGCTATCTCTTGCCTCCGGACGACGTTCAAGGATTTGCTTCGCGGGCAATCGAGCTACTCCGTTCGCCGGAGACTCGTGCCAGCATGGGGAAAGCCGCACGGAATTGGGTCGTCTCCCGTTTCAGCAAGAAACGATTTATCCAATCCATTGAATCGCTGTACGACCGGCTGCCAATCGATACCCGGTCGATTTGAATTCACTCCCCAGCTGGAAAAAAAAAACGAGGAACATACGGAAATCCGTGTGTTCCTCGGTCTGGCTCTCTCAGAGGATGGGTTCCTCACCCCATCAACTGCGGAATCACTCGACCATTTCGCACGAGCATTACCGGGCGGCCGGTGTGGGTCGTGTATTCCTTGTGAGGGTCGATGCCGAGGTTGGTGAAGAACGTGGCGGCAACGTCGTCGGGAGAGAAGCCATCGCCCGCGGGGGCTTCGCCTTTCTCGTCGCTGGCGCCGAGGACCTGGCCGCCGCGCACCGCACCGCCGGCCTGCAGGACGAACATGGCCCGTGGATAGTGATCGCGACCGCCGCGCTGCTTATTGATTTTCGGCGTGCGTCCGAACTCCCCGGCGACGAACACGGCCGTCGACGACAACAATCCGCGCTGTTCTAATCCGGCGAGCAAGGCGGAAAGTCCCATGTCGAACGGGGGCAGCAGCTTGTCCTTCAGACGAGCCCAGTTGTCGTTGTGCGTGTCCCAGCCGCCGTGCTGCAGCGAGACGAATCGCACGCCCGATTCGACGAGTCGCACCGCCAACAAACAGCTTTGCCCGAACGGTGAATCGCCGAACGGCGCCGCGAACCCGGGCGATTCCTGACTGACGTCGAACGCCTGCTTCGCCTGCGGCGACGAGATCATTTCATACGCCTGCTGCGAGAACCGGTCGAGGCCGTCGAGCAGGTCGTAGTCCTTCTCGTAGCCGGCGAACGTCTGGTCGAGATCGCGGAGCAGCGCTTGCCGCTTGTCGAAACGCTCCACGGTCAGGCCTTTCTCCAGCGACACGCCCCGCACGCGGAACGGCTGGCCAGCCTTCGGCGCCTGGCCTGTGCTCAGCGCGGCGTAGCGTACGCCGAGGTAGCCCGGTTTCTGCGGCGTGGTCGGTACGGCGACGAACGGCGGCAGATCATTCGGGCTGCTGAGTTCCTTCGCCACCACTGCGCCATAACCGGGAAACTCCAGCGATGGCAGCGGCCGGTTGCCCGTATTGATGTACTGGCTGCCGAGCTCGTGGGCCGCGAGGGTATGACTCACGCCGCGCAGGATCGTGAATTTGTCTGCGACCTGCGCGAGCTTCGGCAGATGCTCGCTGATCTGGATGCCAGGGACATTCGTGTCGATAGGCTGGAACTCGCCCCGGTATTCGTCCGGCGATTGCGGCTTGGGATCGAACGTGTCGAGATGCGACGGCCCGCCGCCGAGGTTGATGAAGATCGCCGCCTTGGCCTTGCCGGGGGAGAGCTCTCCAGCTTGGGACCAGCGGAGATAGTTGCCGAGCGTGAGGGCCGAGGCGCCGACGACGCCGGCCTTGAGAAAGTCGCGTCGCATGACGCCGTCGCAAGTTCGGAAAGCAGGCATGAGCAGGTCCTTTCGTCGAAGCCCGGCTTAGGCTCCTTCGCCGAAACGACCGTGGCGAGCACGACGGT
>CAZDGB010000271.1:0-10045 GCA_964504645.1 uncultured Planctomycetaceae bacterium | reverse complement strand
CTTGCTCAGCGGCTCTTCGTCGGTGCATTGCCGCTCGATGTTGATCGCCGTCGGGGGGAAGGACGCGGCCTGCGTCGGCTTGATCTCGCCGCGCAGCGTGCGCAGCAGCAGGTCGGCGGCTTCCAGGCCGCGCTGCTTCTGGTCGATGTGGGGGTTCGTGCGATACGCCGTGAACGCATTGACCGACTTCACCATCAGCGGCGAGAGATTCACGTGCGGATCGAGCGTGCCGATGATCGGCACATTCGGCCCGACGACTTTGCGGACTTCGCTGAGCCAGTAGCCGTCGGCGTCGGGAGCCGCTTCGCTCACCGTAGCGCCGTGCGGCGCGACAAGCAGTCCGTCGAGCGGTCCGGCTTTTTTCAGCGCGTCGAGCAGCAGACCGACGAGCTTGAGAAAATCGGCCGCGATAATGTTGCCGAACGGATACGCCCGCGCGGCGAAGATCGGGACGACTTCGACGCTCTGGCCTTTGAGTCCCTCGAAGTAACCGCCGATTTCATGCGGGGCGCCTTCGAACCGCGTGCGAACTTCATCGCCGTAGACGAGGACATCGTTCTCGAAGTCGGCGAACGTCGTCTTGCGGCTGAGGAAAGTGTTCGATTCCTGGATCAGGGCCAGAATTCCGATGCGCGGCATGAGAGACTCACAGTTCGGTAGACAAGGTGGCACGACCGGTTGTGCATAAGCTATGGTAATGCGAACTCGGGAACTAGAGAAACGACTTCATAATTCATCCCGAGCGCAGGGCGTGAGCCCCCTGATTACGGCGTCGGTCGTTGAAGCACGCACAATCAGGGGGGCTCACGCCCTCCGCTCGGAAAGACCTCTGAAAGGGATCTTGCGAATGCCTGCCGCCGCACCGACCGAAATCACCCTCGATATGATGCGCCGCGAGATGTACTCGGCGGTGGTGAGCGACGCGCTCGACGCGCTGGGCTATCCGCATCAGTCGCCGCGGATTTCGCTGCCGCGCTACACGGGCGAAGGACTGCTCGTCGGGCGCTGCAAGACGTCGCTGTGGGCCGATATGGCGCACGTCGATCCCAAGCCCTATGAACTGGAACTGATCGCCGTCGACACCTGCAAAGCCGATGACATCCTGATTGCCGCGGCCGGCGGGTCAATGCGGTCGGGCATCTGGGGCGAACTGTTGACCACGGCGGCGAAGAACACCGGCTGTATCGGCGCGATCATCGACGGGGCGATTCGCGACGTCGCGAAGATCCGCAAGATCGGCTTCAACGTCTTCGCCCGCGGGACCTGCGTCTACGACAGCCAGAACCGCCAGCGGGTGATCGACGTCGATATTCCCGTGGAAATCGACGGCGTGCCGTTCTGTCCCGGCGACCTAGTCTTCGCCGATGAAGACGGCGTCGTCGTCGTGCCGCAAAAGGTGGAAAAAGAAGCCATCGCGCGGGCGTGGAAGAAGATCCACGACGAGAACATCACACGGGACGCGATCAAAGCGGGGATGAAGGCGACGGATGCGTACATCAAGTACGGGGTGCTGTGAGGATCCCTCAACCCTCTGCCGCTCCCCGCGGTTCGATCTGCCGCAAGTTCTTCGATTCCAGCGCGCGGTAGCAATCGGGCAGATCGCAGTACCGCAGGATGCCCGGCACGAAGGATGAAATCGGCCAGCGGTAGCGTTCGGTTTCGGTGACGTCGGCGAACGACGTCAAGGCGTGCTTCAGCGTGATACGGGTGACGGCGTCCGAAAGCACCGCCGCAAACGTCGCGGGAATCGCGCCCCAGCCGTTGGCGATGAGGTGGACGCCGGTGTAGCCGAAGTCCTTGATCCAGTCGAGCACGGTCAGCAGATCGTGCGTCCGCATACCGGGATACGGGCGATCGAGCATGATGGCGTGCGAGGAATAGAAGTAGTCGCTGCCGTAGGGGGACAGAAACGTGTTGATGCCGCAGGTGTCGGGCCGGGAATCGCCGATGCCGCGGACATCGAGAGCGAAGATCGTGGCGTCGGGTTCGGCTGCGATCGTCTCGCGGATCAATGGCTCGTCGCGGAGCTCGGCATCGGCCGAGTGATGCGAGACGTACAACACGCAGTTGCCGGCATTCCGCGTCGGCCGCGAATAGTGGGGCTTCTCGCTGAGTCGCGTGACGAGCGCCAGGATGCCCGGTTCGGTTTGCACACCGTACTGTGTGGCGTTCGGCAGGGGATAGTCGCGTTTCGGGAGCGCGCGGAAAATCCGATACTCGGGAACGCCGTCGCGTGGCGGCAACTTCAACAACTCCGGCAGCAGTTTTTTCAGGGAATCGCCGTCGGGTTTACCTCGGCTTGCACTCAACGCTTGCGATTTCGCCCGCGTGTCTTCGAACACTGTCACGGACGAAATCTCGGCCACTTGTCCGTGTGGCAACACCTGCAGCACCGCATCGGGCTCGAGAACGATCTCCGGTTCTTTCGCATCTCCCGCGCGACCGGTGGCGCGGTTAAACCAGTCGTACATCGCCTCGCGGTTTTCGACCGAATAGCCGTGTTCCTGCGGGCCGATGAACAGCCGCACGTTGTCCGGCGCGCCAAGCAGTTCATACAGCTTCTTTAATCGTAGATAGGCTTCCTGGCTGCCGCGGGCGTCGAAGTAATCTTTCTCTTGGGCGAGAATGATCACCGGTTTCGGGGCCAGCGCCGCGAGAAAATCGGCCTGATCCAATCCGAATGACAGGACTTTCGGCGGACATTGCTCCGTGTCGGCGGGAAGCTCGTTCTCCATGTTGCGGCGAAACGTCGTGATGAAGCAACTCGGCGCGGCCATCGTCCAGCGCGATTCCACGCCGGCGAGCCACGTGGTCATCGTGCCTCCGCCGGAGTTCCCCGTGATACCGACGTGCCGCGGATCAACTTCCGGCCGCGTCAGCAGGTAATCCAGTGCGCGGATGCCGTCCCACGCCCGCCACGAGCCGAAGAATTCGCCGACCAGAAACTGCTGATTGCCGGCGAGCAGGTGTTCGCCCACGCCCACCCCAACCGTGGGATGCAAATGCTCGTCAGGATATTGCAGCCGCTCTCCCTGGCCGATGGGGTCGAACAACAGCACGACGTAGCCTTGCCGGGCCAGTCCTTGGGCGAACGATTGATACGTCGGCGCCGCCTTGCCATTGACGGAATGCCCGCACGAACCGACGACGCCCGGCAGCGGGAACTTCCGGCCTTTCGGCACGTAGAGATTCGCCGTGACAAAGAACTTCGGCCGGCTCTCGAACAGCACTTTCTCGATGTGATACGTCTCGCGGTCGACGATGCCGGCGACTGTCGCGTTGAGCGGCGTCTTCTCCGGCCATGGGCCGAAGCCGTCTTGAATCCGCTCGCGCACCCAGCGGACGTACGCTTCCGCCTCGGCCTTCGACTTCAACGCCGAGCGGCGTTGTTCCCCCTCGGCTTCCGCTTGGCGGACCTGTTCGACGAAAAACTCCTGCACCATCCGCGGAAAGCGATTGAACGGCGCCAGCGGCTCCTTCTTCGCCGCATCCTGTGCCGGCAAGTCGCAGTTGAGGGCCGCGAACGAAGCGGCGACGGCGCTCCATTGGAACAACTCTCGACGAGTGACGGCGGACATGAGAACGCTCCTGGATAAATTGGGGTACGGAAAGCATTGTGTCTTCCCCCTCCGATATCCGCCATCCGCGATCCGATCTCCCCTTGAATTTGCCTCCGCGACCGACTCCACTAGAATTCGGTGATCGAATTCCGCGCCATGGAACTTCTTGCCGACTGGTCTTGCCTTGTCTCTCATCCCCCGCTTTGCCGATGAAGGCCGGTTTCGCGACGCCTGGAACGCCGTCGAGATCGCCCGGCCGGTGAGTTATTCGCTCTTCACGTTCGGCGAATCTCAATTGCCGTACTACCTGGTGTTGAAGCCTGCCCGCGCGGGGGAACAGGTCTCGCTGTCGCAGGGGGAAGTGAAGATCACGCGACCGCTGATTATTACTCCCGACAACGCGCCGCCGGAACTGGAGAACTTCTTCGAGAACGCCGAGGAAGAAGAGATCGCGTCGTTCCTCCTCTCGCGGACGGCGTCGTTTTCACATCTGCGGTTGGGCAACCGCCGCGGACCGAAGCGGCTCGTCACCGACAGCCTGGAAGAAACGGTGTCAAAGCTCAATCGGCAGTTGGACAACGAGGAAGAAGATCGCGTTGCCATCCTGACCGCGCCGTTGCCGCTGGCCGGTCTCGCCATCTTCAAATACGCAACCGAGCGCATCATCAGCAGCGCGCCGGACAACATCACCGAACTGCGCGAACGCGGGTTCTTGCCCTAAGCGAGGCGAGCGGCGCGGCGTCAGCCCGCCGTGGCTTTCGCTCGTCGTCACGGGCTGGCAATTGGTCTCGCTTGCCATCAAACTGGATGGCTTGAGACCTCGTCACAGGAGTTGCTGCATGAGTATCCGCACGCTCGGATGGTTGTTGTTGATCGGCACGGTGAATTCCGCCTTCGCGGACGATAAATACCTGTCTCTGAACATGCGTTCCCGCACCGCAATCGGCGAGAACACCGGCCGGTCGCTCATCACGCACAAGACCGCCGACTGGAACCCCAAGCAGACGGCGATCGTCGTCTGCGACATGTGGGATCATCACACCTGCCCGAATGCAGAAGAACGTGTTGCCCAAATGGCGCCGCGGATGAATGAAGTCCTCAAAGCCGCGCGGGCCAAGGGGGTGTTCATCATCCATTGCCCCAGCAACACGATGGAGTTTTACAAGGATCACCCCGGCCGCAAGCTCGCGCAGGCGGCGCCGCGCGCCGAACCGAAGCGCCCGCTGGAGAACTGGTGCTACCTCGACAAGGACCGCGAAGGCAATCTGCCCATTGACGATTCCGACGGCGGCTGCGATTGCGAAACGACCTGGAAGCGGGGCGACCCGTTCCCGTGGACCCGGCAGATCAAGACGATCGACATCGAGGACGGCGACGCCATCACCGACTCCGCCGAAGCCTACTATCTGCTGCGGCAGCGCGGCATCCAGAACCTGGTCGTGATGGGCGTCCACACCAACATGTGCGTTCTCGGCCGTCCGTTCTCCATCCGGCAGATGGTTTATCAAGGGCTGAACGTCGCGCTGATGCGCGATCTCACCGACACGATGTACAACCCGGAGAAGGCCCCATTCGTCAGCCACTTCACCGGGACCGATCTCGTCGTCGCACACATCGAGAAGAACTGGTGCCCGACGCTCATCAGCGGCGATTTTCTCGACGGCAAAGAATACCGCTTCCCCGCCGACAAACGGCCGCATCTGGTGATCGTCACCGCCGAAGATGAATATCAGACGGAAGCGAGGCTGCCGGAGTTCGCCGCGAAGCATCTCGGCCAGGACTTCCGCGTGACGATGCTCTACGAGAACCCCCAGGACAAGTACGACATTCCCGGCCTGGAAGTCCTCGACGACGCCGACATGCTGCTGGTCAGCGTCCGCCGCCGGCCGTTGCCGAAAGTGCAATTAGACCGCTTCCGGAAATTCGTCGCCGCGGGCAAGCCGGTCGTCGGCATCCGCACGGCGAGCCATGCGTTCTGCCTGCGCGATCAGAAGCCGCCGCAAAGCCTCGCCGATTGGAAGGAGTTCGACGCCGAGGTCTTCGGCGGGAATTACACCAATCACCACGGCAACGAGTTGAAGACCGTCGTCTGGCCGCTGGCCGAACAGAAGTCGCATCCGATTCTGAAAGGGATCGCCGCGGAAGAATTCCCGACCGGCGGCTCGCTCTACATGGTCTCGCCGCTGGCCAAGACCACCACGCCTCTGGTCCGCGGCAAACTGGTGGACAAACCCGACACGCAGGAGCCGATCGCGTGGCTCAACGAGCGTGCCGACGGCGGGAAGTCGTTCTACACGTCGCTGGGACATCCTGCCGATTTCGCGGCGCCGCAGTTTCCGCAGTTGCTGGTGAACGCCTTGGCGTTTCTGAGCGGGGGGCGTGAGCCCCCTGTGGCGGCGTCCGATGCCCCCTCCGATCGCACTCAGAAGGCGGAAGAGAAGACCGAGTGGACGACCATCAAAGTCCCCGGCGTCTGGGAGGATCAGATCGGCGACTACGACGGGTTCGCGTGGTATCGCTGCGCGGTCAAAGTCCCCGCCGAATGGAAAGGCCGCGGATTCTATCTCTACGTCGACAAGGTCGACAACGCCTGCGAGACGTTCTTCAACGGCACCCGCGTCGGCGTCAGCGGCGGTTTGCCGCCGAATTATTCGAGCGGTCTGCACAACATGCACCGCTACGTCGTCTCGCAGGATCTCGTCAAATTCGGCGAGCCGAACACGATCTGCGTGCGCGTTTACGACAACGACGGCAAAGCCGGCTTCAAGGGAATCGCGCCGCTCCTCATCGCCGGGGGTGAATCGCTCAACACCACCGGCACGTGGCAATTCCGCAAAGGAGACAACATCTCCTGGGCGAAGGAAGTCGCCGCGAATTTCAAACCGTTCGACCAGGTGATCCCGACGCCGGCCCTCAGCCCGTTCGCCACGGTCATCAACCGCGTCACGCAGGAAAACGCCTTGCCCCCGGAAGAGGCGCTGACGGCCCTGCACGCGCCGGATGATCTGGAACTCGAACTCGTGTTGTCCGAACCCGAAGTGCGGCAGCCCCTCTTCATGAACTTCGACGAGCGCGGCCGGATGTGGGTGATGCAGTACATCCAGTATCCTGAACCGGCGGGTCTCACGCTGATCAGCAAAGACCAGTGGTGGCGGGCCGTCTATGACAAAGTCCCCGAACCGCCGCCGCACGGCGAGAAGGGCCTCGACAAGATCACCATCCACGAAGACACCGACGGCGACGGCAAATACGACACGCACAAAACGTTCGTCGACGGACTCAACATCGCCTCGGCGTTCGTGCAGGGCCGCGGCGGCGTGTACGTGCTGAACCCGCCGTATCTGTTGTTCTATCCCGACAAGGATCAGGACGACATCCCCGACGGCGACCCGGAAGTGTTGCTCTCCGGCTTCGGCCTGGAGGACACGCACTCCATCGTCAACAGCCTGCGCTGGGGTCCGGACGGCTGGCTCTACGCGGCGCAAGGGAGCACGGTCTCCGCCACGGTGAAGCGGCCCGGCGACAAGGCCGGCGTCTTCTCGCAGGGGCAGAACATCTGGCGCTATCACCCCGAAACGAAGCGCTACGAAATCTTCTGCGAGGGGGGCGGCAACGCCTTCAACGTCGAAATCGACGCTGCCGGACGCGTCTTCTCCGGTACGAACGGCGGCGACGCCCGCGGTTACCATTACGTGCAAGGGGGCTACCTGCAGAAGGGCTTCAACAAGCACGGGGCGCTGTCGAATCCGTATTCGCTCGGCTACTTCCCTGCTATGCCGCACAACAAGGCCCAGCGGTTCACGCACGCCTTCATTATCTACGAAGGGGACCGACTGCCGGAGAAATACCGCGGCAAACTGTTCGGCGTCGCGCCGCTGCTCAACCACGTCATCATGAGCGACGTGAAGCAGACCGCCGGCACATTCGCCACGCAGGACATCGGCTTCGCGATGGAATCGACCGACAAGTGGTTCAAGCCGGTCGACATCAAGGACGGCCCTGACGGCTGGATTTACGTCGCCGATTGGTACGACCCGCAACTGGCCCACACGTCGAACTACCAGGGAGGCATGGACAAGGACCGCGGGCGAATTTATCGCATTAAGAGCCGCGACAGAAACCCAGGGACAGCAGTCCCTGGGCGTCCAACGACGCCCGAAGAACTCGTTGCGCAGCTCGAACACCCGAATCGCTGGCAGCGGGAGACGGCGCGGCGGTTGATCGCGGATGGTCCGCAAAACGGCAAGCAATCGAAGTTGCTCAGTGAGAAACTCCTCGCGACACAAGGGCCGCTCGCGGTCGAGTTTTTGTGGGCGACGTATCTCAACAAGACGCTGACTGAGCAACTCGCGCTGAAGTGCCTCGATCACGCGGAGCCCCACGTCCGCCTGTGGACGATCCGCCTCCTCGCCGATGACGGGCGGTTGCCATCGGACATCGCTCAGAAGGCGACGCAGCTCGCGAAAACCGAGCCGAACATCGAAGTCCGCGGCCAGCTCGCCGCATCGGCAAAGCGGTTGCCCGCCGATCAGGCGCTGCCGATTCTGCACGGCCTGATGACGCGCGACGAAGACGCCGCCGATGGCCGGCTGCCGCTGCAAATCTGGTGGTCGCTCGAAAAAGCGCTGACGGCGACGCCGAAGGAAGCCCTCGCGCTGTTCGACGATCCTGCGGTCTGGAAGCTGAAGCTCGCCCAGGAACAGATTCTCTCGCGGTTAATGCGGCGGTTCGCGGCGACCGGCCAGCGGGCCGATCTCACGATCTGCGCGAAGCTGTTAAAGCAGTCGCCCGGGCCGGATCAGACCAAGATGCTGATGCAGGGCTTCGAAGAAGCCTTCGCCGGGCGTTCGATGAGCAACGTTCCGCCGGAACTGGTGCAGGCTTTGTCGCAGGCCGGCGGCGGGTCGCTGTCGCTTAAGGTCCGGCAAGGCGATGCGGAAGCCGTCAAGGAAGCGCTCGCCGCGATCGCCGATCCGAAGACGGCGAGCGATCGCCGGAGCCAGTTGATTCTGCTGTTCGGCGAAGTGAAGCAGCCGGACGCCGTGCCGGTGCTGCTCGAGGTGCTGAAGAGCTCGTCGGACGACGCCGCGAAAGCCGCCGTGCTGTCCGCGTTGCCGACGTACAACGACGACCGCATCGCCGCGACGGTGCTGGGGCAATATTCCCAGATGACCGACGATCTCCGCAGCGTGGCGCAGAGTCTTCTATCGAGCCGCAAGCCGTGGGCGAAATCGCTCCTGGAAACGGTCGACAAGGGAGACATCGCCGCGGCGAGCCTGCCGGAGGAGACGCTCCGCAAGCTGTCGATCCATCGCGATCCGCTCATCGCCGCGCTGATCAAGAAGCACTTCGGCGAGGTCTCCGGCGCGTCGACCGAAGAGATGCAGGCCCAGCTTGAAAAGTACGCCGACTTGCTCGCCGACAGCCAGCAGCCCGGCGACCCGTATCCGGGGAAAGTCCTCTACATGCAGATGTGCGGCAAATGCCACGTATTGCACGGCACGGGAGGCCAGGTCGGCCCCGACCTGACGTCGTTCAAGCGGGACGACGTCCGCCGCATGTTGATCAACATCATCAACCCCAGCGCCGAAATCCGCGAGGGCTTCGAAACGTACATCGCGTCCACCGCCGACGGCCGCGTCGTCACCGGCTTCCTCGTCGAACAGGACCCGCAAGTCGTCGTCCTGCGCACCGCGGAAGGCCAGACCGTCTCGCTCGATCGGGCCGACATCGACGAGCTCGCCCCGCAGAAGAAATCGCTGATGCCCGAAGGCCAGCTCAATACGCTGACCGAGGAACAGGTGCGGAATTTGTTCGCGTATCTGAGGAGTGGGCAGCCGTTGGCGAATTGACGGAAGCCGACGGACTGCGCCCCGTCGGATCGATCATTTCAGGAGTCCCTTCCATGCTTTCCGAACAAGCGCAACAAGTCGCCGCGAAAGCTAAGTGGCTCTACGAAGAGAAATATCGCGCCGAGTTGGAGGAGCATCACCGCGGCGAGTTTGTCTGCATCGAGCCGGAGTCGGAAGACTATTTCGTCGGGGCCACGTTCGACGACGCGGTCAATAAGGCTATTGATGCGCATCCCGACCGGCTGACATACACTTTGCGCGTCGGTCATGCCGCGGCGCTGTATCTTGCGTCATGTTGATCTATTGCGAGCAGCCGGGTTGGGATTACGGTCCCCAGAGCAAGTGTACGTCCCCAAAATATACACTTTCATTCTGCCGTGCCCATTTCACGATTTCCTCGTCCGGCGTGTCACTGGTTGCAACGCGACCGATAACGCAGACCAAGGGATAATAGAAATAGAACAACGTCCAATTCAGCTTTGGATTTTCGTGAAAGTGGTACGTGCGAATCGAATAATCCCTGCATCGGCGAGGCCGCGCGGATTTCGCGCGGCCTGGCCGTATTCCACCGGCTTTAGCGTACGTACGCGTCTATTTCTTTGGTTTTCTAAGCCCAAAACTGGTACAATTATG
>CAZDGB010000270.1:0-10056 GCA_964504645.1 uncultured Planctomycetaceae bacterium | reverse complement strand
TGATGGCCGCGTATCAGCAGTCGGAAGACTTGATCAACATCGGCGCGTATCAAGCGGGATCGAACGGCCTCGTTGACGCCGCGCTGCAACTCCGTCCCGCGATCCTGCAGTTCCTGCAACAGAAAGTGACTGAACCGAGCGATCTCGCAACCGCCGCCGCCGCACTGATTCGCCTCGTAAAATTGAAACCTTAGGAATATCCGAGCCGGAAGCGTAAGCGACGGACCGCGAATCGAATACCGTCGCTGACGCTTCCGGCTCGGACGAATGAAAACGCCGCATCATGCTCCGCTTTCAATTCCGACTCGCCGCGTTGCAGAAGTATCGCGAAAGCCTGCGCGATCAGTGCCGGCAGGTGCTCGCGCAGTGGCTGCAGCGCGATGCCGCGGCGATCGCCGAGCAACAGCGGTTGGAGCGAGAGCGGCTAGATCAATTGGAAGAAATGCGCACCCAGCAGACCGGCGCCGCATTGTTGTCGATCGACAAACTCGCCAGCCGGCGGTATCGCGCGGGCCAAATCACCGCAGAGTTGGCCGCCGTCGCTCGGCAGCGTGAGGAACTGGCGGCACAGATTTCCCTCTGTCGCCAAGCCCTTGTGAAAGCCGATCAGGGAGTGAAAGTCCTCGAACAACTCTCTGAAAAGCAGTTCGCGGAATTCGAGCAGGCGCAAGAGAAAGTCCAGGCCCGCGAACGGGAAGAAGTCTGGCAAGCCAGACACTGGCAGGAGCATTGATCATGGTTCGATTGTTGGCCGTTCTCTTCAGCGTGATCAGCGGCACCGTGTTGCTGGCGGAGGCCGTCGGCCTGGGTTGGCTCTGGTCCAAAGGCGTATTGACCAACCATAATCTGTACGAGATCCGCTTGATTCTAACAGGAGAATCGCGAACGGAAGAGGATGGGAAGATTGAAGAAATCAAGACGACTGGCGCATCTCAACAGGAATTGCAGGCTGCGCGGATCATGCGCGTGCTCGACCTGGAAAGCCGGGGAAACGAGCTGGAATTTGTGAAGTCGATCACGCTGAATCGCGCGAATGAATTGATTTCCCGGCAGAATTCGTTCGATGAAATGAAAGAGGCGTTTCGAGTGGAGTTGACGGCGCTCAATGAGCAGTCGACGACCGAGGCTGTGGAACAGGCTCGCGCCGTGCTGCTCGCCTCGCCGACCGACGCCGCCGTGCAACGGCTGATGGAATTGCCGCTGGAGGAGTCGATCGCCCTCGTGCGGGGCATGCCCGAGAAGTCGATCGCGAAGATTTTGCAGGGATTTGATGTCGCCGGGAAATCGGAGGCCGGGCCGGCGGCCGGAGGGGGCGCCGACGATCGGAAGCTGCGCGGGCGGAAGATCTTCGAGGCCTTGAGCCGAGGCGAACCGGCGACGACTTTGATTCAGAATACGTTGGACAGCATTCCTCAAGGAACAGCCGGAGCGTCGGATCGCGACGGCTAAGGACGCCGCATGGACGTTCCCGATCGCTCGACCCGTGTGGACGTCCTCTCGATTGCGGCCATTCCAGCCGCGCCGGAGAAACCCGCGCCGGCGTCATCGAACGGGAATACGCCGTCCTTCGCCGATGCGCTGCAGCGCGGCCCGGCCGATACCCCGCCGGCGAATTCCAAACCTGGCTCGGAGAGCGCTCCGCCATCTAACGCCGGATCGCCGCAGACTCCGAAGCCTGCCCCCGCGACCGCAACGCCGACTGTCGCGGCCACCGGCGGAAAAGCTGCGGAGACGAATCTGACGCCGGCGTACGAATCCGTCGATCCAGCCGCGGAGGTCGATCCTTTGCTGTCCGGTTTGATCGCGGGGCTCGTCGCCGCCGCTGCGGCGCCGATGCCGAATCCTCCACCGGCGCAAACCGTCCCCAACGCGGTGATGCCGCCGCCCGCGGCGCTGGTGCAAGCCTTGCAAGCGCCGAAAGAATCTGTCACGGAACCGAAACTCGCCGTGGCTGCGAGCGAAGTTTTCCCGGCGATTCCGATACCAGCCGGCCTGCAAGTCGGCTTATGTGAGATGAAAACTCAGGCCACACTTCCAACCAATCTGCAGGAGACATCCGCTTCGACAGTCGCGCCAACTTCCAATGAAGCGGCCGCCATTGCCACCGAAATCATCAATTCCCAAGTAACCGCACAAGTTTCGGCAGCACTCGTTACGGATTCAGCATCCTCGAATACCCCCGACATTCGTGCTGCAACGACCAGCGCCAGCACTTCCGCGGCAACAGCTGCGTCTCCGGCGCAGGTGGATTCCGCAGAAGAGGACCATCTCGATCCACAGGTGAACACGGACCTCGCGTCCGCCGCAAAACCGGCCGAGGCTGCGCAGCAAGTGGCCCCGGCGGGCGACAAATCGACCGTTCCGGCGCCGCACGCCAAAGCCGCTCGCGTTGATGCCGCCGCGGCGCACAGCGATTCGCTCTCGTTTTCCAGCGAGAAGTCCGCTGACGCTTTCGATTCGCAAAGTTCTGTCGGTCGGCGCAATTCTTCGTTCCCCACTCACGATCCGGCCGACACCGCCGCGTCCATTGCCGGCCCGGCCGATTCGTCCGCGTGGCTGCGGGGCGCAGCGCCGGTCGATACGGGTTTGGTGACAGCGCCACCAGACGCCGGCACGCGTTTCCCGCCGATCGTCGCACAACTTCAACCGGCGTTGCATCAGGCGGTGACGCAAGACCGGCAACTGACGATCACGCTGCGGCCGCCCGAACTCGGACCGGTGCAAATCGACGTGCTGCATCTCGACGGCCGCACCAGCGCCCGCTTGCAGACGGAAACCGCGTCGGCTCATCAGTTGCTCACCGAGCATCTGCCGCAACTCCGCGAGGTTCTCACGCAGATGGGCGTCGCCGCTGACCAGGTCCAGGTCGTGCGGTCCGAAACGCCGCTGACCGACACGACCGGCGAGTCGCGCACGGAGGGCCGGACCGACGCTCAAACCACCGGCCAGCAGCAGGAATCGCGTCAGCAGCCTCCCGCGGAACCGCTTCTGGCCGACGACACCGAGCGAGAAGAAACGCACTCCCCGAACATCCGCACCAGAACGTCGCTCAACCTTCGCATTTGACGGGAAAGGACTCCCATGGCACTCACCGCCGAGCAGATTGCCCAGCAGACGCAGGTGAAAATCGTCGACAAGGCCGACACCGGCTTCAACGGCCTGTCGTCGGAAGACTTTCTCAAAATCCTGATCGTGCAGTTGCAGAATCAGGATCCGTCGAACCCGATGGACAGCGACCAGTTGCTGCAACAAGTCTCCGCCATGCGGGCCTTGCAGTCCAACATCGAACTGTCCGATTCGCTTAAATCGCTGACGATGAGCCAGCAATTGACGAGTGCGACGTCGTTTCTCGGCAAACAAATCGACGGCGTAAACGCGAACAACGAAACCGTCAGCGGCGCCGTGGACCGCGTCCTCGTCAGCGAGGGGAAGACGTTTCTTGCCGTCGGCTCGAAGCAGATCGAACTCGGCAAGGTCTTGAGCGTCTCGCCGGAATAGCTCCGAGGCGAAAGGGAGCTGAAGTTGTGAGACTTCAGTTCGGAACTCTCACGAGTTCCGCTACTGCACGTCGTTACGCCGCGCGGCGTTGTGGCGTCGCCTGGATTTGACTCGTCGCGGCGGCGCAGCAAGCGGCGCGGCCGTGGAGTTGTCCGCGGCGCGCGCAGCGAATCCAGGCGTCGCGCGCGTACAGTTCCAGCGGAACTTCATGCCGCACCACTAGGTGCGAGCCGCGCAAAGCGCGGTGCCACAACCAGTTCCAGGTGGACCGGCTGAACCACGGATCGGCGAACTGATCGCGCAGCGTGGTTCCCGGAAAACAGGCCAGATGCTTGGTCCAGCAGTCGGCTTGATGTCCGGCGCTCACGTCCTGAGCGCCGGCGAAACGGCGAATCACGAACAACTGGCCGCGCGGCTTCAGGCACGCCAGCAGGTTCGCCGTCACCAGCCGAGCGGAAGCGTCGAGCAAGTCGTGGCGATAAGCGTCGACCTCGTGGATGAGCAGTAGATCGAAGGCGCAGTTCATCGCTGCGAGCGGTTGGTCGAGATGGCTGAACGAGAACGTGTAGCGCGGAAACAACCGGTTCGCCGCGTCGACCTGGACCGGGTCGTCGTCGATTCCGGCGACGTCGAAGGAGCATTCGCTCAGAATCTCGACGACTTCGGGCTGCCGGCAACCAATGACGAGCACGCGGCCCCCCATCGGAACGTGGCTGTCGACCAAGAGCCGCTGCCACAAACGGACGGGCCATTCCCCCACTTGCGGGGTTTCTTCCGCCGAGACGACCCTGGGATGCCAGGGGTGCATGACACGTCCTTGGTCGGTGCGCAGTCATCGAGACTCGGCGGGTTGTAGAACCGGTGACGCAACGGGTCAAGAGCAGTCTCTGGACTACAAAATCGCCAGCGGATTGCGGCGATCTTCCAGTGTGCCGCGCGTCACGCCGACGCGGTTGGCGGCGCGGAGTTTCTGCCAGACGTCCGCCGGGGCGCGTCGGCCGGCGAGAAGTTCGTGATATAAACCGACCAACGGTCGGACTTCGTCGGGCCCTTCGTCGACCAGGTCGATGCGGAAGTCGCGCACGCCGCGGGACAGAAGTTCGGGAACAACTTCCGCCGAGCTCTGGGCCATCGCGTTGAACAGCGTGTTCCGGCAGCCGACGTCGGCGTGCAGCGGGTGCTCCATACCGACGCGGTCCCGCAACTGCACCGTGTGGCGGTCGCACGGCCGGCCGCAATTCGTCTTGTTCGTCCCCGGCGAGAGGACCGCACAGAAGACGCAGTGCTCCATATGAAATAGCGGCATGTGCTGATGCACGACGACCTCGAACCAACGCGGCGGCGCGGACGACAGCATTTCCAACAATTGATCGCGATTGAGATCGTACGATGCCGTGATGCGCTGCGCCCCTTGATTCCGCAGCCACTGGGCCGTCAGTTCGTTGGTCGCGTTCAATGAGTAGTCGGCCAACGCCGTGAGACCATGATCGCGACAGAAGCGCAGTCCGCTCAGGTTCCGCACGAGAACGCCGTCGGGCGCGAATTTTTCCAGCATGCGGAAGAAGCCGAACTCTTCCGGTTTTTGAATCCGTGGCGGAGCAAGAAAGATCGGCACGTTCGCCGCGCGGGCTTCGTGCACGGCGTCGCGGTATTCGCGCAAGTCCTGAAAATCGGCGTAGACGCCGGCAATGTCGAGTTGGAGCGCGCTCTGCAGTTGCGAAAGATTCCGGCAGAGGACGCGCAGCCGCGGCGCGGATTCGGTATCCGGTTCCGGTTCGGTAATCTCGGCACGAAGTCCATTCAACGCCGATTCACTGGTCACCGGCCAGGAAACCGGCAGCGACGCTTGCCGCTCCAGTTCCGCAATCACGTCGCGTCGCAATTGTGACAGCACGCTCAACGGCACCATCGGCTCGCCGGCGATCTCGGCCTCTAACTGGCGCAACTCGTACACCGTATGCCCCAGCCGGGAAAGTTGCTCGCGCAGAAACTCCTGCGTGATCGGCCGCGTCCGAGCCGGTTGCAGCGGTTCGCTGGACACGACCCCCGCCGTCAGACCTGTCGCCGTGCGAGCGGAGATAGCGAGCGGTTGGCCGGCGATGGCTTTGACGCGCAGGTCGAGGGCCGCTTTGCGAATCGGATCGGGCCCTGCGAACGTGCGGCGCCACTTCGCCGTCAATTGCGGATCATCGGTCTTCCAGATCGCCTGGCCCACGTTGAGGCGCGTGAAGTCAATGCTGCCTTCGCCGAAAGAAAGCTGGACGATTCCGCGAGAGACTGCATCTCGCACCGAACGCCCGTGCTGCGACACGGCGTAAACGCGGCCCCCCTGTTCATCGCCCGTTTCGCGGTTGCCGTCGAACACGACGCCGTCGCCGGGAGACACCGGACCGACGAGTTCCACTTCGACGCGCTGCGGCAGCACCCGGCGAACGGTCCCCAGCCGCACGCCGCGCTTGGCGGAATTCAGCCCCGGCACCAGCGCCTTGTGATCGCAGCCTTGCAGCCAACCGGCCGAAAAGCCGCGCGAAAACGACAATTCCATCTCGCGGACATCGTCCGGCGAAAACGTCACGCGTTGCTGCGACGCCGCGGCGTCGATGGCTTCGCGATAATGCCGCGTGATGTTCGCGACGTACTCCGGCGTCTTCAAGCGGCCTTCGATCTTGAACGACGTGACGCCGGCTGCCATCAGGTCCGGGATCAGCGCATACGCCGCGAGGTCCTGCGGGCTGAGGAGATATTTCATCGCGCCGAGGTCGACGTCCTCGCCGTCGCAGACGAGATCGTACGGCAGCCGGCACGCCTGGGCGCATTGACCGCGGTTGGCGCTGCGGCCGCCGAGCGACTCGCTGGTCAGACATTGCCCCGAATACGCCACGCACAACGCGCCGTGCACGAACGCCTCCAGCGGCACGGCGGTCTCCGCGGCCACTTGCCGAATCTCGTCCAGCGACAACTCTCGCGGCAGCACGACGCGGTCCACACCCAATTCGGCGGCGACCTGGATGCACTCCGCACTGGCCAGCGTCATCTGCGTCGACGCATGAATCGGCAACGGCGGGCACACGGCCTTCACCAGCCGCGCCAGTCCGAGATCCTGAACCAGCACGGCATCTGCACCGACATCGGCCAGTTCGCGAATCAGTTGCTCGAGCGCCGGCAGTTCGTCGGTGAAGACCAGCGTGTTCAGCGTCACGTACCCTTTGACGCCGCGGCGATGCAGGAATGTGAACGTCTCGTGCAGCTGCGAGCGTTCGAAGTTCGCCGCGCGGGCCCGCGCGTTGAAGCCGTCGTGAAGGCCGAAATAGACAGCGTCGGCGCCGTTCTCCACAGCGGCTCGCAAACAGGTGAAATCCCCCGCCGGAGCCAGCAGCTCGTACTTTTTCGCTTCGCCGTGCGTCATGAAATCCTGCCGGGTTGATCGAACTCTGCCACGTCGATCATACCCGCCGCGCGCCCGGCCCGCGAATCCGCAGCCGCACCGATGACACCGTGCCCAAAACTCGCTCGGTTCTTAGGTGTCGGTGTCACCGTCGTAATTCTCTATTATGAACTCCATTTCCGAATCTTCTCCAGCGCGTGTTTCGCCGCGGAATCGAGATTGTCTTCGCTGCCGCCGCCACGGATGGGGGAACAAATCTCATAGGCGACATAGCCGCGGAAGCCCCCTTCCCTCAGCCCGCGGAAGAAGCCGTCGAGGTCGAGAATTCCCTCGCCGAGCTTCACCGCCTTCACGGCCGGCGGTTCGACCGGCAAGTAATTGATCAGTGCCGATCGGTACTGCCAGCGCGGCAGGCGGATGTAATCGGCGAGCGTCGTCTGCACCATCCGCGGGGCCATCACTTTCGCGGCACGATACAGGTCGGCGCCGTGCAGGCCGATCGACCACGGGTCGAACATCGCCTGGGCGTTCGGATGATTCACGTCATCCAGGAATTCCGCGTAGGCAGCGACATCGACGCCGACATCGTGATGATTCTGGATGCCGAGGACGATGCCGTAATCGGCGCACACCGCCGCGCATTCCCGGAGCGCCGTGGCGCACTTCGTCCAATCAGTGTGATGATCAGCAAGATCGGTGAAATACCCGGTAAAGACGCGGACAATCTTCGCTCCCAAAGTTTGCCCGAGTTGAGCCAGGTGGCGGACGTACGCGATCTGCATCTCCACGAACGGCACTTCCGGCGCTTGACGGCCCGAGGTGAAATCGGTGTAGCCGGCGATCGTGGCGACATCGAGTTTCAGTCGTTTCGCCACAACCGCAATCTCTTGGACCGCTTCCGCGGTGGCGTAATCGACCGGCGACAGATGCGGCCGCTTGCCGCCTAGCATCACAGACGGATAGCCGAGCGCCGCAGCTTTTTCCAGGAACGGGATCAGCCCGAGTTTGTGCTGTCCCCACGCGCCGGCGTAACTCACCGAGAAGAGCGACGGTGTCATAGGCGTGCTGCGAGTTTGAGGTGAAAAAAGGCCGGAGGCCTAGGTCGAGCGGTCACCGGTATTTACCGTGCGGCTCGTCTCAATTCCACCCTGCGACCATCTTGCGATAGAGTTCCAGTCGGCTGAGGTCCTGCAGCCGGCGGAGAGCGCGGATTTCGGAGACCGGCATGCCGGCGCGGGAGAAATAATTCTTCGCGGCCGAAAAGAAACGCCGCTGCCAGACAGTGCGGCCGAGCAGCCCCACGATTTCCGCGAGATTGAGGCAATCGACGCCGAGACCGTGATCGTCGCCAAGGTCGCGGTGGGCGCGAGCGGCACGAATCAGCAGCGCCACCGCCATCCGATGTTCGCCTTGCCGCGCTGCGATCACGCCGAGCAGGCCTTGCGCATCGGCCTGCGTTTCCTCATCGTCGGTCTCTTCCACAAGCAACCACGCGCCACGTGTCAGTTCTTCCGCCAGCACCAGTTTTCCGGCGAGCAACGCATCGGCCGCCCAATCGAGCAGTTCGCCGGCATCGGCTGCATCGTGAATTGCGAGCGCCTGTCGCTGAAAGCGCTGTGCGAGGTCACTGTCACCGAGTTCCCGATAGATCGTTGCCAGAGAACTGAAGACATGCGCTTGTACGGAGACATCATCCGCGCGCTGCGCCGCATCGAGTCCATGCATAAATTGCACGATCGCCGGATGAAATCGCTGCCGTTCTGCGAGAAAACGGCCATAGGCGAGATGTGCTGTCGGACCAGGATCTTCGCTGACCGCCCGGCGAAAAAGGAAGTCGGCCACGTCCCAGCGCCGTTCCCGGCAACATCGCTCTGCCTTTCGCAAAGACGATGAATTCATGGGCGAGTACTCCCGCAACGTGCCGGCACACGGACTGAAACGGCGACATTCTACAGCTTCTTGCAGCGAATTCAATTCTACGGATTATGGCGATTCTGAGATATTTGCAAAGAATGCGCGGCCTCGATTTTCGATTCCAAGCGCTGCCACATTGGCAGCATCCACTGAGGAATCGACGTGGATTGCGGTCAGCCTGACAGAGGCCACCTCGAACGCCATGAGTTGCAAACCATTTTCAATTCAATGTTTACGAGTATTTTTTGAATCGGAATGCCGTTCGCTCCTCGGCTCGGCACGGGGCACGCTCGCCGTGCGGACTCGCCAATTGTCATATCAGTCGTAGCCGGAGGTTGGTTGCATGGCCAAGAAAGATTCCAAGAGTAGCACCGAGTTGAAGCTGGTTCCGCTGGGTGATCGGATTGTGCTTAAGCGGGCGGTCGCCGAGACCAAGACCTCGGGCGGCATCGTGCTCCCGGATTCCGCGACCGATAAGCCGCAGCGCGGCGAAGTCCTCTCGGTCGGCGAAGGCCACGTCAAGAATAACGGCAAGCTCGTCGCGCTGACCGTGCGGCCCGGCGATGAAGTCATCTTCAGTTCCTACGCCGGCGACGAATTCAAGATCGGCGACGAAACCTACCTGCTCATGCGCGAAAGCGACGTCCTCGCGATCGTCAATTGAATCACTCGTTAGCGACGCTTCGCAGAGGCGTCCCGTCAATACTCTCACGCACATAAGACTCAGGAGTCCACACCATGCCGAAGATTCTGGCGTTCGATCAAGAGGCGCAGGAAGCGATGCGTCGCGGCGTCTCGAAGCTCGCGAAGACCGTTCGCGTCACCCTCGGGCCCCGCGGCCGCAATGTGATCATCGAAAAGAGCTTCGGCTCGCCTACCGTCACCAAGGACGGCGTGACCGTCGCCCGCGAGATCGAACTGCCGGACAAGTTCGAGGACATGGGCGCCCGCATGGTCCGTGAAGTCGCCAGCAAGACCTCGGACACCGCCGGCGACGGCACCACCACCGCCACCGTCCTCGCTGAAGCCATCTACGTCGAAGGCCTCAAGGCCGTCGTCGCCGGCGTCAGCCCGATCGATATGAAGCGCGGCATGGACAAGGCCGTCGAACTGATCACGGCGAAGCTCAAGTCCGCCGCCGTCGAATGCAAGAACAAGAAAGCCATCGGCCAGGTCGGCACCGTCGCCGCCAACGGCGATACCGAGATCGGCGGCATCCTCGCCGATGCCATGGAGCAGGTCGGCAAGGACGGCGTCAT
>CAZDGB010000269.1:0-10224 GCA_964504645.1 uncultured Planctomycetaceae bacterium | reverse complement strand
GCCCACGTCTTCCAGGGCCATGCGGCGGTCGGTCTGGCCGGCGATGTGCTGCTTGGCGGCGGCGAGCTCCTCGGCTGCCGGGGCTCGCGACAGGCCCGCCAGGTAGAGCGTGGTGATGATTTCGTCGTCGGCCTTGCCGGCGTCCATCATCGCTTTGATGCGGCCGTTGTCGGCTCGCAGCTTGTTGTGGACCACCGGGCCGTTGATCATCTGCAAGGCCTGCGACAGGTTCGATTCGCTCGACCGCTCGCATTGGCAGGCCATCTCGCGCTGCGGCTGGCCGAAGACCTTCAGGAAGTAGTTGTCGGTCGGCGGATCGGCCAGTTCCGTGGCCCGGGTGCCGAGCGGCATGCCGGGGAACTGCTCCGGCACGTTCGTCACGGCGCAGATCGCGTCGAGCAACTGCTCGGCGGCGAGCAGCCGCGTGACGGCGTGCGAGTTATAGAGCTCGTCGGTCTTGTTGAACTGGTTCGTCCGGCTCGACAACTGGTAGACCCGGCTGTTCATGATCGTGCGGATGACCCACTTCTGGCTGAACTTGTTGGCGCCGAATTGCGCCGCCAGTTCGTCGAGCAGCTTGGGGTTCGACGGCGGGTTCGAATCGCGGAAGTCGTCCACTGGCTCGACGATGCCGCGGCCGATCAGGTGGCCCCAGATGCGGTTCACCAGCGACTTCGAGAAGAACGGGTTTTCCGGTTTCGTGAGCCAGTCGGCGAAGACCTGCCGGCGATCGACTTCGGCGGGAACGTCGACGTCGCCTTGCAGCAAGAGGTGCACCTTCATCTGCTTGCCGGTGCGGGGCTGCGTCACTTCGCCGCCGGCGGAGGTGAAGATGATCTCTTCTTCCGGGTCGACGGTGTTCTTGCGGCCGATGCGGGTAAACGCCGCGGCGATGCCGTAGTAGTTATCCTGCGTCCATTTTTCGAACGGATGGTTGTGGCACTTCGCGCACTGGATGCGGACGCCGAGGAAGAGCTGCGACGTCGTTTCCGTCGCGTCCAGCGGGTCGCGGCTGGCGCGCCAGTAGTTGGCGGCCGGGTTCTCGAAGACGCTGCCAGAGGCCGTGAGGAGTTCGCGGGCGAACTGGTCCATCGGCTTGTCGTTGCGAACGGAATCGTAGACCCATTTGCGGAACTTGTGGACGCCGGCAACCTTCAGTTTCTTGCTGTTGGATCGCAGCACGTCGGACCACTTCAAGGCCCAGAAAGAGGCGAAGTCGTCGCTGTCGAGCAGTTGATCGACGAGCGCGGCCCGCTTGCTGGCGGAGGTGTCGGCGAGGAACGCCGCGGATTCTTCCACGGTCGGCAACCGGCCCGTCAGGTCGAGGTAGCTGCGGCGGAGGAACTCGTCGTCGCTGCACAGGTCCGACGGCAGAATCTGCATCTGCTGCAGCTTCTCGAAGACGAGCGAATCGACGAAGTTGTTCGGCTGCGGGTTGTTCCAGGCGAAGCCCGGGACGTCTTCCAGGAAGGCGACTTGCACGGTGGCCATCTTGTCGAGATACCGGCAGAGAACGGCGGTCTCGCCGCGGCCCATCTTGGTGACGAGGCCGTTGACGTTGACCGAGCCGACGGCTTCGGCGGACGACGAGTAATCGGCCATTTCGGTCAGATCGCGGATCGTGCCGTCGCTGAAGTGGCCCATCACGACGATCTGCTGCTGAGCGGCGGGAGCGCGGAGCACGCGCTTCGTCGGCAGCGTTTCAATCTTCACGAGATCGGCAGTGCCGGCCGGGTCGAGCTTCATCCCCTCGGCGATCCAGTTCTCGAGAATCTTGTACGACGGATCGGTTTTGCGGATGCGCTTGCCGCCGCCGTGGGCGACTTCCATCAGCGGCTTGCGGAGCAAAAGGCTGCTGGCCGGCTCGAGGATGTTCGTGCGGCGAGCGAAGAATTCGGACCGCAGCGTCATGATGTCGAGTTCGGGATCATAAGCCCGCAGCGACAACCGGAAGCCCCCTTTGCCCGACGGCGAGCCGTGGCAGGCGCCCATATTGCAGCCGTTCTTGGTAAGCGCCATCAGCACTTCATTCTTGAAGCTCATCGGCGACGGAACTTCGATGCTCTTGACCGAACAGTTCACCGCGGCGGTCAGGCTGCCGATCGTGGCGATGATCTGCGTGTCGCCGTTGGCCAGCGGATGCACGACCGAGCCTTCAACCCTCGCGATCGTCGGCGCCGAGACCGTGAACGACGCGGCGGCGGTCAGGTCGCGCACTTCGTTGTTCGGATATTGGCCCGTGACGAGCAATTGCTGGTGAGCGCGAGCGCCCAACAGCGTAAACGCGCCGGGTTCCAGCGTGATGGCGGTCGGCTGGCCGACGTCGATCTGCGGCCCCGCGGCGAAAACGCCGGAGGCCGTCAGGACCAGCGAGAGGGCGGCGAGATGGAGGGTGGGGATTCGCATTCCGTGAGGCTCCCGTTCAGTGCGGTGAGGATCTGTCAGCGGCGGAAAAACCGTCAACGTATTTGTACGCGTTAATATACCTCATTCTACCGTGATCGTCACGTTTGGCGAGACAGATTCCAGCTTGGCATTGCCGTTCATCCCCTCGCCTTTCACGTTCACGTCCGCCTTCGCGCCCACGGCGGCATCGGCGGCGGCTGTCAGTTTCACATCGATTTCGGCCGCGTCGGCCGGCAGCATCGTCGGCGCGGCGGTCACTCCTGCCGGCAAATTCTGCACAGTCAGAGTAACCGGACCCGCGAACGCCGGATTGCGCTGCACTTTCACTTTCATTACCAGTTCTTTGCCCTTGGCGATTTTTCCGCCGGCCGTGTCGACGGCGACGGCCATCGGGGCCTGCAACTTCAACCGGATCGCGGGGACCGGCTGCACGACGGTCTTGTCGCCTTGTTTCAGCGTCCCTTGCAGATAGCCCGTGAAGTCGCCGAGCGCCGCCTGGGCGTTCGCAGCGAAGACGATCTCGGCTTCGCCCGTTCCCTTGTCGATGTTCTTCACCGCCGCGGTGACGCCCGCCGGCAATTCCGACGGCGCGGGGAGCACGGCGATCGCCACCGCTTCGTCCAGCCCCTGCGACCGTTCGGCGATGACTTTCACTTTCGCGGAGAGGTCTTTGCCGAAGACGATCTCGGCCGGTTCCACTTTCAGCACAAGACCGTTCGCCGGCATCGTCGACGCGGCGACGTTCGTGGCGAGAGCGGCCGGAGGGAACCGCATGTTCGCGAAGCGGGCTTTGAGGACGCCGTTGACGTCCGCCGTCGCGACGACGTCGGCATCGCCGATGCGGGCCGTGCCCAGAATCTTCACGCCGAGCAATTGCCCCGCGGCGAAATCGGGCTTGGCATGCACCGTCAAAACGGCGGTGGTCCGGCCCGGACCGATCACCGTTTTACTGGCCGTCAAACCGTCCGGTAGGCCGGCGACGGAGACTTCAATCGGCCCGGCATATGCCGGACGCACGGCGGTCACCACAACCGGCACTGCGCCGCCGGCGGGAATGTTGAGCGTGTCGGTCGAGGCGGAAATCGTGAAGGGCAGCGACGTCGGCGTGACGGCGATGCGGTACGCGTACTCCGGTCCGCCGCGGCGATTGAGTTCCTCAACCACCAGCGTGTAGTCGCCGTCCGCCGGCAATTTCGCCGCGAAGAAGCCCTCCCCGACGCCGGCGTCTTCCGCGACGGCGAGTTGCGCGCCGTCCGGACCGAGCAGTTTGAACGACAGATCGGCGGGCGAGCCCTGTTGGCGGGTGACGCCGGTGAATACGAACGATTGATCCTTCTTGCCGGCGAAAATGAAGCGGTCGACATCGCCCGACTGATTGAACTTGCCGTTGACGTCGCCGAGCATCTCGACGCGGTTGGCTTCCGCCGGAGCGTTATTCGGCTCGGTTTCCAGGAACTGACGGTTGTCGACGACTGCGATCGGGGCGAAGGCGCTGCTCGCGCCGCCGGCCCGTTTGACGGCGACCGTCGTCCATTCGACGTTCAGATCGGCCGGCGCCGCCACGTTGACCGGAGCGCTGCCGTCGATGAACTGGCCCGCCACGCCGACCGCAGCCTGCTGGCCGCGCTGCACCGCGAGCGGATACGCGACCGTCGCACACGGGAAGTCGCCGATCCGCAGCCGATACGCGCCTCCCTGGAATTTGATGTCCCGCAGTTCGACGAGATATTCGCCCGCGGCAGGGAACGTATAGCTCAGCTGCGCGTCGCCGCTGAGTCCGGGGGCGTCGTCATTGGAGGCGATCTCTTTTCCCTTGAGATCCAGGATGCGGATCACCGGATCGAGGGCCGAACCCATTCGCCGGGCGAGTGCTTCGAACGACACCGTCTGGCCCGCCTGGACCGGGAACTTGAAATACTGCTTCGTCAGCCCGCCGATAGCCCCATCGACGGCAGTAGGTAACGTCAGCACTTGCGGCGTCGCGAGGACGGTATTATTCCCGGCTTGCGCGACCGTCGGCAGATCGTCGATGAGGAACAATCGAATCGGCGAAATGCCGTGATCGGTGAGCACGCGAATTCCATAGATCCCGCTGGGGACTTCCGGCGGCACCGCGAGTTGAAACGTCACCGTGGCAGGATTCGTCCCGTTGCCTTCGATGCCGGGCGCGAGGACGGCCGTCACGGGGAAGTTGGTCCAGAGTTTGGTTGCGCCGTTCAGGTTGCCGCCTTGGATCACCACATTGCCGGTCGAACCGGGGGCGACCGCGCCGGGCACGGTATTGCTGATGGCCGGTTCCTGGGCCGACGCGACATTCAGCGCCAACGCGAGGGTACAGGTTCCGAGCCACAAACGCTGGAAGCCATGCATGGGTGAACTCCGTCACGAATGAGATTTCGGCAGGACAGATTATTGAGGCAGGGCTGGCGTCAGGGGGCAGGGGAGAACAAACGGCGACCAGCGTTGGCATTCATCATAAAAGACCAACTTGACGGTCGTCAAATCGAAACCCGCTTGCGGGTCGAAATTGTCGCGCCCCGGCGCCGCGGACAAAGACGGCCGTCGAAGTGGCAAACTCACGCGGACTTCGTTCGCGACTCCCTGGATGCAGTGGAATATACGCCGGTTCATAGAGCAGCAGCCGTCCAGAACCGCGTCTTGATGAAAAATTCGCATTCGACACAGTAGCAAATTCGAAGGAGGGAAATACCATCTTGAAATTGCGCAGCCAAATGGTGATATTCACCGGCGTCAGCGCGTTTCTGGCGCACTCTTGCTTCTTCGTAACTCAATTTCCGTAGTTTCCCCTGTCCGAATTTGTTCTCGGACACACGCTTTTTTCCGTTCCCTGTCTGGAGACGGCACATGGCGGTTTCGTTTTTTTCAGGCCAGCGCGCCCGACGCCCTCGGGGTTTTACTCTGATTGAATTGCTGGTGGTGATCGCGATCATTGCGATCCTGATCTCGTTGCTCTTACCCGCCGTGCAGCAGGCGCGGGAGGCGGCCCGCCGCACGCAGTGCCGCAACCACATGAAGCAACTCGGCCTGGCGCTGCACAATTATCACGACACGTTCAACCGCTTTCCCGCGGCGGGATACTATGCCAACTGGGACGGCAGCGCGTTCCGGGCGCGGAACTTCACCTGGGTGACGATGATTCTGCCGTACATCGACCAGGCGCCGATGTACAACCAGATCAATTTCAGCATCCGGGCCTGGGGCCAGCCGCATGTGGGCATGCAGTTGCCGGTCCTCACCTGCCCGTCAGACGCGGGGATCAGCGTCCCCATCGGCGCGTCGCCGACGAACATCGCCATCACCAACTACTCCGTCTCGCTGGGATTCGCCGATGACGCCGGCGCCAGCGGCGGCCGCGGCATGTTTCAGGCCTACCATCACAGCAACATGCGCGACATGACCGACGGGACGTCCAACACGATCGCGGTTGCGGAGGCCTGCCAGGCCGGTTACTACTGCCCGGCCGGAACGCTGGGATGCATTCTGACATGCGGAACCGGACGCCTGCGACCCGGCGGCGCGCTGGCAATGACGCCGCGGTGCGCGTTTCTGGCCACAACCATCGACACCGGACTCGCATCGGGCAATGGGCAGTATTTCAACGGCAATAACAGCCCCTATCCATTCCCGGACGACAGCACCATCTCCAGCAGCCCGAGCTACTTCCTCAATCCGAGCGTCACGAGCCATTATCTGCTCGGACCGTGGTACGGTTCCGGCGCCGGTTACATGGCGGACTTCGGCTCCGCGGGAAGCTCGCACACGCAGGGGGGACAGATCCTGCTCGCCGACGGCTCCGTTCGCTGGCTGCAGGCGAACATCAGCTACAACATCTGGGACGCACTCAATTCCCGCGGCTCGGGCGAAATCATTCCGGAGTTTTAGCCCGCAGTTTTCGTGTGGAAGCCCGACGTCAGCGCGACGCCCTGCATGCGTACTCCTTCGGGAGTACTCAACCCCAGAGATTCTCTCGATGTTTTCGACACGCAAATTTCGACGCCCGTTCCCGGGCCTCGCGATCGCGCTCAGCGCCCTCGTGGTCTTAGGTTGTGGCGGCAGCAAAGGCCCCAAACCGCTGCCGGTCTACCGTGTGACGGGCAAGCTGACGATGGATGGCCAGCCGTTCGGGCCGATCATCTTGCTGCTGCACTCCACCGACACCGTCAAGAGCGGCCCTCTCATTCGCGGAGACTCGGACGAGAAAGGCAACTTGAAGTTCTCCACGAACAAACTCGGCGACGGAGCGCCGGCGGGAGATTACAAGGTTTCGTTTCCCCCCAATCCTCTGGGAGTGGAAACGAAAACGGTCCCGGAAGTCTACACGACGCACCTGTTCTCGCCGTTGACGGTCAAAATCGAGCCGAAAAAGAAGAACGAGATCACCATCGCGCTCGATTCCAAAGCGGAGACGCCGACGCAGAAGGCCGAGCGCGAAGCGATCGAAGCCTATAAGAAGAAGTTTCCGAACTGGAAGCCGAAAGAGAAACCGAAAGTCGAACAACCGTCGCGGCCGAAGATGGATGTCAATAAGCTGAAATAATCCGCTGCGAACTCGCCAGCGACATGGACATTCGCAGGCCTAATTCTTCTCTTTGTCTTCCTTTTTCGCGTCGGCCTTCTCGATCTGGCCCCACAGGTGGCCGCCGACGTCGCCGTGCTGCCAGGTGCCGGCATAGCGGTGCTCGTGGAACATCACCCGCGACGTAAACGTCCCCAGGCCGGGAATCGTCAGGTTGGTCAGCGAGAGGATCGGCGTGTCGCCGGCCCAGTAGACCTGCACGACCATCGGCACTTTCAGATCGTGGTCGCCGTACTTGATGCGGGCCGTCACCACCCAGTCGTCCCCTTTGTGCTTCTTGACGCTCTCGATCTCATACCGTTCGGGCTTCGCGCCCTGCTTGCCGTCGACGGAAAACGTGCCGACCAGCGCCGAGCCGGACATACGGTCGACGAACGCCTTCTCCAACGTCTCGCGATCGGGGATTTTGACGTCGTCAGCCACGGACAGCGTCGTCGCGCAGAGCAAAGCCGCCAAGGGCATCATCGTGGAGAGCCGCATAATTCCTCCGGAGTTGAAGAGTAGCGCACGCGCTCCGCGAATGCATTCGGCACTGGCGGAGCCAGTACTCTACATTAGTCGGCCTTTCCGTAAAATGATACGATTCGCGCACGCAACTTCACCAGCGAAAGCACGAGAACCGCATGTCCGAACCTCACCATGAACCGGGGCAGCCGCCCGATTTCGACCGCTTGCTGCCCGCGTTTCGTGAGTTGTGCGAAGTCACGGCACGGCTGCGGTCGCCGACCGGTTGCCCCTGGGACCGCGAGCAGACGCTGTCGTCGATCAAGCCCTTCACGCTGGAGGAAACTTACGAACTGCTCGAAGCTATCGATTCGGGCGACGATGACGCCATCGTCGAGGAGTTAGGCGACGTGCTGCTGCAAGTCGTGCTCGATGCACAGATCGGGGCGGATGAAGGCCGCTTCGAATTGAGGGCCGTCGTTGAAAAGTTGACGCAGAAGCTGATCAGCCGGCATCCGCATGTCTTCGGAACCGAAGAGGCCGAGACGGCCAAAGACGTAATGCGGCACTGGGACCGCGTCAAGCAATCCGAAAAACGCCGCCAGTCGATCTTCGACGGCCTCCCAGTGGCGTTGCCCGCGCTCGCCCGCGCGGCCCGGCTCTCCGATAAAGCCGCGCGCTCCGGCTACGATTTTCCCCGCCGCGAGATGCTGTTCGACAAGCTCCGCGAAGAAATCGGCGAACTCGCCGTAGAGTTGTTTGCGGAAGGGGCAATCCCTGACGTCAAAGCCGGCGTCAACGATCCCGTCACGCCCGACCCGCCGGCGCTGGATCCCGAGCGGCAGGCGAAGATCGCCGCGGAACTCGGCGACGTCCTGTTCGTCGTGGCAAATATCGCCCGCCGCTGGCACGTGAACCCGGAGGAAGCGCTGCGCGCCAGCAACGCCAAGTTCGAACGCCGCGTCCGCTACATCGAACAACGACTCAAGGAACAAGGCCGGGACCTTAAATCGGCATCGCTCGTGGAGCAGGAGGCGCTGTATCAGGATGGCAAGCAACGAGAGAAAATAGCGGATATCGGATAGCGGATTGCGGATGGAAGGCATTCCGCAATCGGTAACCGCTGATAATTCGTCCGGTGTTTCCATCCAAGTCCGTTCTCCAGCGGAGGAAGAGTCAATGCACGAAAAAAACTCGGGAGATGATTGGTCGTTGCAATGCGTTTGCGGTGCGAGTGATTCGGATGGTCGATCAACTGCCCAGAAGGCGGTCCGCAGATGTGCTTGGCCGCCAAATTCTCCGGTCATCGACGTCCATCGGAGCCAACTACCGAGCCGCACAACGCGGTCGCTCGAAGGCGGAGTTCGTTGCCAAGCTGGGGATTGTCGAAGAAGAAGCAGACGAAACGATTTACTGGCTCGAGTTGATTGCGGAAGCGAATCTGATCAAGCCCGGGCGACTGACAGAACTACAGCGCGAAGCCAACGAAATCCTCTCCATCATCGTCGCATCCATCCGCTCAGCCCGCCGGTCAAAATAGCGAACCGAGGATCATCAATTCCTCTACCCATCCGCTCTCCGCTATCCGATATCCGCTATAATTCTTTAGGTACTTGGCTTTGTAATTGTCAGACGTATTTGTTCCCCAAGGGCCGCGTGTGGAAACCCGTTGGATCTGGCCGTTTGAACTCCTCGACAAACTCGGCGAAGGGGGCATGGGGGTCGTGTACCGCGCCCGATACGTCGGGAATGACCGGATCGTCGCGGTCAAATTGGTCCCGGACGAGATCGCCAAGAATCCCACGCTGGTCGCCCGCTTCGAACGCGAGCTGGAAGTCCTCAAGCAGCTCCGGCATCCGCACATCGTCCATTGCTTCGGCGGCGTCTGCGAGAGCAAGCAACGCTTCTATGCGATGGAGCTCGTCGACGGCGGCACGCTCCACAACCTGCTCCGCGAGGTCGGCAAGCTGCCGTGGGAAACCGTCGTCGATTACGGCCTGCAGATGTGCTCCGCCCTGCAATGCGCCCACGAACAGAATGTCGTCCATCGCGACGTGAAGCCCGGCAACTTTCTCATCACGAAGACGGGCAAACTCAAACTCAGCGACTTCGGACTGGCGATCGTCATCGCCTCGCAGCGGATTACGTCGGCCGGCAAAACGCTCGGCACCTTTCACTACATGGCGCCCGAGCAGATCCGCGGCAAGCCCCCCGTTACGAATCGCACCGACCTCTATGCGCTGGGTTGCGTCTTTTTCGAAATGCTCACCGGCCAGCCGCCGTTCGATGCGGATACCGCCGCCGAGGTGTTGCACAAACATCTGAAAGAAGAGCCGCTCCGCGTCAGCAGCCTGGAGCCGAGTTGCCCGCTGGAGCTCGACGTGCTGGTGGCGGATCTGTTGCACAAAGATCCCGAAGCGCGGCCCGCCACAGCGGCGCACGTGGCCGAACGTCTGCGGCAGATCAACGCCGCGCCGTCCACGGTCGTGAATTCGATGTCGCTCACCCCCGCGATGCCGCGGTCGGTGATCGACGAAGACGTGTCGCCGATCACCTCGGCGTCCTTCACGCCGCCGCCGGTCCGCGCTTCGTCCGGCTGGCCGACAATGCTGTTGATCGGTTCCCTGGCGTGGATCGCCGTGCTGCAGATTCAGTTGTGGCAGTCGAGCATTAAGACGGCCAAGGCCGAAGCCGCGACGGTCGCGTTGCTCAAACATGGTCATCCGGAAGTTCAGACCGCTGCCGTGGCGGCGTTGCGGGAGTTGCCGACGCTGCAA
>CAZDGB010000268.1:0-10288 GCA_964504645.1 uncultured Planctomycetaceae bacterium | reverse complement strand
CGCCCACGAAGTGGAGCAACAACTTCTTCGAGAACCTGTTCGGCTACGAATGGGAACTGACCAAGAGCCCGGCCGGCGCCAATCAGTGGGTCGCCAAAGGAGCCAAGCCGACGGTGCCGGATGTCCGCGATCCGTCGAAGAAACGCCTGCCCACGATGCTGACGACCGACTTGTCGCTGCGCTTCGACCCGGCTTATGAAAAGATCTCGCGGCGCTTTCTGCAGAACCCGGACCAACTCGCCGACGCTTTCGCCCGGGCATGGTTCAAGCTGACGCATCGCGACATGGGCCCCCGTGCGCGCTATCTCGGCCCGGAGGTTCCTGCCGAAGAACTCATCTGGCAGGATCCCATCCCCGCCGTGAATCACCAATTGATTGACGCGCAGGACATTGCCGCGCTGAAGGGCAAGATCCTGGCTGCCGGCCTGTCGGTCTCGGAGTTGGTTTCGACCGCGTGGGCGTCGGCGTCCACATTCCGTGGCACCGACAAGCGCGGCGGGGCGAACGGCGCGCGCATTCGCCTCGCGCCGCAGAAAGATTGGGAAGTCAACCAGCCTGCCCAACTGGCAAAGGTGTTGAAGACTCTGGAGGAAGTTCAACGCGGGTTCAACACCGCCCAGTCCGGCGGCAAGAAGGTCTCGCTTGCCGATCTGATTGTTCTCGGCGGGTGCGCCGGCGTCGAACAAGCGGCCAAGAACGCGGGCCACGAGGTGCAGGTCCCCTTCGCGCCGGGACGCATGGACGCCGCGCAGGAGCAAACCGACGTGGACTCCTTCGCCCCGCTCGAACCGATTGCGGACGGCTTCCGCAACTACCTCAAGCGTAAGTACTCCGTACCGTCCGAAGCTCTGCTGGTGGATCGGGCGCAATTGCTGACCCTGACCGCTCCCGAAATGACGGTGCTCGCCGGCGGCCTGCGCGTGCTGAAGACTAACTTTGGGGGGACGCAGGACGGTGTCTTCACCAAACGACCGGAGGCGCTGACCAACGACTTCTTCGTGAACCTGCTCGACATGAGCACGGAGTGGAAGCCGACTTCACAAGAGGCTGATGTATTCGAAGGCCGCGATCGTAAAACGGGCGAACGGAAGTGGACCGGCACGCGCATCGACCTGATCTTTGGCTCGAACTCCCAACTCCGCGCCTTGGCGGAAGTCTATGGCAGTTCCGACGCGGAGCAAAAGTTCGTCCACGACTTCGTCGCCGCGTGGAACAAGGTGATGAATCTTGATCGCTTCGACCTCGCCTGATCGCAGCATTCGCGACTTCGTGCGCCGGTGGCGGCAACCGTCAGCGGGATTTCTCGAGGGTGCGTAAAATGAGCGACGAGAAGCCAAGTCCGAAATCCGACGCGGAGGCCGAAATCGAACGGGAAATCCGCCAGGGGCGGGAGTTCACGTTGGCCGAAGCCATCGGGCGGGCTGCCGGTCCTGGCGCGATGAAAGGCGAGTCACCCGTCGCCCGCCTGCAACAAGCGGGGGTCGAGATTGAGAACTGGCTCAAAACCCACCTGGCGGACAGCGGGGCGGGGTTGGAAGTCGTTTTGCTGCGCGGCGTCAAGGAGAGCGAACTGCTGCTGAACGACTTCGACCAGCCGCTCGTCGTGCTGGGCCGCTATTGCCAGCGTATTCTCGACTCCGAGCCGCGATTGACGGAACTCGTGCGCCAGGCGGACATCGAATGGGGACGCGTCTTCGGCGAGCGGCCTCGCTTCGAGATCTCGAATGCTCCGCCCCACCCGGATGATCCCTATACAGTGGAGTCCGTTCGTCACAGCTTGTCTTGCATCATCCAGCAGGCGGCGCTCGGCGAATAGGTTTCTGGCAACGATTCAACGTTCCGTGGGTTGAAAACGATAGATGTGGTTCGGCTCCGAGCAAATGTAAAGCGCGCCTTGGCGATCGCGGACAATGCCCTCCGCTTGTTCGACGTCTTCGGGCAGGCCGTGATGTCCCTGCTTCAACATCACTTCAGCGACACGCACGCCTTGCGGGTCAAACGCCGCCGCCACTTGCGATTGATGGCTGACCAGCCACAGCCATCCCGTGAGAGGGTCAAAGTGCGTATCCGACAGGTCGTCCAATTCCTCCAGGTCGAGCGGCCATTCGCTGGTTGTTGAATGTCCTGTGAGCGGTTGGACTCGGAACACGCCAGGCGGCTTGCCCTCACGCACCGCGAACAGCGTATCCGTCGTCGCGTCATAACTGACGCCCTCCAGTCCCTTATTCTTTTTGGACTTCACGTCCAGTCGAATGCGTCGCCCGTCGGCACTCAGTGAGGTGGCATCCGGCGGAACGTCCACCAGCGTGATGCACATTTTCTTTTCCTCGGCGACGAGGAAACGATTGCCTCCCACGTGACACAAGCCCTCCGTGTCCTCAAAGTCGATCAGTTGCACCTCCCGGATGAACTGCCCCTCGTTCGTGAATTCGACCAGGCGGACCTTGTCGTCGGTGATCACCCACAAATGCCCGGTCTCGGCGTGAATGGTCAGCGCCGAAGCGTCCCGGCGGACACCAGGGATGTCGAACATCCCGTCAAACTGAAACTCAAGACGGTGGGATTGAGGCATGGGAACCATCGCTTGCCAGAGTTGCTATCAAGCCAATTCCGTAGCCGCCAGAAAGACAGTACAATCTCTGGCAGCGCAAGGACACATGGGTGCAGGAGGAAATCCGCTATTTGAGAACAGTACTCCATGTCGCCCGAAACATCCCCGTCTGATTCGGTCCCGACAAAACCAGCGGTTACGTCGTTGGAAAATCCGTTTGCCGAGACCGTGATCGTCCATTCCGACACTCCCGTCGAGAATCCCGCGTTCGCAACGCCTGTCCCTCTGGACCTCAGGCCAACTCCTCAAGTGGACCGCTCAGCGGAGTTGAAGCCGCAGCAGCTTGCCGCGCCTCTCCCTGCGGCCTTCGGCAGGTATGAAGTGCAACGCCCCCTGGGAGCCGGCGGCTTTGGCGCCGTTTACCTGGGCCATGACGCACAACTCGACCGGTCCGTCGCGATCAAAGTGCTGCATACCGAATCGGCTCAGCCCTCAGCGGAAGGCGATTCCTCCCTGGCCCTGGAGGAAGCCAGACGATTGGCCCGCCTCCGGCATCCCGGCATTGTGACGGTTCACGATGTCGGCGTGCAGGAGGGACGCGTCTACCTCGTTGCCGACTATCTCCACGGGCCGGACTTGGCGCGCTGGCTGCAGGAAAACCGCGTGACCTGGCCGGAGGCGACGCGGATTGTCGCGGCCGTTGCCGATGCCCTGGCCCACGCTCATGCTCGGCTGATCGTCCATCGCGACATCAAGCCGGGGAATATCATCCTGACGGCCGACCGCCAGCCGGTCCTGGTCGACTTCGGTTTGGCGCTCGATGAAGCTGGGGCGGGCGGCGGCGCAAAAGGCTATGTCGCCGGAACTCCGTGGTATCTGTCGCCGGAACAGGCCGCAGGCGCGGCTCACCGCATCGACGGCCGGACCGACATCTACAGCCTGGGCGTCGTGCTCTATGAAATGCTCACCGGCCGGCTGCCGTTTCGGGCGGCCGACACCCAGGAGCTCTTGCGGCAAGTGCGCGAGGATGAACCGCAGCCGCCGCGGCAATTGATGGGCGACATCCCGCCCGAACTGGAACGCATTTGTCTCAAGGCGCTGGCGAAGCGGCTGCAAGATCGCTACACGACCGCGGCCGACTTCGCCGACGACCTGCGCGGCGTGCTCGCGAAAGCCACGCCGTCTTCGCTCTCCCCGCCCCTGTCCTCGCTGGAGATTTCGGTCGGCGGCGGCGTGGTCATCGCTTCAGACTCGTTGCCTTCCAGCCTGCTCAAGTCGAGCGCATCCCGGCGTCTGGCCCGCGAAGCCGAGCGCCGCCAGGTCACCATGCTGATCTGCGGCTGCGAAGCGTTCGAGTCCGATGCCTTTTCGGAACTCGACGCCGAGGACCAGGCCGAACTGCTCGGCAGATTTCAACAGAGTTGCGCAGCGGCGGTGAGTCGGTACGACGGCACCGTCGTGCAGTGCAATCAACAAGGCCTATTGGTCTGCTTCGGCTATCCGTTGGCTTATGAGGACGGGCCGCGCCGCGCGGTGCTGACGGGTCTGGGTCTGCTCGTTGATCTGAAGGAGCTGGACAAGAAGTTGCGCCAGGACCGACAACTCGAGTTGAATCCGTGGGTCGGCCTGCACACGGGGCCGGCCGTGGCGGAGATGAAGGACAACGGAATCTCGCTGGCCGGCGAAGCGCGAAACGTGGCGGTGCGGTTGGATCAGGCCGCCGTGCCGGGGGAAGTGATTTGCAGCGAGGCGACTCAGCAGTTAATTGCAGCCGAGTTCCCCTGCCAAAGCCTGGGACCGCAAAAGATCAAAGGCGCAGCGCAACCGGTCGAGCTCTTCCTGGTGCAGGAGGCACGAGCAAACCGCGGCCGAATCGAAGCCGCCGAGCCGGCCGGCCTGACGCCGCTGACCGGACGCGACCACGAGATCAGTCTGCTGAAAGATCGCTGGGAGCAGGCCCAGGAGGGCATGGGACAGGTCGTCCTGATCACCGGCGAAGCCGGCTTGGGTAAGTCGCGGTTGGTGCATACGTTGAAGGAACACGTCCTCGGCCAACTGGTGGAAGGCGACGTGGACGCTCCCGTCATTGAATGGCGCTGCTCGCCCCATTTTCAGAATACGGGTTTGCATCCGGCGATCGACTTCTATGAGCGCGCCCTCGGCTTCAGCCGAGAGGTCCCGCCCCACGACCGGTTCGATCGGCTGCTCCAGCGCCTGGAGCAATACGGTTTAGCCCAGCCGGCGGCGGTCCCGCTCTGGGCCGCGCTCCTCTCCTTGCCGATTCCGCCGCGATTTCCCGCGATTGCGTTGTCTCCCGTCCGGCAGCGGGAAGAAACTTTTCGGCTCCTGTTGGAATGGCTCCGCAGCCACGCGGCCCGGCAGCCGGTCGTGTTCGTGCTGGAAGATCTGCATTGGGCGGATTCGTCGACATTGGAGTTCCTCTCCCAGTTCCTCGCCGAATGCCAGCACGACCGGGTCCTGGCCGTGCTCACCTTTCGACCGGAGTTTCAGCCCCCCTGGCCTGCGCTGCCCCATCAAACCACCTTGGCTTTGACCCGGCTGACGCGACGCCAAGTCGCGGACTTGATCCGGAACAAGGTGGGGAGCAACCCGCCGGACGTGATGATCGAGCAAGTCTACGATCGGGCCGGCGGCGTCCCCCTCTTCGTCGAGGAATTCACGAAGATGGTGCAGGAAGCGGTCGTTCGGCAGAAAGGGACGGAGGGAGCGCCCGGCCCGGCATTGCTGGGGCACGAGATCCCCAGCACGCTGCAGGACCTGGTGATGGCCCGCCTCGACCGAATGGAGAATGGCCGGGAGTTGGCCCAACTGGCCGCGGTCCTCGGCCGGGAGTTCAGCCACGAGGTACTCTCCGCTGTCGCGGCCGTCGACGAGCCGATTCTTCAAGCGGAACTCGCCGAACTGGCGCAGGCGGAAATTCTCTATCCGAAGGGCCGGCCGCCGCGCTGCACGTACATCTTCAAGCACGCCCTGCTCGAAGACGCGCTCTACAACTCGTTAATCAAAGCCAGACGACAGCAGTTCCATCAGCGGATCGGCGACGTCCTGGAATCGCAGTTCCCGCAGACCGCCGAGACTCAGCCGGAATTGTTGGGCCACCACTTCACCGAGGCCGGGTCGCCTGAGAAGGCGATCGGTTACTGGCTCCAGGCGGGACAGCGGTCGCGGGAGCGGTCTGCGCTGTCCGAGGCGATCGGCCATTTGACACGCGGCCGCGCGCTATTGGAAACGCTCGCGGAGTCGCGCGAGCGCGATGTCCTGGAATTGCAATTCCTCACCGCGCTCGGACCGGTGTACATCGCGGCCCGCGGATATGCCGCGCCCGAAGTGGGGCCGGTCCTGACGCGAGCGCGCGAACTCTGCCGGAAAATCGGCGACCAGCAACTGCAGTTCGGGATCCTGTTGGGCCTGTGGGAATGGCACATTGTTCGCGGCGATTTGCGGGTCTGCGTCGATCAAGCGGCCGACGGAATGGCGCTCGCCGCCAGCGCCGACGATCCCGGCATGTGGATGGAAGCGCTGTTCATGCCGGGCGTGACGATGTTTTATCGCGGGGAATTCGCCGGTGCGCGAGATTGCTTTGAAAAAGCTTTGTCCGCCTACGATGACCAGGAACGGACAAAGTTCTGGACGGCTTACACGGGCCACAATGCCAGCGTGACTCACCGTTGCTATCTCGCGCTGGCCTTGTGGCATCTCGGCTACCCGGACCAGGCGCTCCAACTGGCCCGCGAGATGCAAGACCTGGCGCGGACGCTGAAACACGCTTTCACGCTGGGCCATGCCATCGATTTCGCGGCGGTGCTCTATCACAACTGCCGTCTCGGCGCCGAAGCTCAAGCGGCCGGCGCAGAGGAGTTGGCGTTGGGAGCCGAACAGGGGTTCCCGCTCTGGCATGCGTTGGGCATGCTCCACCAAGGGGCCGGTTTGTACTTGCAGGACCGGCGCGACGAAGCTCTGCCGCTGCTGCTGAAAGGGGTGGCCGCCTTCCGCGCGACCGGAGCGGGAATTCGCGTTCCACGTTACTTGGGCCTGTTGGCCGAGGCCTATACCCGGTCAGGGCAGTTCGCCGACGCGCACCGGGCCTTGGAGGAAGGACTGAAGATCGCCGAGAAGAACGACGAACGAACCCACGCAGCCGAGCTCGTTCGCCTCCAGGGTGAGTTGTTGTTCGCCGAGGCGACTGACCAGCACGGCGCCGAGGCCTGCTTCCGCCGGGCGATCGAGATGGCTCGGGCTCAGCAAAGCCGCAGTTGGGAACTGCGCGCCACCCTGAGCCTCGCCCGGTTCTGGCAGCGGCAGGGTCGCTGCGCAGAGGCCCGCGCCGCGCTCCTGCCTATCTACAGCGCCTTCACGGAAGGATTCACGACGCCAGATCTGATCGACGCCAAAACGCTGTTGGAAACGTTGGCCTGACGAGTCTCCCAAGCCGCGGTTGGCAACCGCGGTCTTCAGCGCAGGCTTTCGTTGGAGTCCCGGCTTCATCCGTGTCTTAACGGCTGCGACCACAGCATGAAATGAATCACGCACGAGATGAGCCAGCCGGTGACAAACACCACGGGCAGCGCCGCCAGGATGTGGTGTCGCCTGGAGGGCTTGTCGCCCGCGGAGATTTCCGCGATCGCGTCCCGAGAACAGACGAGCCACAGCACAGCGATCACCAACCCCAGGAGGGAGCACAGCGCCCGGTGCGGATTGGAGTCCGCCGCTCCCAACGCAGCCACGAGGAAACTGCTGGGGACCAGGAAGATCTCAGCCACTTTCACGAGGTCGGGGTGATGGTTTGGCATCGTTGATCTGTTCGTCCGGTGTTGTAGGGTCCAAAGCCGCGGTTGGCAACCGCGGTCTTCAGCGCAGGCTTTCGTTGGAGTCCCGGCGTCAGCCGGTCTTCGTCTTGGATTTCTAACCCCGCGAAGACCGGCTAAAGCCGGAACTCTAACGCGAATCCACCGCCGGTATCCGACGCGTGATCGTCCTAAATTGGACGAGCCAATTTGACATTTCTTGCTGTTGAAAACAATAAAATCAGCGAGAGGTTTTCGCCTGATAATTGACATTTTTAATAGAGAACAATGCGTTGTGTGACAAAATCATCGCGGGCAAAGTTATAACTCGCCCGTTATGACGACGAAGGAATCGCCCGCTCATTCCGTCCTTGTCGAACACGCCATGACGAAGAAGGTCATCGTGGCGTCGGAGGATTCCTCGCTGAATCATGCCACCAAGCTGATGAGCGAGCATCAGATTCGCCACTTGGTGGTAGTTGATTCGAATCGCGTGCCGAAAGGGGTCTTCTCCGATCGCGATCTGCTCAAGTTTCTCGCGAATGAATTGGCCAGCGGTAAGCGAATCTCAAGCCAGATGTCCGTGAAACGATTGATGAAGCCATGGCCCGAGACTGTCCTTCCGTCGATGCCTCTGAAGGACGCAGCGGGAATACTAAACGACAGAAAAATCGGTTGTTTGCTGGTCGTGAATGAGCACGGACATTTAAGAGGCATTCTTACGCGGGGCAACGTTCTTCGATATTTCGCAGAACGACACTGAGGGCGGCATATCAGTCTGGTAGTATGGCGGAATGGACGAGCAGTCCCAGCCTTCAACGCCGCATTCCATGTTCGCCGTCTGGCGGTGGAAGCGGCGCACGTGGCTCCTGCTCTCGCCGGTCTGGTACTTTTTGAGCAGCGGTCCGATGATCGTACTTGCCGGCCAAGTCGCTTACATGACGGGCTGGCAATGGGTCACTTGGGCAACACTGTTCTTCTACATGCCGCTTACCTGGCTCGCAGGCCCGGTCTCGAATTCGTACATTCGCGCATGGCTGTGGATGTTTGATCGTTATCGCTGAAGCCGACATCACTCCCTGTGGTCGGAAACAGCGTAATCGAAAGCAGAAGCCCGGCAAGCAGTTCGCCAATGACCTGCTTGCCGGGCTTAGATGGAGCATGGCCGTGGAAAGGTGGAAACACGGTGCACGTCCACATATCAGCATGACAACGAGCCGAACGCGCGTGCCACAAAATTCCGCATCGACTGCGATCACACAATTCCCAGCGGGGACATGCGGCCCCGACAACGCGTTGATCGGCTCGCCTACCGTCGACTTTGCCCTGAAAGATCTGCCGACCCCAAAAAAACGCCGGGACCACTAGAATAGTAATAGCTGAGGCACGGCTCACAAAGTGCTGATTTAACTCCGGTAGGCGGGCTTTTGACCCAGCTTGGAATCCAATCCCAGGTCAAAGTCCAGCCCGGACGGAGAACCCTGCGGCAACTGCAACATTGCGTCACCGTTCCGTTCTCATCGCGGTAAATCTCCTCGCGGGGAAAAAGCGACTCTCTCGAATGCCCACGTTCGAGACGTAACGAGTTCACAACCAAAAGGCCCTCGCCCGCGCCCAAAGGATAGGTCGTCATGTGAAACTCTCGGTAAACCGTGTCGGTCGAGCACTCGTAGAGATGTTCCCAACGGCAGCGTTTCGACAGACAGACCGTGTATTTCTCGCGGTAAAACTCCCGCAATATGGAAGGAACGGCATCGAGAATCGGGGATCCAAGAGGCCACGCGGAAGAAATTGCAGCAAGCCCATCGTTATCCTCGGCAAATCGGTACCACCCGCGATTGACGTAGGCCAGCGTGAAATCCGGCCAGATTCCGTAGATCGTGTTGTCGCTCTTCTCCAGTTGAGCAAGATCGTACCGGCCCACTAGCGGTTCAAATTCGGGATCACAATGCAGAGAGGTCATACGTCGTCTCAGTCACCAGCCGATCGATGGAGAGGGTGACTTTAACCGATTCTTCCACTGATGCCATCGAAAAAGCGACTAGCGCAGCATGGCGGAATTCGCCATTGCAACGGTGTAGACCCCATGCGTCGCCGCGCCGCTGCACCCGTGGCAACATTCCTGCGCCCCGTGCGGGGCGAAATCCCAGTCGTACGGTCTTGCGAAACCGTTCGACACGCGGATCGGTCCGCACAGCGGACCCTACGTCGCTGGAGGCGAAGTTCACCGGGAGTCGTAGCCTCGACGCGACTCACCGACTTCCTGAACAACTTGTCGCGCAACACCTCCTGGAGAAGGGACACAAGTTCTCGGAAAGAGAGCCCTTCGTCGGCAGCGTGTTTCGAAATCGAATTGCGCAGAATTCCAGACAAGCCCAATGTTCGAGTCGGGTGCCCAGGCTGCCTGCTCAACCAAACACGCGGTGGGGGATGACGGGTCGCGCGCCGCAGGCGACAGAGAAGCGACAGCCAGGCGACGCCAACGCGTCATCCAGCGACAGCCAGCCGACAAATTGCCGCACGCTGCGGCGGCGACATGCGCGGCTGTCTGCGAACGCTCGGCGCGGTCGCTAACCGAGCCGCTGGCCGTACTGCTGGTCGTAGTATTTGCGGTACTCGCCCGACTTCACGCGGGCGATCCACTGCGGATTCGACTGGTACCAGGCGATGGTCTGCTTCAGGCCGTCGGCGAAGTTCACCTGCGGCGCCCAGTCGAGTTCGCGCCGCACCTTCGCGATGTCCATCGCGTAGCGCAGGTCGTGGCCGGGCCGGTCCTGCACGTAGCGGATCAGGCTCCGCGGCTTGCCGAGCAGATCGAGCAACAGGTGCGTCAAATCGAGATTGGTGATCTCCGCCTCGCCGCCGAAGTTGTAGACCTCGCCGACCTTTCCGCGCTGCCACACGGCTTCGATGCCGCGGCAATGGTCGAGGA
>CAZDGB010000267.1:0-10315 GCA_964504645.1 uncultured Planctomycetaceae bacterium | reverse complement strand
GAAATCGACACGAAGCGGCACAACATCAAGGCGCTGCTGGACGACTCCCTATCCGGTGGCATCGAAGCCGTGCCGATCTGGTTCGATGAGAACCTCGTCACGTTCCCGCTGTTGAACGGCGAACTGTTCCCGCTCGTGGACCTCGTCCCGGTGCCACGTTCTCGCCGCGTGGAAGGTGCTTCGATTCAGACCCCCACGATGGCCTGGGGCGGCGGAGATGGCAGCGAAATTGCACTTTTCAGTACCGCCGCGATGATCAATTCCATCGACACGACGATTCAAGTCGTCGATGGGTGCATCGAAGTGGGTCGGGACACGCTGTCGGACAGCCCAGCGCAAATCGGTTCGTATCTCACGGCACTGATCGGCGACCGGTTGGCCACGGAACTGGATGACGTGGTGGCTGTCGGAAATGGCACCACTGAACCGGAAGGACTTTTCACGGCGAGCGGCACGACGACGATCACGAGCGACAACGGCAACAGCGGCCCGCCCACCGTGGCCGACTACGTCGAACTGCTGTTCAGCCTGCCGAAGCAATATCGCCGACCGGCACTAAATTTGTGCTATTTGTCTTCGGACCAGTCTTACGCCAGAAGTCGGGCAATGCGCGTGGATGCCAACGGCACCACGGATCAACGGCTTGCCCTCTCTCCGGAGATGGGCCGGTCGCTGGTGGGTTACGAAACCCTTGGTGTTTCCCACCGTGTCGCGTCCGCCATCGACAACCGCAAAGTCGGTATCGCGGCGATGAAGCTCTATCGCATGTATCGCCGGATCGGCTTGGAACTCCGGTGGGAGACCGGCGGCAAGGAACTGGCCCGCGCCAATACGGTGCTGCTCGTCTACCGCGCCCGCTTCGGCGGCAAGCTGGTCAACGCGAACGGCTTCGCGAAGTGGACGAACGGCCAAGCGTAGTCCGTCTACAGCACAACCAACGAACAAGGGTAGCGCCATGATTCAGCCGGTCGAAATCGCCGTCGATACTCCGACGAATGACAATCTGCACTTCCGCCCGCTCCAACGGTCCATCCGCGGACGCTTTGACATGATGCGGATTCCGGAACCGATGGCGCGCGTGAAGGCACAGGGATGGCCACCGATTCCCGGTCAGATTCTGGGCATTGACCCTTCCGGAACGGCGTTCATCCGAGAGGTGCTACACGAACCCGAACACGCCGCGATCAAGGAAAAGATCGAACGCATGGGCATGCGGTTGGAACCCGCTGTCCAGACGTTTGAGAACATCGACGTCCCGTCGTTCTTGTGGTGGGCGCGGCAGGCGGTTGAATCGGGCGTGGCCTCCGTCGTCAGCGGCAAGCTGCCGGAGCAAATTCACGGACCGGTTCGCCGGAACTTCATCCTCTCCGAACCGGCCATGACGCGCGACGAGAAGATGACGGCCGCGCTCGAAGGCCAGACCGTCGCCTTCAACCGGTTGACGGACGCCATTCTGCAACTGGTTTCCAAGAAGTAGCACCATGCTCCGTTGGCTGAAAGAACTCAGCGCCCTGCGCGCGGATCGACGCATCCGCGACATGCAGGCACAGATCGACGAAAAGGACCGGTTGATTGCCGTCCTCCGCGCCGAGACGGAGAGTCTCGCCGGAGTGATCGCACGGGACCGCGCCCGCGTGGCTGCGGAGATGGCCGCGTACAACAGGGACCGGGCGCAATCGGAAGGGGTGAGCGATGAGCGTGATCGACAAAGCCCTCGCCGACTCAGCGCGTAGCCTCTTGTCCTGCAAAGCGGCGGTTGGCACGTCCGCCCAAGCGCTGATGAGTCAGGGACCATCCGGTCCGCTCACGTCGCGCCCCGACCTCTCGCAGGCATCGGTGCAACTCGCTCACTTCCGCGGCTGGGTGTATTCCGCCGTGCGCGCGATTGCACAAAAAGTTGCTGGCCAATCGATTCGCGTCGGTCAGTTGAAGCCGGGCGTGACCGGAATCAAGAGTCTGGAGAACGTCCGGGAACTTCCCAACCACGAACTCTTGAAACTGCTGGCGAACCCAAACGACTTGATGGTCCCTTGGTCGCTGATGTTCGTCACCGTCGCATCGTTGGAACTCACGGGCCGACAGTTGTGGTGGATGCCGAAACGGAAACAAATCTTCCCCATCCCCACGTCATGGATTCGCGGCTTTGAAGGCACCTCCAAGTTCACGGCCTTCAACGTCCAACCGCCGCATTCCGCCGAGACAATTCCACTTGATGCGGACGAGTGCGTGCTGTTCTCCTACGCCTCTCCCGGCGATCCGTGGGGCGCGGTCTCACCGCTGCAAGCGTGCGGCATGGCCGTCGATGCCGACGAATCGATCACGAGCAGCCAAGCGGAGATGTTTCGCCGCGGCATTCATCCTTCGCACGCACTCATCGTTGGATCGCAGCCCCATATCGAATTCCCGCCCGGAATGCGTCCGCACCTCACGAAGGAGCAACGAGAAGAAATCATCGCCGCGATTCGCAATCGGTATGCAGGCACATTCAGTCACGGCGACCCGCTCATTCTGGACGGCTTGATTGAAGACGTGAAGAAACTCTCCAACACGCCCGCCGAGATGGATTTCCTCCAGTCCGGTGCATTCACCAAAGAGCGGATTTTCCAAACCTTCGGCGTGAACCCAATCGTCTGCGGCCAGATTGAAAACGCGAACCGCGCCAGCAGCAGCATGGCGTCCAAGCACTTCGTCGATTTCACGATCAATCCGAAAATCGAACTGCTGTCGCAAACCCTCACGGGCTGGTTGCGGATCGTGTACGGCGACGAATCGTTGGTCGTGTGGATCGAACGCGCCACCGCTGACGATGCCGAGATGAATCTCAAGTGGGCTTTGGCACTAGCCCAATACTCAGCGATCACGGGTGATGAGTTCCGCGCCCGCTCGCCGCTGGCGTTGGAACCCAAGGGCTTCCCTGAACCCGTGAAGCCGGGCAAGACGGAGTCCGAACAATTGGTGGACGACGCCATGCGCGAATCGCAGAAGACGATGCACGAACTGTCGCCCGAACACCAAGCCGAAAGGATTCTGGATTTCGGCGGGGATCGGCACTTGAACGGGAGGCACTAGCCGTGACGATCCTTTACGCCTGCAAAGGCATCTGTCCGAACTGCGGCTATCCCCACGGAACTCATAGACCGGATTGTCCTGCGGTCGCAAGAGCGACATCGAAGTGACACTGGAATGGCACTGACTTAAGTGCTGACTTTAGGTGGTGAGTCGCCCCTGATGGTGATTCACTCCGGCCAAGCGAATGAATACAGCGTTTCGACCTCAGCGCTCAGCGGAATCTGGCGGAAATACTCGCGCATCTCTTCAGGCTGCTCACCGAATCTTTGAATCAAATAATGTTGGATTAGCTTTCTTTGAAAGAAGCGCTCACGGAGATCGTCCAGCGAGTAACGAATCGGAAACCGCCCCTTGCGGCTCGTCAGTTGTCGCGCGATCTGGACTTTTTCCCGCAACCACTCCGCCTCTAGTTCCTGCCACACCGCATCTTGCCGATCAAAACGAGCCTCCGCCTCAAGGAGGACAACCTGACTGACAATCGTTTCCGGCAATTCACTCCGAATGACGCCTTGCAGAATTTCGGCGTACTTCTCAGGCGTGTTTTGGCTTTGAAGTTCCTGCATATAGTCGTCGAGCGGCCGAAGGATCGTCCCGGCGAAAATCACCCGTCCGTTGATTTTTGCGACTGGCATCGCGAAAAGCGCGATGACTGACGGATCGCCTTGGCCCTGCTCCACGAAATAGCTTGGTAGGCGGGCCAGTAGAGCGGAGTCCACCGCATCCACCGCCGAAGCTGGCTGATCTACCGCAGCCTCAGAGATCGCCGCGCACAGCAAAAAGTAGAACATCGCGAATTCCTTTTCTGGGGGTGCGAAACGAAAACACCCCGGAGATTATCCGGGGTGCGCGGTTGATCGACAATCTCAGTTTTGAGCCGCCAGCCGGGCATTCGGCGAACAGCACTCGCAATCCGGCGTGAGCGTAGCATCACGGTTGCCACCATTTGCCGTCGGTTCGCTTGTTCTCGTTCATGCCCCCATCCTCCCGCCCGACGGCTTCATCGGCCAATAACTCTCAAGGAGTCTTCAGTTCGACAAAATCCTTCGCTTCAAGAACGTATTCAACGCCGCCGGTTGGCTCTGGCACCATCACTCCCAACTTGATCTTGTTAAGTTGGTTGCGGTCCGCAGTGAACTTGACCGCGACTTGACCGGGGGTCGAACGATCTTCCCGCAAAGGGACAGTCAAGGGCGGGTTGTCTCCCTCGCCGAAGCGAAGTTCAATCCAGCCGAAGTCCTTTAGTTTGCGTTCAGTTTTGATCTCGATTTCCACCACGACGTGGTTGGGGCCGGCCTTGGTGGATCGGACTTCGATCCCCATGGCTTTCCCCTGCTTCTTAGAGACAGGGGAGCTTTCCCACAACGCGTAACATGGGCTAGCGACGGCGAGCAGAATCGCCCATGTAGAGATGCCAAAAACCGTTTTCATAGACGACTCCTTGAAGCGGTTGTTCCATCCCCACAGTCTCCCGCCCGGCGCGGTGGGCGTCAATCGGGAACCTTCCGAGCGGGCCGCGCCCCTTCATCGGCTCAGCGGTGATGCCGTTCCGCTTCGACGTGTTGACGCCGGGTGCGCTCGCAGACCTCACGCTCACCCAAGAGCGGCCCTACGCCGTCATGCGGGTCGGATCGTTTCTGGTGGCGAATGGGAGCGTGTGGGCGACGGCTGCGGATCACGGGCGGGAGTTCACGCCGATGTCGTGGCTGTCGGCGCTCGATATCGATGATCCGGAGGACTTGGCACTCGCAGATGTCATTGCGGGGCGGATGGGGTTGGGGGCGTTTGAGGACGTTGCAACACTGACCAGTCGATAGTAACAAACCTGTCAAGGAGACCCGGCTGCGGGTAGTGATATCCAATCTATCTCGAATTGTTAAGAGGCACGGGAGTTGCGTGGGCGTCATGGCATTCGGTAGGTCGTGCAAAAAACGAATGCTCCCACAACATGATCGATTTCATTGTCTCTGAACTTTGGATGCACTTGTCTGCCGGAAGCCAAACAACCCAAAACACCCTTGTCGGAATCTGTGAGCCAAGTTGCCGCGACAACTCATATGACAAGGCGGCCATCGGCGCGAATGACAGCAAATACAGCACCGGCATCAGAATGGAAATTCCGCACCACACCCACCACTTCCACCGCCAGACGGCGAACACGGAAGGCCGGGGAGCGGATGGAGAGTCAGTCATTGCGCCACTCTTTCGCGCCGACTGGCAATGCGCCCTCGTGAGCGGGAAGGATCACTGCGTTTCCGCTCTGCGTTTGCTTTTGGTTGTGGAGATAGTCGAGCTGAATCAATGCCCACGCCACGCCGAGAAATACGAAGAGCGCCAGAACGTCAAGCGGCCAGCGCCACGGCTTGAACAAGGGGAACTGCGGCTCGTTAGGCTTCTCGTCCATGCCGCCAGTATAGCGGATTGCCGGCGCGGTGGGCGTCAATGCCTCTGGTGCTTTTCGACGACCTGACGTACAATCCGGAGCATGCTCCGCGAAGTCAAGATCGCTGATGTCAAAGTCGCCAATCGGCACCGGAAAGACATGGGCGATGTGCAGGCGCTGGCAGACAGCATCCGCGAACTTGGTCTGTTGCAACCCATCGGCGTGACCCGGAAGCTGGAACTCGTGTTCGGCGAACGCCGCCTCCGCGCCCACAAGCTGCTCAAAGAGAAGACGATCCTCGCCCGCATCGTGGACGTCCCCAGCATCGTCCGCGGTGAACGGGATGAGAACGAAATCCGGAAGGACTTCACGCCGTCCGAACGGGTGGCCATCGCCAAGGCCGTGGAACGGGAGATCGGCAATCGCCGCGGGCAGCGGAATGACAAACTTGTGGCCAGTTGGCCACAAGTCGGCGCGGGGAGGAAGACGCGCGAAATCGCTGCCGAGCGAGCGGGCTTCACCAGTGACCAGAGTTACCGGCGGGCTGTGAAAGTTATCGAGACTGGCACCGATCAACTCATCCAAGCGATGGACGAAGGCCGCGTCTCGATTTCGGCTGGCGCGCTGCTCGCCGATCTGGACGCGGACGAACAGGACATCATCCTGCAATTGGACCCGCAGGCCATCCTGCAAGCCGCCAGAGAAATCCGCGCCCGGCATGCCGAGCGCCGGGCCGAGCAGCAGAACAACCACACGCCCAAGCCCGTCAAGCGCCCTTCGCGGGAACGGCTGAAGGCGACTCAGTTGATCCAAGGCGACTGCCGGAAGGAACTCAAAAAGCTGCCCGACCGCAGTGCCGATTTGATCGTGACCGATCCGCCGTATCCCGAAATCAACAGAGAATATGGCCGCATGAGCGAAGCCGACTGGCACGCCATGATGCACGAAGTCGTGGCCGAATCGCGGCGAGTGCTGAAGCCTCACGGATCGATGGTTGTCATCCTCCAGCCGAACTTTGAGAAGATTGGCCGGATGCGGCTGTGGCTGTGGGAATTCATGGTGTGGGCAGGGCGCGAATGGAATCTGGTGCAGGACGCCTACTGGTGGGCAGCCAACGTCATGCCGTTGATCGGTGCCAATCGCAAGCACGGATTGATGCGGCAATCGGTAAAAATGTGCGTCTGGCTGGGTTCGCCTGACTGCTACCGAAATCAAGACAAGGTGCTGTGGCTGCCGAGCGATGTCATTTTCATGGAAAGCAAAGCCGATATGGCACGCCGCCACTCACCCGGACGGAGTTGGCGGAATGGAGGTTTCGGCAAGACGGCGGCAGAGCGCCACGGCTCGACTCCATTCAATCTGTTGCCGATCCCCGTCGGCGACAGCATCGAAACAGGACATCCGGCGCGGACGCCGTATCGAGTCGCGGAGTGGTGGTGCAAGTATCTGCTACCTCCGGGCGGCGTGTTGGTCGATCCGTTCTGCGGAAGTGGGACGATGCTCGCCGCGGCGTTGGACTACGGAGCGAGTCGGGTGATCGGCATCGACTCCGAACGGAAGTATCTCACGACCGCGCGGCAGCGGATTGGAGAGGCTTCTCCAGCCTCACCGCCAACCACAACACGAGCGCCACGCCGATGACCGGCAAGCCTACGGCGGTGGTGAGGATCAACGCTCCCACCGCGGCGACGGCCAGCGCGTACGGTTGCAGGGACAGTTTGCGGACCGGTCGGAATCTTTTGGCTGGAATAAAAGTGACGTTCATTAGAGTGCCTCCACGAGCATTCTACAGTGGTCGGCGCGGTGCAATCCGGAACTATTTTCGGAATTCTTTTCGTGTTCACTACGGACTGTAGACTACAGTCGAAAGTGTGAATTTCCGTGACTTTTAGTGAACATCGCTAAATTCAGAAACACGAGACATTTGAACTGGAAAACGCGGTAAATTGCACTTTTCTCGAAGCAGGGCAGTATAGTAATTTTTAAGCTCCGAAGACCGTTGCTCTATCCAATTGAGCTACGAGTGCCTGTCCTGATTGAAGGACACGCGAGCAGTCTAGCGGTTCGTGCGCGGGCCGCAAAGCGCACGGGCGCTCGGCGACTCCTTTCAGAGTGTGTCGAGTTCCGCTCTCTTGGCTACAATCGCGGGGAACAGGGATCGTCACAGCCGAGGAACGCATGATGTCCGAGGACCGCAAGGCCGCGCCGGCCTATCTGATTTTCGATATCGAAGCCATCGCCGACGGCGAGCTCGTCTCGCGGATTCGGTATCCGGGGCAGAATCTGTCGGCGAACGACGCGGTCGCGAAGTATCGGGCCGAACTCCTCGCCGATACCGGCAAGGACGTCTTGCCGACGACGTTCATGCTGCCGATTTCCGTGGCGATCGCGAAGATCGACAAGCAGTATCAACTGCTCGATCTCGTGACGCTCGATGCGCCGCAGTTTCGCCCGTCGGTGATCGCGCGGCTCTTCTGGCAGGGTTGGAACCACTATCAGCGGCCGACGCTCGTCAGCTTCAACGGCCGCGGCTACGACTTGCCGGTGCTGGAGTTGGCGGCCTTCCGCTACGGTTACCCGGTGCCGGCGTGGTTCAACGTCGAGGCGCGGAGCTACGAGCAGGCCCGCAACCGGTACAACGCGGAGGCGCATCTCGACCTTTACGATTTCTTCTCGAACTTCGGCGCGGGCCGCATGGTCGGCGGGCTGAATCTGCTGGCGAACCTCATCGGCAAGCCCGGGAAAACGGGGGTCGACGGCTCCAAAGTGCAGGACATGTACTACGCCGGCGAGACCGTCGCGATCAACGACTATTGCCGCTGCGATGTGCTCGACACCTATTTCGTCTTCCTGCGCTCGCGCGTGCTGCTGGGGAAACTGACGCTCGAAGCCGAGCACACTCTCGTGCTTGCCGCAAAGGAGTTCCTCGAAAGGGAATCGGCCAATGTGCCAGCGTATGCGGAATATCTCTCTCATTGGGGCGACTGGCATCCCCCGGCGGAGTGAGCGGCGGCTTCCATTCTTTGCAAACACGCGTCTGGTCGATAGTCGCTATGCACCAGTTATTGACGCTTAGACGACGCTTAATGTCGCCTTCGCGTCGCATAGCTGACGCTTAACTGTCGCTTGGCGTGGAGTGGCCGGCCTCAAATCAACGACGACGGATGCGTGTTTGGCTGAGCTGGCAACTTGGGCATTCGACTCGAACAATGGGCATGTCTAGAAATTTGGGAGCTATAGCTTGCCAGACATCGTGTTGAAAAAGTAGCGCGGCCCGTCTGTGGCGATCGACCTGGCATGAGTTGTCACCCGCAGCGCGTCAGGGAATTTGACGCTGCTGCATCACGACGTGATCGTCGTAGGTGCGGCGCTCCCACGCGGTGACTTCGCCTGCGGCGTTCGTCACCGGGAAGACATACGCGAAGTCCAACGTGGCATTCCAGTGTCCGTTGTCGTCGGGCGCGACGTTGACTTCGAGGTGGCCGTAGTGCTTCCCGCCGGAAACGAGCTGGTTGCCGTTCCAGACTTCGGGGGCGTCGTCGTGAGCGAGGAACTTGCGGTACGGGTTGTCGAACCCTTCGGACGATCCGCGCAAGCCGTCGCCGCCGTAGCCGACGTCGTAGTAGTGAATCTCTTGCGGAGCGGTTCGCCCGTCGGGAAGACACTCCTCGCCGGCGACTTGCGAGCGTTCGAGCATTTCGTCGTGCCCGGAGAAGACGGCGTCGACGCCGTACTTCAGGAACAGCGGCTGCAACACGCGCATCGCAATGCCCGACTGGCCGGAGAAATTCTTCTGCCCGAACGGCACGCTATGCGGGCCGGAACCGTACGCCGTGTGATGATATTGCACGAACGTGAAACGGCTCTTCTGCTGGGCGTCGATCAATTGAGCTTCGAGCCAGGCGTATTGCGGCGAACCGGGATTGAAATCGGGGGCGCGGCTCCCTTCAAGATTGTGATTGGTGTCGGCCGCGGTGCCGTGCGGCTGGCCGTCGCTGGAATCGACCGTAATCAACGTGATGGGGCCGTAGTCGACGCGGTAGTATCGCTCGCGATGCTGCGGGTCCGCCGCGCCGTTCGTGGGAAACTCGAAATACGTGCGATACTTTTCCACTCCGTAATCGGCGGCTTTGGCGCTATAGCCGCCGAACGCGCCGGGTCCGCCGAAGTTTTCGTGGTTGCCGATCGCCGCGAACAGCGGAATATGTCCCGCCAGCGTGTTGTATTCGCCGGCGTTGTGCTTCCAGAATTCGTCCCAATCGCGTTGCTCGCCGCCCGACTCAACGAGATCGCCGACGACCGAAATGAAATCGGGCTTACGGGTGTCGATGAGTTTCAGATTTTCTCGATAGCCGATTGTCTGATCGACGAGATACTTCTTGATGCCCTCAGGCCGGTTCGAACCTTTGCCGGCCGGCCAGTCGACAGCATTGCCGGTCGATTCCGGTTCGGTCTCGGAATCGGCATAAACCATGAAGCGGATCGGCGTATTCGCATCCGGCGCGGTCCGCAGGACATCGACGAACTCCGCGTCGCCTTGCTGCACGCGGTAGCGATACCACGTTCCCGGCTGCAAGCCGTCGAAGCGGACGACATGCTGAAACGGCGCCGGGCGCGGCTCGCCGGGCTCCGGGCCGAACGGGTTGTAATTCAACGTCTCGGCAGGAACAGGTTGCGATGTGCACTCCTTGCGGCTGCCGCCGGGGAATTCCAGCGTGACGCGGCCCGGTTGATTCTCCGGCGTGAACCAAGAAATGCTGATCGCATCGGCCGCGGGGTTTTGCAGGTACGGAGTCACGCGGAACGGCTGCTCGGCAAAGGCTGCCTGCGAACCGAGGAGAATCATCGCGGTCAACAAGAACAGGC
>CAZDGB010000266.1:0-10524 GCA_964504645.1 uncultured Planctomycetaceae bacterium | reverse complement strand
CAACCATGTCGCCGACGTCTTGCCGGGCGTCGTCGAGGAAATGCGATTTCCTGACGACGCTTCTGCGAAGCGTCGCTAAGCCGAGGCCGTCGGTTCGGACGTCGGCGGCTCGAACTTCGGAGCGGTCGTTTCGATCCGTTCGACCGGGGCGCTCGGGCGGGGGCTGGAGCTGTAGTTGCTCGAGGACGACGAATACGCCGACCGGTCGGTGTCGGCGTCGACGTCGCGCAGGCCCTTCTTGAATTCGGTGATCCCCTTGCCGAGGCTGCGGGCCACTTCGGGCAGCCGCTTGCCGAAGAGCAGGAGGGCGATGATGCCGATGATGATCATTTCGGGAACGCCGACGCCGGGTAGCATGATGAATCTCCTGATTGGGGATGCCGTGAATTTCTCGGACTGCGCCGCGCCGTTTAACGGTTCTGCGAATCCGAATTGTTGTCTTCGAGACCCTCGCGGGTGCCCTTCTTGAACTCGGTGATACTCTGGCCGAGCGAGCGCATGACGCTCGGCAACCGGCTGCCGAACAAGAGCAGCACAATGACGGCGATAATCACCAGTTCCGGCATGCCGATTCCGGGCAGAAAAGCGAGGAGCGGCGTTGCCAACGACGGAATTCCGAGGGCCATGATTCATCTCCTGCAGGGTGCGGCGCCCAAAGAGGCGTCTTGTATTCTATCGAGTCGCCCGGCGAGTTGCGCCGCGGATTTCTGCGGTGGGGAACCTTCGGTCTCCGGTTTTGTGGGCCACCGAGAAAAACCGCAAGTTCGTCAGAAACGGGCCGGTCAACGCCGAGGCGTCGTCGCAGACCTCGCAAACCCACTCAGGGAGGCTCACCGTCAGGGCAAACCATTTGGAGCAGTGGATGTATTCTACCAGATCGGGGACGGGCGTCAACGATTTGGGTTTGCCACAAGAGGCACAAAAATCACAAAAAGGAAGAACAAAGCCAATCACGTCCTGGATTCGGTTTATTCCATTTTGTGATTTTGTGCTACTAACGCTCAGAATCTTTGCGTGGCGCGAAGATTTTTCAAAAGCTGTTCCAGAGAAAGCGGGAACGCGGGGCTGCACCACACGGAGGACGCGGAAGCGCGCGGATCAGGAAAGCAAGTCGGCCCACTGCTTTGTCCGCGTTTCTCCGCGGGCTTCCGGCTAGCGTCTTTCCGCGTTCCGTTTTTCCTCCTGGATCAGAGATTGCTTGATTCCGGTTGCGGGTATCCCGCGCTGGGCTTTTTGTGGCTGAATTCCTCTTTCTGTCAGGGCACCGACGCATCGCGATAGGTGCTGGCCAGCAGGAGCAGCATTTCGAGTTCCTGGATCTGTTCCGCCGTGGCGATCCATGAGGTGTTTCGGCTCGTGGCCGCTTGCTCACAGAAATCGACGAAGGCGAGCGGGTCCCAGCCGTTTGGGAGCAGCCGATCCCGCCACTCCGGCACGGCGGCGATCAGCGGCTCGGCCCGGCGGCCGAGGTCCGGGAAATTCGGATGCGCGCCCGCGTGCCGGAACCAGTATTTCGCGTTCGGGTAATCCGGCTCGCGGCGATGGAGAATGGCATGCCAGTAGTCGCCGGCATGGTGTTTTCCTTTCCCCTCGATCGATTGGGCACATTCATGGCTGTCGTCCATCGCATCGTGCCAAAGGAGGATCCCGGCTTGAAGGGCGACGGCATCGATCTTGCTCGCTGACACGTTGGGCGACGCGAGTTGCAGGATCTGGTTTCGGAGGGATTCGGGCGGTTTCCGCGACACAGACGTGAGCGAGTGCCGCGTGGGAAACTGGCCGTCTGCGGGGGATTTGAGGAGGTCCAGGAACGGGAGGTCATTCAGAATTTCCGACGGGATGTCCGGCATGATGTCCACTTTCCAAAGCCGCGGTTGGCAACCGCGGGATTTCTTCGACGACATCGTTCAGAAGACCGCGGTTGCCAACCGCGGCTTTCATGAAATTGTAGTGAGAATTCAGAGACGACGAGAGGAAGGGGTGGGGGAAAATAATCGGCTTTGGTCTGAAAAATGCTGTCGGCTCGGGGCGATTTTCCCAAGCTGCCTCTTGGCAACCACCGGCCCAGCGGCGTATGCTGATGGCATCGTTTTTCTCTCAATCCCGATGATCCCGTGCTGATTCTCTGCTGAAATGGGCTGGGCGGCTCGTCGCCCGATCCCGTTTCTGACGATTTGAGTCCAGTCATGGAAACGATTCTTCGCGGCTACGACGTCAACGCGCCGACATGGTTTTATCTGTCGTCGCTCTTGATCATTGCCGTCTACTTCCGCTTCAACCGCCTCTGGTCGATCCGCAATCTCGACCTGATGCTCCTGCTGAGCCTTTCGCCCGGCCTCTTGTTCGTCATGGGGCAACCGGAAGGGTCGTCGCTGGGGTATGTCTGGCTGTTCGTGGCGTCCGCGGCACTGTTGGTCCGGCTATGGTTCGATCCCGTCCTCACGCGGCGGCCCCGGCTCGAGCAGAACCTCAATTCCGCCGGGCTGACGTTTCTCTGCCTCTCGGCGGTGGCGTTTCTGACGACGAAGATCATCACCGAGGAACCGCACGTTTCCGCCGTGGCCACGGTGCGGCGGGGCGAAGATCTTCTGAATCGGCAGGACACGTCGGTCCGGGAGGAGATTAGCGGCGAGACGGTGCCGAAATCGGAAGCCGGCCCGACCGGGGCTCTCCTCGCGTCGCCGCTGGGTCCGCTCTCTGGCGGTGTGGAACGGGTCGCGGCCCGGTGGCTGGCGATCGTCGCTCATGCGGCGGTGCTGCTCGGTCTGATCTTCATGGGCCGCTGGCATTTCAGCGACACCAGCATGGGCCTGGCGATGGCCACGCTCTACTTGCTGCTGCCCTGTACGGCGTACGACGTCAGCCGCGTGAATCACGTGCTGCCGGCGGCGTTTCTGGTGTGGGCGATCGCGTTTCACGCCCGGCCGGTCGTCGCGGGGTGTCTGTTGGGCTTCGCCTGCGGCACGCTCTTCTTCCCGGCGTTCCTGTTGCCGATCTGGTTTGCGTTCTACTGGAAACGCGGCGCCTTGAAGTTCACGGCGGCCCTTGCCGTGACGATCACGATTCTCGTTGGCAGCATCGCGCTGACGTCGGCCGATTCCCTCTCCTTCACGCGGCAGACGTTCGGCTCGATCGACTGGAACGTCCTGAAATTCCGCTCCGACGAGACCGGCGCCGGCTTCTGGAGCCTGTACGACCCGGCCTACCGCGTCCCCGTCTTCTCGACCTTCGTGGTGATGCTCGTCGTCCTCACGATCTGGCCGCTGCAGAAAAACCTGGAACATTTGATCTCGCACTCGACGGCGGTGATCGTCGGCACGCAGTTCTGGTACCCGCAATCGGGCGGCGTCTACATCCTGTGGTACTTGCCGCTCATGATGCTGATTGTCTTCCGCCCGCGGCTGTCGCACTTGCCGCAATCCGTGGCGTCGCCGGCGCTTGTGGCCGGAGCAAATCCGCCCGGGGATCGCGCTTCCCTCTCTGGCGTGCTGTCTCGCCGCCAGATGATCGGGTAGGAATGCGGAGACCACAAATGGCGGATGACCTCCGGGAGATGCTACCGCGGCACAAGTGTGATGAGGAGCGAATGCGGGCGGTGATCGTGCTTGGATACCCAGTTGTTGCTCCGATTATCCCGGATCTGCTCGTCTGGCTGCAGGATGGAAACTGGCCGATTTCCCGTTCCGTCGCCTGGTTCCTGGCGTCGATTGGCGAACCAGTCTTCCCGTACGTCCGTGAAGTCTTTGCCGGGGACGACGGCATCTGGAAGTATTGGTGCATCGACCTCTTCGTGCGGTCACTCCCGCGCTCCACCGCCGAGGCCTTCCGCCCCGACTTGCAACGGTTGGCCTTCCACCCCACGACCGACGACCACTCGGAGGAAGTGGACGAACGGGCTCGGGAGTCGCTGGCGTGGTTGGATGAAGACCCTACTCCAACTCCCCCGGCGACATCCCCACGTTGACGATGCTGCACGCCTGGATGATCGGCAAGCCGAGTTCTTCCGCTTTCACTACCAGTTCCGCGCTTTCCGCGCCGGGGTTGAGCCAGACCTCCCGCGGCCGCTTCGCCGCGATCTGATCGAGCAGCCCGAGCGTGATCTGCGGCGGCAGATAAACGGTGATGCGGTCGAGTTGCGGAACCGGGATCGCTTCGAGATCCGGGTACGCCTTCAACCCCTCGACCTCCGCTTCGTGCGGATTCACGGGGAAGACGTCGTAACCCTGTTGCAGATGCGCCCGCACCGATTTGTTGCCATATTTCCGGCGATTGGTGCTCGCCCCGAGCACGGCGACGGTCGGTTTCTTCACGGTCACGATCACATCCTTGTCCAGAAAATCAGAAAGACGGTTTGGCCACAAAAACCACAAAAGGGCACAAAAAAGAAAACCCTAACCTCCGCCAATCCTGAGAATTTTTTTGTGCTTTCTGTGCCTTTTCGTGGCCAAGCCGCCTTTGATTTCTTGTTACTTCGCCGCCTTCAAATCCTGCACGAAGGCGTCGTACCTCTGTTGCCACACATCGCGCGTCGGCTTCGGTTCCGTCGTGACGATCACGCGGTACCGCAGGGTCAGCGGGGCGTCGGGCTTCAGTTTCGTGTTGAAGAACGCCCCGAACCGGCCGTACGGTCGCTCCGAATATCGCGACGGCTTCGGCAGCGACGGGTCTTCGAGATAGCCGATCGTGTACGGCTTGCCGTCGATTTCGCACGACATCGCCAGCCAGCCGAGATCGACGTGTTTGTTGGGATCGGTCGTATCATTGACTTCGAACGCCGCCGGCTGATCGGGGAAGTTTGCCGGGCGGACGTAGGTAGCGTTGTTCTTCTCCGCGACTTGGTTCGCCGCGCGGAATTGGAACCCCGCGTGCTGGCGGTCGCCGTCGAGCGTAATCTCGCCCCGCTGGCTTTCGAGCCGGCTGATCCAGTCGATCAGCCAGCCGAACCCGGGCTCCGCATCGGTTTTGATCGGGCTGACAATGACGGACCTGATTTCAACGAGGACGGGCTCGCCATCAGCGGAGTTCCAGTGAATGACGGACGTCATTGTTCCGTGATCGGCGTCAGCTTCCTGTTTGACGAACTCGACGTGCCGCTGATGGGCGCCGTTCGTGCAATGCCAGAAATCGGCCATGCCGCCGTCCCAACTCGTCTTGTTCCAGCCGACGTACAGCCCGCGGTGATGCGGAAACAGCCCGCCGGCTCCGTTGGTGATGATCGTGTCGGTCCCCGGCCCGAAGACGTGATGAAACACCTTGAACGTCTGCGTCAGTTTCTCCTGAGACGAGGTGTCGTAGGCGAACATGTACCGCAGCACCGGGTGGCCGTCGTAGAGCAGGTCCGCGGTTCCCTGATCTTTGTCCGTCTTCCAGGAAAATTCCGCGGCAAAGCCGTTTGACGTCGCCAGCAAGCAAATTACTAATCCCAACCGGAGCGCGGTGGTCATGTTGTGCTCGTCCTTCGTAGTGCGTGAATCGTTGGTGGGGTCATTGTAGCGCGGAGTGGCGAGCATTGTCACGTCGGCGATCCCCGTTGAGCAGGCGGCTCGCCTGCGTCGAATTGTGGGCCGATGGCCGTGCAGGCGAGCCGCCTGAACTACGGTGGAGTCCGTTCGACGCGACTCGGCGTTCGCTTGCGAGCAGAGCGTCGTTCGCGGTAACGTCCAGCACAGCGGCGTAGCGCCGCGACAGAAGGATCGTCTCATGCCGTTTGCGATCGGCGTCTCTCAACAACCTCAGCTCCGCGACGCCATTCAGGAGTGCGTGTCCGCTCTCAAGAGCGAATTGGGAGCCGCGCCCGATCTGACGTTTGTTTTCGTGTCGCATCATTTCGAGGACGAGTTCCCCACGCTCGCCGGCAAAATTCAGGAAAAGCTGAAATCGAAAGTCCTGCTCGGCTGCAGCGGCGAAGCAGTCATCGCCAACCACCGCGAATTCGAGAACGGGCCGGCGCTCTGCCTGTGGTCGGCGATTCTCCCGCAGACCGAAATCGTCCCGTGGAAAGTTGAATTCCGCGAAACTCCCGACGGCGTCGTCTGCGACGGCTTCCCGGGCGATCTCGGCGATCATCTCGCCGAGACGCGGGCCGTCTTCGCGCTGGGGGAACCTTTTTCCTCGGTGCCGTCGGCGTTGATCAACGTCCTTGAATCCGAGCTGCACGGCGTGCCGGTGATCGGCGGTATGGCGAGCGGCGGCGGACCGGGACAGAACAAACTCTTCTTCGGCGAGCAGACGGTTGGCGAAGGAGCCATCGGCGTCGTCCTCCGCGGCGGGCCGGCGATCCGCACGATCGTCTCGCAGGGCTGCAAACCGATCGGCACGCCGTTCGTCGTCACGAAGTCCGAACGAAACGTGCTCTACGGTCTCGGCGGCGTGCCGCCGCTGCGGAAACTCGAACAGCTCTTCTCGTCGCTCTCGGAACGCGATCAGGAACTTGCCGAGCTGGGCCTGTTCCTCGGCATCGCCATGAACGAATACCAGGCGAGTTTCGAGCGGGGCGATTTTCTCATCGCCAATGTCCTCGGCGCCGATCAGAAGTCCGGCGCGGTGGCGATTGGCAACTCGGTGCGCGTCGGCCAGACGGTGCAGTTTCATCTCCGCGACGCCGCGACCGCCGATGAAGACCTCGTCCAGATGCTCGAGCGGGAGAAAGCCACCCAACAGAAATCGCCGGCGGCCGGACTCTTATTCAGTTGCAACGGCCGCGGCACCCGGATGTTTCCCGAACCGAATCACGACGCCGGCGTGGTGCAGCGCATCCTGGGCCCGCTCCCCCTCGCCGGCCTCTTCGCCCAGGGCGAACTCGGCCCCGTCGGCGGCCAAAACTACATCCACGGCTTCACCGCCAGCTTGGCGCTGTTTGACGAAACGTAAAAACGGGTAGCCACAATCACAAAGAGAATTTCAAATCCTAATTTTGTGATTTTTGTGCTTTTTTGTGGCCACCCCGCCTTCCTAGCTCCGGTTTCACTATGCGGCTGCTGTCAGGATTGGGATCGATTGCCGATGTGCGCGGTGGATACGTTTCCATCGGCAATTTCGACGGCGTCCATCGCGGGCATCAGGCGATGCTGGCCCAACTGCGGCAACGGGCCGACGCCGCCCGCGTTCCCGCCGTCGTGCTGACGTTCGATCCGCATCCGTCGGCGTTGTTGCGGCCCGCCTCCGCGCCGCCGCTCATCACCACGCTGCCGCAGCGGGCGGAGTGGCTCGCCGAGTTCGGGGCCGATTTCGTGATCGCTCTGCCGGTCGATCATGCGTTTCTGCAACTCACCGCCGACGAGTTCTTCCGCGAGATTGTGATCGACCGGCTCTCGGCGAAAGGGCTGGTGGAAGGCCCGAACTTCTTCTTCGGCCACAACCGCGACGGCAACGTCACGCTGCTGAGACATTTCTGCACCTCCGCCGGGCTGACGCTCGACGTCGTCGATCCGGTGATCGTCGACGGCCAGTTGGTCTCGTCGAGCGTGATTCGTTCGCTGCTGTTGGAAGGGGACGTCAACGACGCCGTTGAACTGCTCGGCCATCCGTATCGACTGAGCGGCAGAGTGATGGCCGGCGCGCAGCGCGGCCGCCAGATCGGCTGCCCGACGGCGAATCTCGCCGAGATCGCCACCGTTCTCCCCGGCCACGGCGTCTACTCCGGCCGCGCGACATGGAACCGCGCCGACTACCGGGCCGCGATCAACATCGGCCCGAACCCGACATTCGGCGAATCCGCCACGAAAGTCGAAGTCCATCTCCTCGACTTTCAGGGCGACCTCTACGACAAAACGCTCACCATCGACCTCCACCACCGCCTGCGCGACGTGCGGAAGTTCGATTCCGTCGAGGAACTGAAACGGCAACTCGCAGACGATCTGGCGCGGATTCGGAAGTCGTAAAGACACCATGTAGGGAACGCCCTCTGTGGCGTTCCGCGAACACCCCACCCGCGTGAACAATCGCGGAACGGCGCAGAGGCCGTTCCCTACACGACATGCAATACGCCGAACAAAGTCCGTGATTGCTCGCCCTCGCTGGCGCATCGGGTTAAGATTCTCTCTCCCCAACCCTCAACCAACAACCCCCAACCCACCTCCCCCCACCATGAAAATCATCCGCTACGTCGACTCCTCCGGAAAAATTCACTACGGACAACTGAGCTCCGACGGCTCCGCCACGCGGCTCGAAGGGGAGTTGTTCGGCGCGCTGCAGAACACCGGCGAACGGGCCGACGTGCACAAGCTCCTCGCGCCGCTGCTGCCGACGAACATTCCGTGCATCGGCCTCAACTACCGCAAGCACGCCGAGGAAGGGAACGCGCCGATTCCCAAGTTCCCCGTCCTCTTCATGAAGATGACGAGCTGCGTGCAGAACCCCGGCGACCCGATCGTGTTGCCGCGAAAATTGAAGAGCGACCGCGTCGATTACGAATGCGAGCTCGCCGTGGTCATCGGCAAGACGGCGAAGAACGTCTCCAAGGCCGACGCGCTGAAGTACGTCTTCGGATACACCTGCGCGAACGACGTCAGCGCCCGCGACTGGCAGAAGGATTACGGCGGCAGCCAGTGGTGCCGCGGCAAGACGTTCGCCACGTTCGCCCCGCTCGGCCCGTGCCTCGTCACGGCGGACGAGATTCCGAACCCGAACGTGCTCGGCATCAAGACGGTCCTCAACGGTGAAACGATGCAGGACTGGAACACGAACGACATGATCTTCGACGTCCCGACGCTGATCGAATTCCTCAGCGGCAGCACGCTGTTGCTCCCCGGCACGGTGATCCTCACCGGGACACCGCACGGAGTCGGCGGAGCACGCAAGCCGCCGGTGTTTCTGAAAAACGGCGACACAGTGACCATCGACATCGAGAAGATTGGCCAATTGACGAATCCCGTCCAAGACGAGCAGTAACCAACCATGAGCGAAGGTTCGCAGACATTTGTCGAAGGGCAGACGGTCGGGATCGACTTGGGCACGTCGTACTCCGCGCTGTCGCGGTTGGGAGCAGACGGCAATCCGGAAGTCATCAACAATTCGAATGACAGCCCGATCACCGCGTCGATCGTGGTGCTCTGCGAGAACGGCAAAATTCTGGTCGGGCCGCAATCAGAGGTGCTGTCGCAGCAAGACCCGAATCGCGTGGTCATCGCGATCAAGCGCGAGATGGGCAATCCTCGGTTCGCGTTGCACTATCAAGAACGGCGAATGACCCCCGAGTTGATCTCGTCGCTGATTTTGACCAAGCTCAAAACCGAAGCTGAGAAAAAGATCGGCCCGATTGGCAACGCGGTCATCACGGTGCCGTACTACTTCAACGAACCGAAGCGGGCCGCCACACGATACGCGGGCAAAATCGCTGGCCTGAACGTCGTGGACATCATCAACGAGCCGACGGCCGCGACGCTGGCGTATGCCTGGACGAAGGGAGAATTGGGCCGACTGGATGCTCCGGGCAGATCCAGGACGATCCTGGTTTACGACCTCGGCGGCGGGACGTTTGACGTCACCGTCGTGAAGTACACACCGACGGAATTCACCGTGTTGGCAACCGACGGCGACACGATGCTCGGAGGATTGGACTGGACCGAGCGTGTCCTCGACTTCGCCTGCGACAAGTTCATCGCCAAATACGGCATCGACCCGCGTGAGGATGTGCAGGCCAAGTTCGCGCTGATGCGCGAATGCGAGGCATCGAAGCGAGAGTTGAGCCATTGGGCCAAAACCAGCATCGACGTCACCTATCGCGGCCAAACGCTCGCCGTCGAACTCACACGGCCAGAGTTCGAGCAATTGACGCTCGACCTCCTGCAACGGACGCGAGACACCACCGAGTTTGTCCTGGAAAACAACAACGTCAAACGGGACGAACTCAGCGAGGTCTTGCTGGTGGGCGGCAGCACGTCGATTCCGGCGGTCATCGAGATGCTGGAGAAGCTCACCGGCAAGCGGCCTTCAAAAGTTCTGAATCCGCAGTTGGCGGTTGCTCAAGGAGCCGCGATTCACGCGGCGATTCTCGAAGCCAAAGCGACCGACGCACATGGCCGGCTGTCGCCCGCACTGCTCACTCGCCTGCGAGCCATCACGACCACGGACGTCAATTCGCATTCGCTCGGTGTCGAGATCAGCGACTCGAAGAACCCGAACGACAAACGCAATCACATCATGATCCCACGCAACTCGCGGCTCCCTTGCGGGATCAAAAAACAATTTGTCACGAACACCAACACGCCGCAGAGTATCGTGATCCGTCTGCTGCAAGGCGAAGCAGGCGACGTCGCCGCCTGCACCTACATCGGCGACGTCCGCATCAGCAAACTGCCGAAAGCTCTGCCGGCCGGCTCGCCGGTCGAAGTCGTTTACAGCTACGACCACCGAGGCCACATCACCGTCGCTGCCAAAGAACTTGTCGGCGGAGGTTCCGCCGCCGTCGAGATCGCCTGGGACGGTGCCCTCGACAACCAGGCCATCGACAAACTGCGGCAACTCGCGCAGAAGTATCACGTCGAATAATTTCGACTCTCAACACGTTCCCTCTCCCTTCGGGAG
>CAZDGB010000265.1:0-10534 GCA_964504645.1 uncultured Planctomycetaceae bacterium | reverse complement strand
CCCCGGCCTTCCCCGGCCCGCCGACCGGCATCCGCGCGAGGCGGTCATTCGCGTCTGCGACAACGGCATCGGCATCGCTCCCGACCAGCTTTCGCGCATTTTCGACATGTTCATGCAGATCGATACCTCGCTGGAGCGTTCGACGAGCGGTTTGGGGATCGGCCTGACGCTCGTCAAGAATCTCGTGGAGATGCACGACGGCGCCGTGGAAGCCTACAGCGACGGGATCGGTCAGGGGAGTGAATTCGTCGTCCGTCTGCCGACCATCGTCGAACCGGCAACAGTGCCGCAGCGACCGGCCGAGAGCACGGCGAAAACCGCGACGGGACGCCGCATCCTCGTCGTCGACGACAACCGGGACTCCGCCACATCGCTCGCCCTGCTGTTGAAGCTCGCCGGCAACGAGACCCACATGGCCTTCGACGGCCAGGAAGCCGTCGAAGCGGCCGCGAACATTCATCCCGACGTGGTGCTGCTCGACCTCGGACTGCCCAAGCTCAACGGCTACGAAGCCTGCCGCCGAATCCGCGCGCAACTTGCGGACAAGAAGCTCCGCTTGATCGCTCTGACAGGTTGGGGGCAAGATGAAGACCGCGCGAAAACCCGCGCGGCCGGTTTTGATGCCCACATGGTCAAGCCCGTCGAACTCGATGCCCTGATGAACTATTTGGGCGAGTTGGACGCACCGACCGCCTAGGAAAAACGGAACGCGGGGCTGTGCCACGCGGATGGCGCGGAAGCGCGCGGATCAGCAGCAAACAATCGTCTCGGCGAGCTGGTCCGCGTTCCTCCGCGGGCTGCGGGCCAGCGTCGTTCCGCGTTTCGCTTTCTTCCCCGGTTGAGAATTCCCGGACGGTCTCATCGAAGACGTTGGGCGTCCCACTCCATCCAAACGGTACCACGCCCCGATTTCCGCCGAGACCTGTTGACGTCCGAGTCGCGGTGCGGCATGATCGCATCGGCGCTGATCGATGCAAGTTGCGATGCCCAGCGAGAGACGACCATGTCGAACCGACGACGGGGTTTTACGCTGCTCGAACTGTTGGTGGTCGTCACGGTCATTGCCGTGTTGATCGCCCTCTTGCTCCCCGCCGTGCAGCAGGCGCGGGAAGCCGCCCGGCGGACACAGTGCAAAAGCAACCTGAAGCAGATTGGTCTCGCGCTCCATAACTATCACGATGCGTTCCTGGTATTTCCTCCCGGAGAGACCAACACGCAGAACATCGGCTATGGAACCGCCGGGCATGCCTGGCAGGCGTTTGTGCTGCCGTATCTCGATCAGTCGGCGGTCTACAGCCGCTTGAACTGGACGCTGCCGGGCTGGATCTGGCCGCCCGTGGTCGAAACGCTCGATCCGAATCACACGCTGGCGGTCAATACCGTCCTCAGCGTCTATCTCTGCCCCTCGTCGACGCAGAACTCGAGGGTCAACATCATGCCTGCCAGTTCGACGCATCCGCCCAATAAACACGGCAATTGCGAGTACGTCGGCATCGCCGGATCGGATCGGAATCCGCGGACAGGCTGGGAGAACGCCTCGAATCTGGGGGCGATGTTTCTCAACAGCCGGACGAGCCTCCGCGACTTCCTCGACGGGACGACGAACACGATGTTCGTCGGCGAGTTTTCCGGCGTCACGGAATGCCAGGCCTTGAACGCCGGCGGCGGGACCTCCAACAGCACACTCAGTTGGGACATGGGCAACCAGTGCGGCAACTGCGTGGGCGGCGAAATGACCTATGCGGTGAAGACCATCGCCTTTCCGCCGAACAAGGCCTACTTCTGGAACGACGCCGACGCACAGCGCTGCCCTCCGGTCCAGAGCGTCGTGAGCCGCGCCGCTCTCAAGAGCAACCACACGGGCGGCATTCACATCGTCCTGACCGATGGCTCAGTGCGCTTCCTCAGCCAGAGCATCGACCAGCTCACCTACAAGAATCTCGCAGACCGCGCCGACGGCAACGCCCTTGGCGAATTCTGAATCGATGCGCGAGCCGCCTCCGTCGCCCAAGTTCAAAGCATTCTGAGCCTTCCTTTAATTCCAGCCGGCTTCCGCCAGCACGCGGTCGGTCCATTCGAGTGGGAAATGAACGCTTTCGCCGGCGTTCCATTCCTGGATCATCTCGGCGCTCCACAAACGTTCGAGGGATTCATCCGCCTGGGTGCGGAAAACGTGCCAGCGAAGTTGCGTTTCATCGCGTTGTGCGGCTGCCACAAACGGACCTCGGCGGAAACTGGGGCCGGTATATCCGGTCGGCGAGAAGGTCGGCTGCCATTGTGCTTCCATGGGAATTCTCCAGACGGTCAAAGCCAGGTTTCGCTGCTTGAGAACGCGCTGCCGCGAAAATCCTCGGGACTCGACATCCTCGGCTACGGCGCGAGGAGTGCGGGCTTCCGATCATTGATCCGGGCCTGAATCTGATGTCCGTGCGAACGCTGCAAGTCGCGGGCGTTGTCGCACGTGTAGAAAAAGACGCACATGGCCATTTCTTCTTTCGACTGCTCGCCCCAGTAAACGTGTTGCGGCGGGCGGTGCGGATTCCGCGGATTGTCCGTCGTATTGTCGAAGTAGAAATCGCATTCGATCTTCGTCTCGGCGGGAAGCCGGATCGGCTCCCGAAAGACGTATTGCCCCTGCCAGTTGAAGTCCCAATCCTTGATCCAGATCAGCGGTTTGACGTCGCCGTTGGGAAGATGAGCCTCGGCGCGGGCCTCGCGCCCCAGCATGTGCAGATGGGGAGCGACATCGAACAACGTGGTCGCGGTCGGGAGCGTATACGTCACGTGCTGATGAAAGTGATGCTCGCCCGCGGGGATCGCCAGCGTCGTTTCCATGACTTGAATGTCGAGCACCATTTGGCGGGCGCCCGAGGGAGCGAAATAGATCCCCACGCTCGAGCGATCGGTTTCCGGCTTGCCGGACCGCTGATAGTGAATTTCCATCATGACGTCCGTGTCTTTGCGCAGGAGTTGTCCATAGCCGCGCGGCAGCCGATGCGGGCGCATGCCGGGAACCCAGCTGCGCAGCTTTCCATAACTCAGGAATTGTGGTCCCGAACCTCCGCCATATCCGATATCCGGCGCCGCGTCGGCGAGTTTTTGGGCTGCCTTGGTCACGTCCAGGTAGAAGCCGACGTGGTGGACGATCGCCGCGTTGCCGGGACGGAATTCGATCGCTTCGACCAGCCGGTCTTGAGTCAAATGTGTGGGCAACACAAAGTGCTGATGGACGTCGTCGCCGGCCGCGTCCAGCGCGAAGGCTTGCGGCATCTCCAGAATGAGATCGGGTTTGCCGAGTTGCCATCCGGTGGGAAATTGCGGCGGCGAGGGTTTATCGGCGGCCGGTCCCTCGCTCGTTCCGGAATCGACCCACTCCGCGATCAGTGCCACTTCCCGATCGGAAAGGATCGCCTCTTCGCGGAAATGCCCGAAGCCGGGAACCGGCTTCCACGGCGGCATGATCCGCTCCTGAGTCGTGTACCGGATCTGCCGGGCGTGCTGGACGGCATCTTCATACGTCAGCAGGGAAAACGGGCCGGATTCCCCCGGACGATGACAGGCGCTGCAATGCGCGTGCAGAATCGGGGCGATCTCGCGGTTGTAGGTGACTTTCGCATTCCCGTTCGGCTTGGCCGCGACTTCCAAGGGGCAACCCACTGGGACCGTTTTCGCAGTTTCGATCTTCTTGTGCTTCAGTTGCGCTTGAATCGCATCCTTCAGGTAATGGGCGCTGACGGTCGCCCGCTTCTTGTTGATCGCCGCGAAACGATCGTCAATCGCTCCCTCGTAAACGACTTTCCCGTGGGGAGTCAGCAGAAACGCGTGCGGCGTATGCGTCGGCGACAAGCGCTCCTTCAGTTCGCCCGCGGCGTCGAACAACACGGGAAACTGCGGCGTGAACTCCTGCGAATGAGCCAGCGCCTGTTCTCGCGTCACGTGCGGATTCGAGATCACGCCGTACACGCGCACGGCCGGCTTCACGCGGTCTTTCCCCGCGATTTCATTCAGCACCGGCAGATAGCGGTTGCTAATGGGACAATCGGTCGCCAGAAACACGACGACGACCGCCTGGCATCCCGCAGGCTCTCCGAGCCAATGAACTTGACCCTCCAGATCAATCCCCCGCAGCGCGGTGACGACTTCCGCCTCCGCAGCCGATAAAAATCCGGGCGAGAGCCAACCGATCGGCAGAAAGGGAAACAGACAGAGAAACTGGGTGAAGCAAGTCTGTGCACCATGGGCGCGGGAACGTGATGGAGAGATGAAACTTCCCCTGAAAAGACCGCGAAGAGGTCGATCGAACGCCTCGGGATCAGTTGCGATCGCAACGAAGGACGAATCCCAAGGCCACTCACACTAGCCCGCTGGCAGCTGGAATAACACGCAAAAAGAGGAATTCTTCCCCGTATGCGATTTGTTTTATCGGTGTCCGTGCGAGGAAAGCCTCAACCAGCCGCCACACTGTGGGACGGAACGTTGGGGCGACAATTGCCTCGTTCCGCGACAATCGCGAAGATTGGCTCTATTCGCATTGCCGGCGATGCGGTATGATCGCCCCCATCCAAGCGACCTTTCGCTGGTGAGTTTTCTTCGCGGATCGCTTCCTGAGTCGGCCGTTGACCTCGCAGATCATCGCCCGGCCGCTAACGACACCTGTCGAGACTCCAGCAAATTTTTTTGCGAGTCCAGTCTGACCCATGACAGGGTGTGCCGTCGCTCTCGTGAGTTGCAGCGTGCCTTCGCTTTAGTCCCGCGCAAACGGAATCCTGCCAGGCCATCATCTGGCGCCGATCTGCTTGCCAAGCCGGCGTGACGAGTGCAATTCCAGCGTTGGGCCCTGTGCGGCAGCCTGCTCATCGTGGGCAGACTCCGTCGTGTCGGCCATTTCCATTAAGGGCCGGACTCCGAATCTGAATTCCAGTCAGTCATCACAACCCCAGGGAGTTGTGCAGGAGAAACGGGTGGCCCGCACTGTCGCGGGCAGCCCTGTCCGTGAGGTTCGTCTCGCAAGCCGGTTCGTGAGGACGTCGGGTATCGCAAGGCGCAGAAGGAATGAGCGATGGCAACGAAGTTGTATGTCGGAAACCTGTCGTATTCGACGACCAATTCGGCTTTGGAGACGATGTTCGCACAGTTCGGCGAAGTCCGGTCGGCCCAGGTGGTGATGGACCGCGACACCGGCCGCTCCAAGGGCTTCGGCTTCGTGGAGATGGCGAATCAGGAAGGCAGCGAAGCGGCGATCACCGGCTTGAACGGCAAAGACATGGACGGCCGCCAGTTGACCGTCAACGAGGCTCGGCCCCGCGAAGATCGCGGTGGTTCGCGCGGCGGCGGCTCGGGACGGTCGCGCTACTAACGCCGTGAGCGGATGTGGAAACGTCGCCGTCTCGGTCCCGAGGCATCGAGGCGGCGACTTCTGTGCTCATGTTCTTCGGAATCCCGGCGCGGGAACACCAGTTACGAACATCAGAGAGAAGGGCCACATGAATTCGCTCCATCAACGACCGCAACCGCTCTACGCCGCGGTGCCCCGCCCCTGCTGTCCCGTGTGCGGACACGCCAGTTATTCGCCGGCCGGCATCCATCCGCAATGTGCCATGCGCGCCGCCGACCAACTCCAAAGGAATCGCCTCAAGGCCCAAAACCTGGGCCAGGCCAAGCCCGCCTCGACGGGGCGCTACGAAAAGCCCTGCCCCCAATGCCGGCGGATTCATCCCATTCGCCAGCAATCTTGCGAATGCGGCCATTCGTTCCTCTACAAGAGCCAACAAGCCCCCGCCGGCTGAGCCCGACCCCGCAAAGCCAGGTTTTCTTCGCAGCCCGCACTCTCCGAGTGTGGAACTTCGGCACTCGGAAAGTGCCGGCTACGAATGGGAAAGCCCGCCTTTCTCGATGGAGCGCCCCGGCGCCCGAGGAGCGTGAGTCGAAGTCACTGGTCGCTGCCTTCCGGTTCGGATCGTCGTGAGCCGCGCTGCTCTCAAATGCAACCACACGAGCGGGATTCACATCGTCCTGACGGACGGCTCGGTGCGCTTCCTCATCCAGAGCATCGACCACCTCACCGACAAGAATCTCGCCGACCGCGCCGATGGCAACGTGCTCGGGGAATTCTGAACCGATGACCGATTCCTGGGTGCCCCCGGTTGCCGCTTCGGCGGGTGACGGGTGATGGGTGACGGGGCGTAAGGCTTTGCTTCGCTCCGTTGACGCGCAACCACGGAGCGACGCTCAAAGCGGCTTACGCCCCGCCACCCATCGCCGCTGGGAAGGCCACACCAATTGGGCACACAACGATGTTACAATCGGCTAAATGCTAGCGAGGAATCTTCTATGCGCAATCGAATCGCTGCGACAATTTCCGCGATTGCACTGGTGATCGCGTATTTCTTGATCTCGCTGCGCGAGTCGCCTCCGAGTAGCGAGCCAAGCCTTATTTTGGTCGAATTGCTGTTCGAACGGGGTGAGTACGGCCTCTGCGAACGGATGTGCGTCGAGGCACTCGATAGTGCCGAACGGCAAGGGGACGAACGAATCCCGGACGTGGTTCAGGCGGAGAGTCTACTGACTCGGCTGTATCTCCATCTCGGCATGGTCCAGTTGGCGGATCGGCACTGCCGGCGCGGATTGCAAGCCTGCCGAACAATCCAAGGCGAGCGGCATCCCGACGGCGCCGAGTTCCATGCGCTCATGCGTCAAATCTGGAATCTGCGCTCGGAGAATGGCAATTCTGGCGGCGGCCACGAAGCAATCGACATCCTGAAAACGTCGGTTGGCGAGTCAGACCCTCGGATGATTGCGGCGCTCGAAGCGAATGCGGGGGATTGTTACGACCGTTGGACGCCGGAAGATGCGGTACGGGCCGTCGACATCGCCAAGGTCGCCTATGGAACTCGACACCCGATTTACGGCCGCTGTCTATCAACGCTGGCGACGGCACTCCGTCAGACCCATAAGTTCGATGAGTCGGAACGGGTCTCGAAACAGGCGATCGACGTGCTGGTATCGGCGTTGGGACCGGAACATCCCCAATCATGGGCGGCCTATCGAAATCTGGCGTCGGTCGAACGGGCTCGGGGACGTTCGGAACATGCCGACGCGTTTTTTCTTGATTCGATCCGCATACGTTTCCGCACGCTCACCGATGCCGAGTTATGCCGCTTCTATCAACAACTCCTCGATTCGGATCAGCACGGTTATTGGTACGAGGATGGCATTTCAGATTTGTATCTGACAGAAATGACTCGCCGCGGCGGCGATGTCGTCGAGCGGTTCCTCACACAGAAAATTGACGCGCTGCGGCGCGGTTATCTACAGGCGACCGAGGAGCGCAGCAAGGCCGACCTGGAAGATGACGAACGAATCGAGCGATTCCTGCAAGCTCGATACCTGTGGGAACACTCTGCACGTAACTTGGAGTTCGTGACCGCCCTATGCCGAATTCAACAGAAACCGGACCCGTTGCAGATTTTGATCGCCGGACCAAGTCAGCAGACGTACGAGTTCCCCGATTTGCCGGTCCTAGATGTGACGATCAGGAATGTGGACGCCGAGAGACGGGAAATCGGCTTCAAAGAATCGGGCGACTATCGTTCCGGCCGGCAGGCGCGATGGCGAATTGAGGCGCGAAATGCTGCCGGCACCGTGCAGTCCTTCCACGAACTGCACGGCATCGTGATTGGCGGCGGAATCTACCAACCGACGACACTCAAGCCCGGGGAAGGTTGGCAGACGTCGCTCGTCATGTCGAGCTTCGTCGAAACGCTCGAACCGGGCGACTATGAAGTCCGCGTGCTGTATCACAACGAGCTCACCATCGTGGACTGGGAGTTTATCGCGGGACTCGTCGTCTGCCGTTCCGCGCCGTTGCGACTTACGGTCAAGCAACGTTCCATCGAAACCACCCAGGACCAGCAGCAGAAGATCCGGGAATTGTTGGCGAGTTTCGACGACCGGCAACCGTGCAAACTCATCGATGGAAAATACGGTCCGTGGGCGCACAATTTCATCGATCCCAAAAGCGACTACGGCCGATTGCTCATGCTCGGCTGGCCGGCCGTGCCGGCATTGATTGAGGACTTGGAAGGCGAAGCAAATACGCCGGAACGACGGGCGCATCTGCTTGCCTTGCTGTTTTCAATCACGGGGGAGAACAATCCCGGATCAAAGGAGATTTGGTGGGATGGCCAGGAGTCCGCGGTGGGGACACATTCTGTGCTCGAACAGGGGTGGAGCATTTCGTCCAAGCGTGCCGACGAAAACGAACCGAGCAGCGCCGGCTTCGGTTTTCCTGCTGATCCCTCGGTCCGCGAGACGAAACTCCACGTCGCGTCACAGACGGCATTTATCGAACGGTGGCGCAATTTCAAGCAGCGACTGCGAGTGATTCGAGAGAATTGATGAAACGCGTCGATTGCGGATACTCTACGGTTGGCGAGGCGTTGGCGGCTTATGCCCCGCCAACCGTCATTGTGTGTGACTGTGCATGACGAATACACTGTGACAAAACCTGGTCGTCGAACGCTGCGTCCATGATCCTGCAGAACTCTCGAATCTGCGACAAGCCCTCGTCTCGCCGTCCGGCGAGCAGCAGCACGAAACCGCGAACCAACTGATGCTGAACATACATGTCGAAAGTGAAGCGTCGATACTCAAGTCGGCTGCGCTCCATAAAGAACTGGCAGAAGTCCTGAACGGAATGAACGCGATCGAAATCTGCGAGAGCCAGCGGGACGAAATGCTCTGCACAGGTGCGAATCTGCACCATCGGAATCTCGGTGTCGTGGCCAGTGATGAATCCGAACGCTTCCCGTGGCACGTCGCCGGTGATGTCGATGGGATCAATAACCAAATCCATGATGGCGTTTTTGTCGGTGCTCTGGCGACGAAAGCCGCGACCTCGCATCGACGGCACAAAGCCGGAAGAAAATCCCCACGCTGGTGAATACCGTCCGCCCTTGAGTGCGCCGATGACGAACAATTCGCGGACGGGCAGCTTGTGCGACCGCACCCACTCGCGCTTTCCGAGGCGCTGAAACCCCAGCGGCTCAAGACGCGCTCCGAACTCGCTCTCGATGTGCGATGGACCGCATTTCGCGAGTCGAACTCGGTGCGGATTTCTTGAGTATGACCAAAGACTCGTGAGTCTGTGGTGATCGATCCGGGGCTTCCTTCGCAAAGCCTCAGTCCAGCCCCGGCCACCCGTCGCGATGCATCACCCGTGCCAAACAACTTGTCGCGCAACAGCACCACGATTTAGGGACGCACAAAAAAGCGATCACAATCGATCAATCTGCCAATTCGGTGATCAGCCATTCCGGCTTGTCGCATTCGGATTTGGCAGACTCTTGTTTATTATCCAGAGCGCCGGCTTTGACTGGATTGCTGTCTCGAAACGATTTTCGGCCCTGGGAGCGACGCGCAGCCGCCCGTCCGCCGCCGTGCAGCCGCCCGAGCGCGACACGGAAGCGACAGGAAACCGACACCCGGCGCGCACCAGGCGACATGAAAAAAGCCCAGGGATCGCAATCCCTGGGCTTCTTTGGGTCACAATTTCGGTCGGCGGTTAGTACAGGTCGTGGTCCCCGTGGCCGCCCTTCTTGTCGTCGTCCTTCGGCTTCTCGGCGATGAGGGCATCGCTGGTGAGGAGCAGCGTGGAGACGCTCGCGGCATTCTGCAGAGCGCTGCGAGTCACCTTGCACGGGTCGATGATGCCGGCTTTCACGAGGTCTTCGTACTCGCCGGTGGCGGCGTTGTAGCCCTTGTTGCCGTCGAGCTCGGAGACCTTCTCGCAGATGACCGCACCGTCGACGCCGGCGTTATTCGCGATCTGCGTCAGCGGAGCGCGGCACGCGCGGATGATGATGTTGAAGCCGGTCGTCTCGTCGTTGTTGAGGCCGGTCGGCTTCACGCCGATCGAAGCCCGCAGCAACGCGACGCCGCCGCCGGGGAGAATGCCCTCTTCGACGGCCGCACGGGTCGCGTGCAGCGCGTCTTCGACGCGGGCCTTCTTCTCCTTCATCTCGCTTTCGGTCGCCGCGCCGACGTTGATCTGGGCAACGCCGCCGGAGAGCTTGGCGATCCGTTCTTCGAGCTTTTCCTTATCGTAGTCGCTGGTCGAGTTGGCCAGCTCGCGGCGGATCTGCTCGATGCGGGACTTGATGTCGGCCGACTTGCCGAGGCCTTCGATGATCGTCGTGTTGTCCTTGTCGATCACGATCCGCTTGGCGCGGCCGAGATCGGACAACTGCACGTTCTCGAGCTGGATGCCGAGGTCTTCGAAGATCGCCTGCCCGCCGACCATGATGGCGAGGTCTTGCAACATGGCCTTGCGGCGATCGCCGTAGCCGGGTGCTTTCACCGCACAGATTTTGAAGGTGCCGCGCAGCTTGTTGATCACCAGCGTGGCGAGGGCTTCGCCTTCCACTTCTTCGGCGACGATGAGCAGCGGCTTGCCGGAGTTGACGACCTTCTCCAGCACCGGCACGAGGTCCTTGACGCTGGTGATCTTCTTCTCGTGAATCAGAACATAAGCGTC
>CAZDGB010000264.1:0-10592 GCA_964504645.1 uncultured Planctomycetaceae bacterium | reverse complement strand
GGCCTGTGGGTCGATTACAACCTGCAGAGCAACCTGCCCGGCTTGTATGTGCTGGGCGAGGCGAATTTCTCGGATCACGGGGCCAACCGCCTCGGGGCCAGCGCGCTGATGCAGGGCCTGGCGGACGGATACTTCGTCATTCCGTATACGCTGGCCAGCCATCTGGCGAACTCCAAACTGCCGAAGGTGTCGACCGATCAGCCGGAATTCAAAGAAGCGCTCGTCGACAGCCGCAACCGCGTCGAAAGTTTCCTGAAAATCAACGGCCGCCGCAGCGTCGATCAATTCCACCGCGCGCTCGGCAAGATCATGTGGCAATACGTCGGCATGGCGCGAAACGAGAAAGGCCTCGAAACGGCCATTCAAGAAATCCGCCAGCTGCGAGAGGAATTCTGGAAGGACGTGAAAGTCCTCGGCACCGGCGAGGCGTTCAATCAGAACCTCGAGCATGCCGGCCGCGTCGCCGACTTCCTCGAATTCGGCGAGTTGCTCGCTTACGACGCCTTGCACCGCGACGAATCGTGCGGCGGGCACTTCCGCGAAGAACACCAGACGCCGGACGGCGAATGCGTCCGCAACGACGACCAGTTCTGCTACGTGGCGGCGTGGGAGCATCAAGGGGTGGGGAACGAAGCCACGCTGCACAAGGAACCGCTCGAATTCCATGACTGCCATCTCGGCACGAGGAGCTACAAATAATGATCGCGCCGAGTTCACACGGCATGAAGTTGACGCTGCGGATCTGGCGACAGCCCAATCCCGCCGCCAAGGGCGAGTTCCGGGAATACCATCTCGACAACATCTCGCCCGACATTTCGTTCCTCGAAATGCTCGACATCCTCAACGAGCAGTTGATCGCCCGCGGCGAAGAAGCCGTGGCGTTCGATCACGATTGCCGCGAGGGCATCTGCGGAACGTGCGGTGTGATGATCAACGGCCAGCCGCACGGTCCGGACAACGCCACCACCACGTGCCAGCTCCACATGCGGCGGTTCCACGACGGCGACACGCTGACCATCGAGCCGTGGCGGGCGAACGCTTTCCCGATCGTTCGCGACTTGGTCGTCAATCGCTCGGCGTTCGACCGCATCATCCAGGCCGGCGGTTTCGTCTCGGTGAACACCGGCAACGCGCCGGATGGCAATTCCGTGCTGGTGCCGCGCGCCGAACAGGAACAGGCGATGGACGCCGCCGCGTGCATCGGCTGCGGCGCTTGCGTCGCGTCGTGCAAGAACGCGTCGGCCATGCTGTTCGTTTCGGCGAAGGTCTCGCACATGGCCAACTTGCCGCAAGGCCGCGGCGAGCGCTCGAAGCGAGTCTTGAACATGATCGCTAAAATGGACGAGGAAGGTTTCGGCTCGTGCACCAACACCGCCGAATGCGAAGCCGCCTGCCCCGCGAAGATCAGCCTCGGCAATATCGCGCTCTTAAACCGCGAATACATGCGGGCGCTGTTCGGCTCGAAGGAGTGACTCACCCATGCTGCGCACGCCGCTTCATGATTGGCACGTCGCGCATCACGGCCGGATGGTCGAGTTCGGCGGGTGGGAGATGCCCGTCCAATACACGAGCATCACCGAGGAGCACACCGCCGTCCGCACCGCGGCGGGGTTGTTCGACATCAGCCATATGGGCCGGCTCGGGTTTCGCGGGCCGCAGGCGCTCGACTTCCTGCAGCACCTCGTCACGTGCCGGGTCGACAATCTCGCCGTCAACCAGATCCGTTACGGTCTGATGTGCCGCGACGACGGCGGCGTCCTGGACGACGTATTGGTCTATCGGTTGGAAGACAGCTACGGACTTGTCGTCAATGCGGGCAACCGGCTCAAGCTCTTGCCGTGGATTCAACAGCATCAAGCGGGTTTCGACTGCACTGTTTCCGATCACACGACTGACGCCGCGATGCTGGCGCTGCAAGGTCCGCGGGTGTTGCCGTTGCTGAAACCGCTGACGGCCGCCGATCTGCCATCGCTCAAGTATTACTACGGCACGCCGGCAGAGATCGACGGCGTACCGGTCTATCTCAGCCGCACGGGGTACACAGGCGAAGACGGCGTGGAATTAACGCTCGATCCGCAGGACGCCGTTGCGTTGTGCGACAAGTTCGTGTCGCTGGGTGTGAAACCCTGCGGACTCGGCGCGCGGGACACGCTGCGTCTCGAAGCCGCGATGCCGCTCTACGGCCACGAACTGACCGAAGACATCGACCCATTCACCGCCGGGCTGGAGTTCGCGGTGAAGCTCGACAAGCCTGATTTTCTCGGCAAAGCCGCGCTCGCCAAGATCGCCCCACAAACGAATCGCAAGCGGCGCATCGGTCTCTTGCTCGACAGCAAGCGGATCGCTCGCGAAGGGTGTTCGGTGCTGTTCGGCGAGCAGGCCGTCGGCACAGTGACGTCGGGGACGTTCTCGCCGACGCTCGAAAAGTCGATCGCGATGGCACTCGTCGAGCCGCCGGCATCCTCGGTGGGAACCGCGGTGCAAATCGACATCCGCGGCAAACGCGAACCCGCGACCGTCGTCCCGCTGCCGTTCTACAAACGGCCGAAGCCGGCTCACTGAGCGGGGGGCGTAAGCCCCCTGGATGGGCGTGCTACGACAGTCGACGCTGCTTTCAGGGGGCTCACGCCCCCCGCTCGGGAAGTGGTTGCGATTCGTCTTGCCCTCGATTTCCGCTTGCATTACGATTCCAGCGCGCCGCCCGAAGGCGGCGAGCAGGGACGCCGTGCGGGGGCCAACGATGGCAGTCGAAGCGCTTCGAAATCTTCCGCGGTTCCTGCGCACCGCATGCCGGCTCAAGCCCGCGCAAATCGGCTGGCGGCTGCGGTATCTGGTGCAACGGCGGCTGGAGTCTCAGGCCTGGTTCCGTCTAAGCGACCGGATCGAACGCCGGTTGGACGGAATACATGCCGGCCCGTCGCGGCCTCATTTTCTGGCGCCGCCGATCTCGTCCGCGCCGCCCCTCGATCGGCTGTCGGAACTGCGACAGGGACGGCTGACACTGTTGAACGAACAACGGTCGTTCGCGGGTGGAGCCGACTGGCGCATCGCCGGCGAAAAGAACCGGCACCGCCTCTGGAACTTCACGCTGCACGGCCATGAATGGTTGCGCGACCTGGCTGCGAGTTATGCCGCGTCGCGCGAGCCGGCGTGTCTCGATGAGTTGCGGCGGCGGCTCGCGGATTGGCTCGAGACGTGCCGGCTCGGCGCGCCGGGATTCGCGGCGAGTTCCTGGAACAGTTCCATCATCGGACAACGACTGTGGTATTGGCGGGAAATCGCCGCTCTCGTTCCTTCGTCGTTCTGGAACCATGAACTGCCGCTCGGACATTGGCGGCATAGCATCGCTCAGCAGGCCGAGTACCTGTCGCGGCACATTGCCTGGGACTTGCGTGGACATCACCTATTCAAAAATGCCATTGGCCTCGCCGCCGCGGCGGACTTGCTGGTCGGCGACGGTCCGAAGCGCTGGCAGGAGCTGGCGAAAGACATCGCGCTGTCGCAGTTGCGGGAACAGATTCTGCCCGACGGCATGCACTTCGAACGCAGTCCGATGTATCACATCCAGGTGCTGGAGGATCTGCTGGCGTTGCACACGCTGCTGCCCGATCAGGACGTGCGAAATAAACTGCAGGACGCCTGCCGCAGGATGGCCGAGCCGGTCCGGTGGCTGTGCCATCCGTGCGGACGGTTCCCGTTGTTCAACGACGCCGCCGACCGGCATGTCAGTTTGCCGCGGGAGATGCTCGCAGCACTCACGCTCCGGCATCTGTGCAGGGAGGACTCCGTTCCCCAGGGGTTGAAGCATTTCTCCCAGGCTGGACTGGTCGCCTGGCAAGGTTCTCCTTGGACGATCTTTTTCGATGTCGGGCCAATCAGCCCGGATTGTCAATCCGGCCACGCACACGCCGACAGCTTGACGATTGAAGCGTCGTTCGACGGCCGACCGCTGATTGTCGATCCCGGCACGTACTGCTATGACGACGATGGGAATCGAAAGTACGACCGCTCGACGAAGGCGCATAACACGATCTGCCTGAACGATGCCGATTCCAGCGAAGTCTGGCACATTTCCCGCGTCGGCCGGCGGGCGGTTCCGGGCGACGTATCGGTGGCGGAACGCGGAAACGGTTTCAGCGCAACTGCTAAGCACAACGGCTACGAGCATCTGCGGGGTTCGCCGCAACACCGGCGCGACATCTCCCTCTCGGGGAAGACCCTGGAAATCCGCGACGAGCTCATCGGCGAGGGACAGTTTCGCGCGGAAGGGGGATTTCTCCTTGCTCCGGAATGGACGGCGGAAGTTCTTCCAGCCGGTTGGTTGCTCCGCCATACCGAGACTCGTTTGCGCGTCGAAATCCGGCCGCAGCAGTCGATCGAATTCGACGTCGTCTCACGGCCGTGGCACCCCGAATTTGGTCGCGAAGTCCCCACGCAACGCCTCGTCTGGTCAGGCAATATCACGCTGCCGTTCCGCCTGACGACGGTTTGGGGCATAGCGGACGGCGGATAGCGGATCGCGGATGGGAAGAGGATTCCTTCCGCTCGGCGGTGTGATACAATCCGCTGCAAAGTCGATTCCAAAGCCGCGGATGGCATCCGCGGTTTTCATTTTATCGGTGCCGTTCAGAAGACCGCGGTTGCCAACCGCGGCTATGCATCAAACCGGACTCCCGGAGCGAGTGCGCTCCATTTCGCAGAAAGCAAACGATGCGCAAGAACCCTGTGAAAGCGGCCTTAAAGGCCGGATTGCCGCAAGTCGGCACGTGGCTGTCGCTCGGGGACGTCATGGCGGCCCGCATGATGGCCCGCGTCGGGTTTCCGTGGTTGACGGTCGATCTGGAGCATTCGCCCATCGGTTGGGACCGGGCGGGATTGTTGTTCGGTGCGATCGCTGACGCCGGTTGCACTTGCCTGGCGCGCGTGCCGCGCGGCGATCACGATTACATCAAGCGGGTTCTCGATGCCGGAGCACATGGCATCGTCGTGCCGATGGTGAATACCGTCGCGGAAGCCAAGCTGGCGATCGCGGCGGCGAAGTATCCGCCGGTCGGCAACCGGTCGGTCGGCGGGACGCTGCACGCGCTGAACTTCAACACGACGGCGGGCGAGTACTACAAGCACGCCAACGACGAAATCCTGGTCGTGTTGCAGACCGAATCCCCCGAGGGAGTCGAGAACGCCGAGGAGATCTATTCGCTGCCCGGCGTCGACGCGATTTTCGTCGGCCCGAACGACCTGTCGGCCCAGATGCGCGCTCCGGACGGAACCGACCCAACGCCCGACGAATTCCACGCCATGATGGGGCGTATTCTGGCGACGGGGAAGAAAGTCGGCACTCCGGTCGGCCTGCACGTGCAGACGGTGGAGCAGGTGCAGCAACGCATCGCCGAGGGATGGCAGTTTATCGCGCTCGGCAGCGAACTGCGGTTCATGGTGAGCGAAGCCCAGCGGCTGATCTCGGGGCTGAATCTCAAGCAAGCCGGCGATCTGGCGCGGTATTGAACGAACGAGAGAAACCCGGTTCAGGCTTTGATTAACCGGGTTTCGCTTTCCGCGCTGGAGACGCTGATCAAAAGCAAATCACGGTTACGCAAAGCCAGAACCGGGATTTTAGATCACCTAAAACAACAAACCCCTGCCGAGGACTTCGGCAGGGGCCAGGTTGTGTGCTGGGGGTGAGGTATGAGGACCGGCGATAAACATCCCTGAAATGCACACCCTACAATAGACGCAGATTAAACGGAATTGGCCCCGATCTGTCAACGCAAAATACCGGCCTGTCGAAAATTTTGGAAAATCACCGCAAAGCGGCCAGCACGTCGGCGTCGGGAACGCCGGCGATCAGCTCCACATGGCCCATCCGGATAGGGAGTACGAAGCGCAAAATGCCGCTTTCGGTCTTCTTGTCGAGCTGCATTCGCGACAGGATTTCGCCGGGATTCGCCAGCAGCTTCTCCGGGACGTCGATCGGCAACTTGAGATTCGACAACAACTTCCGCTGGCGTTCCGTGACGTCGTTTCCGATCAGGCCGCGGCGGGCTGCCAACCGGCTCGCGCAGAGCATGCCGATCGCGACGGCTTCCCCGTGCAACAGTTCACCATAACCGGCCAGCGCTTCAAAGGCATGGGCGAACGTATGTCCATAGTTCAACGCGGAGCGCAGGCCCGTCCGTTCGAATTCGTCCTTTTCAACGATATCGGCTTTGAGCCGGCAACAGCGGGCGATCACGCGCGACAGCACGGCAGAATCCCGGCGATTCAAGGCGTCGCTGTCGCGCTCCAGTTCGGCGTAGAACTCGGCGTCGAGAATCACACCATACTTCACGACCTCCGCCAGGCCGCTGCGGTATTCTCGATCGGGCAACGTGGCGAGGGCGTCGGTGTCGATCAGTACGCCAAACGGCTGATAAAACGCCCCGATCATGTTCTTTGCACGGGGGTGATTCACGCCGACTTTCCCGCCGACGGAACTGTCAACGTCGGCCAGCAGCGTGGTCGGAATCTGCACGAACGGTACGCCGCGCGAATAGGTCGAAGCGACGAAACCCGCCGCATCGCCGACCACCCCGCCGCCGACGGCGATGACCGTCGTCTTGCGGTCAGCCTGCAGATCGATCAGCCTGTCGTAGACCTGGCGGATGACATCGAGCGACTTCGACGTTTCTCCTGGAGGAAGCACGCACGTCTCGCAACGCCAGCCGGCTTGAAGCAGGTTCTCCGCAACGGCGGTCGTATGCGGTGTCGCGGCCACATGCTCGTCGGTGACGATCAAGCCCAGCGGCTTCGCGGGCGGCTTGCCGAGATGTTGAATTTGCCACCGCCAGATTGTCTCGGCGGTCCGCCCCAACACGCCGGAACCGATGAGGATTTCGTAGGTTCTCGGTCCCAGGCTGACGCAGACAGTCTGTTCGGCGGCCGGATTCAACGCTCACATCCCGGTAATGGAAGATGGATCACCAGTGAGAGAGCCCGCCGCACAAGCGAGGGATAATGTATCTCCCTGGCTTACGCGTCGGGCTCCCTTGGGGGGATTGTAATCCGCGCCGGGGGCTACGTCATCCACGACCGCCCGGTCGAGAGGTGGGGCTCCGGAATGATGCTGCGCATCGCCGACTGCGCGCTCGACTGCAGTTTGCGCCCAAGTTCCACCCACGTTTCGCGGTGCATCTGCAACAGCTTCAGCGAATCCTGCACAGCCGCGATGTTGTGCTCGATTTCGGCCACGGCGAGATTGCGATAGACAAACATGAAAATCGTTCTGGTCCGCTCGGCGAGTTCCGGCGCGGCCTCCGCCTTGATCCCGCCGAGGAGTTCCGTCAGGCAATTGCGGGCTTTCGTCAGCGACCAGCGCACCGCTTCCCAGCGGGATTCTTCAAGCGCTTCCAGTCCTTGCCGGGCGAAGCGGATTGCGCCGTCGACAACCATGAGATGCAGTTGATGCGGCGACGCCGTCATCACTTGGTTTTCGAGATATTCCTCGGTGGCAGTCATGTGGTGATTCCAAATGAAAATTCAAGATGCGGGTTGAGAATCAATTGCTGCTCGATTTGCTGCTGGAGGCCAGATTGGCCAGTGCCGTCAGCGCGTCCTGCTGAGACTGCAGCCCGCTCAACAGGGTTTCCATATTGGCGAACTGCAATTCGAGGTAAGCCTGCCGGTTCGCCATCGTCGAGTTCATACGATCGATCTGGTCGTTGAGGGCTTCCACTTGGTCGTCGTCGGCTTTCACCGCGGCGGTTAGCGAACCGGTGTCCGGGTCGTTCAGTTCCTTGAGCGTGTCATTCAATCGCACGCCGAAACCGGTCTTCGCGTCGGTGAACAGCTTGGCGACGTCCTGGGGATGATCGGCCATGGCCTCCTGTAATTTCGCTGCATCGAACGTTAGTTGCCCGCCGGCGCCGACCACGACGCCGACATCGCCGAGTGAGCGAATCGGAGACGTCGCCGAGCCGGTGACGCGGTTCACCATCGCGAGGAGGCGGGTTTTAACCTGCGTGGCGGTCGCGTCGCCTTGCAGTGCGGCGCGGGTCTCTGTGGCCGCGTCGTACTTCGTCAGCGTATCAATCGTGCTGGCGAGTTGGTTGTAACCTCTGACAAACGTGGACAGCGTGTCGCTGATCGCAGCGACGTCGAGGCTGCCGGCGACCACGGCCGTCGTGCTGCCCGGCTTCAGGAGCGTCACGTTATAGCCGGTGACGGCGTTGTTGAACTGGTTGCTGGCCGACGTCTTTAGAAACGCCGTCGCGGGATCGCTGCCGATCCGCAGCACGGCGTCTTGCCCGACCGTTTGCTTGGTGAAGTCGAAACCGAGTCCGCCGTCGTCGATGATCAGCCGATTCGCTGCGCCCGAACCGGTGGAAGAAAGCGACAAGCGGTACGGATTGATCGCCGCGCCGGAATCGATGACCGACGAGCGGACCAGTCCGCCGGCGGAATTGATTTTGGTCGAAAGCATCGCCAGCGTGTCTTCGCTGGAAACCTTGACGATCTGCGCGCGGCGGCTGACGACTCGCTGTTTGCCGTCGCCGCCGGTGACTGCATCACCTGTCAGCCTCAGGTCCGCGGCGGAGCGGCCGCCGCCGATGTCCTGCACTTTCAGCGTCCCCGCGCCGCTAGAGTTATCCACCAGCACGAAGCCGTCGCCGGTCTCATTCAATTGGGCTGTGACATTAATTCCGGCCGAATTGATGCGGTCGATGATGTCGCCGACCGTCTGCACCGTCGATCCGAAGTTGATGACGGCGGAACTTCCAGCGGAGTTGGTGATCGAAAAACTTCCCGCCGACACGGAGCCGCCGCTGGGGGCGTACTTGCTCAGCGACGTCGCCTCGTTTACCGACCGCAAGCGCAACGAACCGGACGAGACGCTGGTCGACGCGGCGTCGACAGCGATGTTCAAGTCCGCGGCAACGCTGCCGCCGTTGACATCGGTGACGATCAGATTGCTCGCCGTCTGGCCCGACGTGTCAGTGACGACAATCCCCGTCCCCTTGGCGTCGAGACTGGCCTGCAGTTGCAGCTTCACGTTGCCGGACGTCGTGGCGGAATTGATCGCCGTGAGGACTTCATCGAGGGATTCCGCCTGCGACAGATCGACGACCGCCGTCGCGCCGGTGCGATCGGTCAGCGAAATTTCGCCCGGCGTGGAAATCCCCTGCCCTCCGCGAAGATTTCGCAAGAGGACCGAATTCATGCCGCCCGTCAAACGGTGTCCGAGGAGTTCATTCCCGCTGACAGCGGCGTCGAGTCCGAGGACTTTTGACGCGTTGGTGCCGTCGAGCGGTTCCACTGTGAGCGTGCCCGCGCCGCCGGCGTTGTCGGTGAGTTTGAGCCGGCCGTCGGTCAACGCCGCAGTCAACTTGCCGCCGTTGTTCGTGGCGGTGTTGATCTTGTGTATCACGTCGCCGATGGTCTTTGCGCCGTCGAGATCGATCTGCAAGTTCGTGCCGTTGCTGAGCGTCAGCGACAAATCGGCCGCCGTGCCCGACCGCAATCGAATCGCGTTGCCGTCGTTCAAGCTGGAGAGGGGCACGTCGGCGGAAATCTGGTAAACATCGGCGCCCGTCAACGTCGAACTGGCAACCGACTGTGCGATGCCGAGATCGGCGCCGGTCCGTCCGCCATTGAGGTCGGTGACAGTGAGGTTGGTGGTCGTCTGGCCGGAGGTGTCGGCCAGCATCAGCCGCCCGCCTTGCGTCGAGGCCTTCACCGAGATACCGGTCTGGCGATTGATTTCGTTGACAACGTCTTCGACGGTAAGCGCCTTCGTCAGATCGATGTTGGCCGTCTCACCGGCGCGGTCGGTGATGCGAATCGTTCCGCGACGGACGCCGGCGCCGTTGTTGAGTAAATCGAGCGACGTCGGGCGGCTCAGGTTGCCGCCGGTGGAAATGACAATCTGGCCCGAGAGTCCGAGCGCCTGGCTGGAGTCGGCGAAACCTTTCGACAGCGATTGATCGGTGCTGGCGAGCCGGACGGATTGAAACTCCTGCGTCCCCGCCGCGGCTGTGCTGCCGACTGAGACGCTGAGTTGTGCCGGATCGGAATTCTGAACCTGAAGCGATTGAAAGGTGGAAGCCGTCGACAAACGCTGTGCAGACGACGTGAGCGAGAGGAGTCCAGCCTGAATCTGCGTCAAGCCGGTCTGTGATGCCTGGATCGACTTCTGGCGATCTTGAATGCGGGAGACGGCGGACTGGTGATTGGTAAGGATGGCTTTGATGAGCGCGGCAGTGTCAATGCCGCTGGCAAGACCGGTGCTGGTCTTGATGCTTCCCATATCGCTCCTCTTTCCGACGAACGCACCGGTACCGCAGCGCAGTCCTGTCTGCTTCGAGAGACATCGGCCGATCCAGGCCGATTCTTCCGAGCAATTGAGCTGCGAGGGGTTGGGGAAACTTTCGGGGTCGTGCCGCGGCGCGTCTGAATGTCGGACGCCGCGGCAAAGAATTGAGGTTTTTAACTGAAGTTTCCGCAGTTTCCGCGTTTACCGGTGACGTTTGCAGCGTGCGAGGCAGCCTGATATTCTCGGCGCAATGAAACTGTTCAAGAAGGTCAAGGAGGTTAGTGGATGCCCAAAAGGACTGCGG
>CAZDGB010000263.1:0-10794 GCA_964504645.1 uncultured Planctomycetaceae bacterium | reverse complement strand
CGCACGACGGCGGCCAGTTCCACTAGTTCCCGCTTCAGTTCGATCTTGCCGCGCGTGATGCGCGAGACCTCCATGAGATCGTCCACCAGACGAACCATGTGGTTGACTTGTCGATCCATCATGTCGCAGACGCGCTGCGTTGTGGGGTCTTGATCTCCCGCGAGCCGGAGAATGTGGAGTGAATTCCGGATCGGAGCCAGGGGATTGCGGAGTTCGTGAGCCAGCGTCGCCAGAAATTCGTCTTTCCGTCGGTCCGCCTCCCGCAACGATTCCTCGGCCAGCTTCCGCAATGTGATGTCTCGCGTGAAGCACCGGGAATGTATGAATTTGTCGTCCTCCCACAGCACGTTCGAACTGATCAGCGCATAGCGGATCGAACCGTCTTTGGCCAACAGCCGGACTTCTTCGTTCTCGACAGTTTCCCCTGCTCTCAACCGATAGAGAATGCCGGCAACGATGTGCGGATCGGCATGAAACTTTGCAATGGGTTGGCCGACGAACTCCTCTTCGGCATATCCCAGCAGCTCCAATTCGGTCTGATTCGCCCGCAGAATCAGACCGTCGGCATTTGCGAAATGCAGCCCCACCGCCGCGTTCTCGAAAAAATCGGTCAGATTCCGTTCGCTGCGGCGCAGCGTCTCCAACTGGCTGCGGAGTTCGTATTGCCGCAGGCGGTCGCGCAGCGCCATCCGCACGGCGGTCACGAGCGTCGCGATGCGGACTGGCCGCTCCAAGAGCGTGACGTTGCCGAGAGACTCCGCCGCGGCGGAGGCGGCTTCGGAATCCGCCCCTTGACGCGTCAGTACCAGCAGCGGCACGTCGGACCATGCCGGCTGTCGCGACAGACTCGACGCCAGTTCCTGAATTCCCCGGTTGGCAAGTAGTTCTTCAGCAATCAGCATCCCGCCGGCCTCGCCCGACGCCAGACAGCGCGCGGCAGAAGAGAGATCGGCACAAATCCGGCAATCGACGCCCGCTTGTTCGAGAATCTTCGCAGTCAATTCTGCGTCTTTGATCGTCGGCGCGAGGACCACAAACTGTCGTTCGCGTTCGGCGAGATCGGCGGCAATCATGTCGACGGCCCTTCCTTTGGCGGTTTCTCGGAGCCAGTATACTCCGGAACCCCCGTGAGGACGCCGCGGAACTCCCGCAACGGTTTGCCGATCACGATACCATCACTAGACAATCGCATTTCCCGAATCGTCCGCTCGTGCGCGCCGCCGCGTTTCTTCACCACCGAGATGGCTTGACGGACTTCGCCCATCGCTTCGAAGTAGCGCAATAGAATCACGGCATCGGCGAGATAGCTGACCTCGACCGAGGAACTCATCGGGCCGATCATGCCTTGATGGGCGCCGACCAGCAGCGTGGCGATTCCGAGTTGGCCCAGGTAGGCCAGGAGTTCGTGCAACTGGACGACAAGATACTTTTCTTCCGGCATCGCATTCAGATAGCCGTTCAGGCTGTCGATGACCACCAGCGTGGCGTTGTTCTGCTCCACGGATCGACGTATAGCGTGCGCGAACTCGCCGGGCGAGAGTTCAGCCGGGTCGATCGCCTGCACCGTTAACCGGCCGGACTGCAGGTGAGGTCGCAAATCGATTCCCAGGCCCGAACAACGCGATAACAGCGTATTTACGCTTTCATCAAAGATGAATAGCGCGGCTGATCCGCCCCCGGCAGCCGTCGATGCGGCGAACTGTGCGGCCAGTGAAGATTTGCCGGTGCCCGGAGAACCGGCGATGAGCGTGCTCGTTCCCAGTTCGACACCGCCGCCGAGCAGGCGATCGAGTTGGACGTTGCCGCTCGGCAGCCGCACGGTTTGCTGGTCGCGGCGAAAATCGGCCGCGACCAATCGGGGGAACACCTCCAAGCCTCCGTGGCGGATGATGTAATCATGATAGCCGCCGCGATACTTTCTACCGCGGTACTTGACGACGCGCAGTCTGCGGCGGTCGGCTCCGTAATCAGGATTCATCTGCTCCAGCACCAGCACGCCATGCGCGATGCTTTGCACCTGCAAATCGCGGTCGCCCGACGTGAGATCATCGAGCAGAATCACCGTGCAGTTGCGACCCGAGAAATATCGCTTCAAACCGAGAATCTGCCTGCGAAAGCGCAAGCTCTCCCCCGCGAGCAACCGCAATTCGGAAAGCGAATCGATGACGATGCGGGTCGGTTTCAGCCGGTCAACGTCGGCGAGAATCGACTTCGTGGTATCCCCCAATTCGATCTCGGAGGGATGAAACATGGTGTAGTGTTCGACCGGTTGCAGCGACGCTTCGGAAGGAACGAGTTCGCGGAGATGGATGCCGTCGAGCGTCCAACCGTGCGAATCGGCAGTGTCTTTCAATTCCTCTGCGGTTTCAGACAGAGTCACATAGAGCACGGTCTCGCCGAGCGCGAGCCCCTCCAGCAGAAACTGTAGCGAGACTGTCGTCTTGCCGGAGCCCGGCACACCTTCGATCAAATACAATCGATTGCGAACCAGCCCGCCTCCCAAAACATCGTCGAGGCCCTCGATTCCAATGCGAGCCACCTTCGCCAACTCGGTGATTTGATTCTCTGAGGTCTTCATCCGAAATCTCTCCTTTCACTGGCCTCGCAAAGCAAATGACGCGCCCGTGAAAAACGAAGCCGCATTGCATTTGTTTGAAAAGACTTACGGCGATTCAACCCCTTGATTCCTGTGGTTCGCAATCTGCCACTCTGACGCCGCGCGATGCAGCGTCAATCTGTTCGCCTTGCGAGCGGACCGTGACGTCTGGCAAAATACGCTTGCAGAAATTCCGCAACTTCTCGCAGGAATCCGCATGCTCCGATATCACGGATCTGCGCAACGCTGGTGTGATGGCGTTACCCGTCGCGATCTGCTCCGCGCCGGGGGGTTGGGATTGTGTGGATTATCGCTTGATCGCGTGGCTCACGCTGCGGAGTCGAGCGACTTGCCGCGGTTCGGTCAGGCGAAGGCTTGCATTCTGCTCTATTTGTTCGGAGCGCCGTCGCAGCACGAGACGTTCGACCCGAAGCCGGAGGCCGCTGCGGAGATTCAAGGCGAACTGCGGGACATTCCAACGTCGCTGCCGGGCGTAGCGTTCTGCGAGGGGTTGCCGAGGACGGCTCAAGTGGCGGACCGGTTGACGGTCATCCGCTCGATGTCGCATCCGTTTCCGCTGCATTGCACGGCGTATGCCTTGTCCGGCATGCCGACGTACACGACAGTGATCGAGGACAAGCCGCGCGATCCGTCTCTGTGGCCGTACTTCGGCTCTATCGCCGATTATTTCTGGTCGCAACAATCGCAAGCGAATCGCGAGATCCCCAAGCACGTCGGCTTGCCATGGACGTTCAACTCACAGGCCGAGGATCTCGGTTTGCTCGCCGGACCGTATGCGGCGTTTCTCGGCCAGCAGCACGATCCGTTGTGGGCGAAGTTCGAAGGCCAGGCGCTGCGCACCGCGCCGAAATGCCGGCATGCCCAGCCGAAGGAATACGTCGACCCGTACGCCGGCGTCGATCCTGATTGCCGGTTCGTCTTCGACGGCGCCGGCCGCTTCGCCGAGAACGTCTCGGTCGACCGGTTCCAGTTGCGGCAACAGTTGCTCTTCCAGTTCGAAGCCGCACGCGTCGCGGCGGAGCAAGCGACGGTCCAGTCGTACAACTCACAGCAGACCAAAGCCCTCTCGCTGCTGACGTCGCCGCTAGTGCGGCAGGCGCTCGATGTCTCTCAAGAGCCGGCACCGCTCCGCGAGCGGTACGGTTATACGCTCTTCGGACAATCGTGCCTCGCCGCGCGGCGGCTCGTCGAAGCGGGAACGAAGTTCGTCACTGTTTGCTGGGACCCGTACGGCACCTACTTCGGAGGCAGTTGGGACACGCACGAGAATCACTATCCGCGGATGAAGCAGTATCTGCTCCCCGGTTTCGATCCGGCGTTCGCGACACTCGCCCAAGACCTGGAACAGCGCGGCCTGCTCGACGAGACGCTCGTCATTTGCATGGGCGAGCACGGCCGCACGCCACAAATCGATTCCAAGCCCGTCGGCGCGGCCCGGCATCACTGGTCGCAGGCGTATTCCGCGGCGCTTGCCGGCGGCGGCACGAAACGGGGCGCGGTTGTCGGCCGCTCCGACAAGATCGGCGGCCTCGTCGACGACACGCCGATTTCGCCAAAGGACATCCACGCGACGGCGTTCCATCTGCTGGGAATCGATCCGCACGCGGTGGTCCACGACCGCCAAAACCGCCCGTATCCGATCGCTGGCGACGGCGTGGTGCGGCCGGAAGTGCTCGCATAATTCACGGCACTGACCAGACTATGCGGCGATCGGTGACGGACCAGCGGCGCAATCCACCCAAGGCATCGCTGGAGAACAGAGCCCGATCTTCATCGCCAAACTGAAGATCTGTGACGCGACCCTCGTGTTCGCGGAAGGCGTGCCATTCTTTCCCCGACTCGACATCCGACAGGACTATCGTCGCGTCGTTCCCCACCGCCGCCAGTGCTCCATCGCGGGACAGGCGGGCCACGCACGTACTGTTGCTCGGCGGCTGCCACTCCTGGATCGACACCAGATCAATTGCGTCCCAGACGCGAATCGGACCATCCACGGTGCAAGTGATCAGCCGCCGGCCATCCGCAGACCACGACGCAAATTGGTTCGCCGTGGCGCCAACCTCGATCGAATCTTCCAATCGCTCTCGGCCCACATTCCACAGGGCTAACCGCCCTCGTCCATCTAACAGCGCGATCCGATCGCCGCTGGGTGAGAATTCAGCGAAATCGGGTTGGAAATCGAGCGGGTATTCCCGAAACGAAAGAACTTGGAGATCGTTCAGTCCGAGCAACCACAACGTACTCTCGCTGGAAAGGAGGACAATTTGGTCCCCCAGCGGCGACACGGCGCAAGACAACAACTGCTGCGAGCGCAGCCGCTGTGGAAAATGATTTGTCTCCTGGGCGTTCTGCTGATGGAAGATTTCCAGTTGCTCGTCGCTATTCAAACCGATCAATAGATCGCTCGGGCTACAAAGTCGGGCGAGCGTGAAAACGGAGCGGGGCAGCGAACGAGTCCACAATTCCATCCCTGTATGAGCGTCGCGGCGGACCCACGTGGAGTGGCCTTGAAGGATATCGAGATACTGCCCATCGCCGGAGACAGAGAGGGTGCGGATTCGCGCAGCAGCGTCGGCCTGTCGATTCGAGTTCGGCAGTTGTTCGGGCGGCGGCGACCACGAGGCGCTGTCCCACGGCACAGCGCTAAACAGGAACAACATCGCTATGCCCCCTACTGAAATGTTGGCAAGCACCGTGGCAGTGCGATACAGAATTTGCCAGCGTCCCGCTTCCGGTTCCATTGGCATCTCCTCACAGGGAAGGGTGAGTCGCTCGTCGTTCTCGAGGGCCGGTCGAATGAGAGGTGCACGATCCTGCCGCCACAAACTTCGGCAGTCAGACGCGGCTCGACAAAATTCGGTTCCTGGATTTTGTGAAAATCTGGCAAATCGCCGGACGCGATGGCTCGGCACGCGTTTGAGCTGCGCAATTCGATTGCGCTGTGCTACTAAAGTAGTACAGTAGACGCGTTCTCGATGGCTTTCAAGTCCAATCGAGTGGAATTATCTGCTACCCCGCAGAGCCTAGATTACGCTTGCGAAAACGTCTCCGGTCGCGGAAGAGATCACGAGATTTGTGCCAGCGGCGCAGAATTTCGTCCGCAGATAACCGAGAGCGGCGACTTTCTCCGGCGCGGTGAGCAACCGGGCCGCCGAAGTGATTACGCCGACCTGCGTTTTCGACTGCGGGTCGAGCAACGCGGTTCCCGAGCTGGGCGAATCGGGTGCGCTGATCTCCAATCGATGCAATTCCCGGTTCACATGGCCGAGGGCGTCGATGCGGGCGATCGGTTCCTGGCCAAGATAGCAGCCCTTCGTGAACGAAATGGCGCGGGCTGTGCGGTTCACTTCCTGGGCGAGGTTGTCGCTCGTGATGTCGATACCGTACAGGGGGAACCCGGCTGCGATGCGGAGAGTGTTGAAGGCTGTTTCTCCCCTCTCCCCTGGCGGGAGAGAGGCCGGGGGTGAGGGGGATGTCACCGACGTCATTCTGATGTCCGGCGATACCGCGTCAGTGACTTCCCCCTCATGCGGCTTTCGGCCACCTTCTCTCTCCAGGGGAGAAGGGAAGTGGTGTGCGTCCAGGACAAGTTTCGGCGCGGACATCAGCCAGGCGGGTTCGCCGAGCCAATCCACACTGCGAATTTGCATCGCCTCACCGTTGATCGACACCCTCACGTGCGACAGTAGCGGTTGGTCGGCGAGTGATTTCATAGCGTTCGCGAGGTCTTCCGAAAATTCGGACAGCGACGCGGCGTCGACGTAGAGATCGCCGTAGTTCGCGCTGCGCCGGTGGATCTGCACGTCCTCGTTAATCAGATAACGGTCGAGATGGGCGAACAACGCGTCCTCCTGACCGGAGACGCTGTCGATCCACAACGACGTCTCCGTGCAGAACACGAAGAGGTGTCCGAGGACTTTGCCCTGCACGTTGCAGACGAACGCCTCGCAGCCGCGGCCGGGGACGAGCGCCTTGATGTCATTGGTGCTGAAGTTGTGCAGGAACTTCGCGCGGTCTCGGCCGGTGAGTTCCAGTTGCGTGCGGTCGCTGAGGTCGAACATAACCTCATCAAACACCAGAAGCCCAGGGATCGCAATCCCTGGGCTTCCGTGAGTCAGACCGAACGAGTCAGGCTGTGGCTCAGTTCGGGAGCGTGCCCGGGGCGGCACAGGCCGCCGGGGCCGCACAAGCCGGTGGCTGGGGGCAGCAGACTTGCACCGGCACTTGCCGGCACACGGTCCGCGGCACGCAGCACGTTTTCGTTTCCATCACTTGCCGGGGAACGCAGCGAACTTTCGTCACCATCTTCGTGACGCAGACTTGCCGGCAGGTGGTGTAGGGGACTTTGCGGGTGCGGACTTCCGAGGTCATCGTGCAGGTCGTGTAGGGGACCTTCTTGGTGATGGTCTCGCAGGTCCAGGTGCAGGTTGTGTACGGAACCTGCTTGGTGATCGTCTCGCAGGTCCACGAGCAGGTGGTGTACGGAACCCGCTTCGTCTGGGTTTCGCGAACCATCGTGCAGGTGGTGTAGGGGACTTTCTTGGTGACCGTCTCGCAGGTCCAGGTGCAGGTCGTGTAAGGAACCCGCTTCATCGTCTGGCAGGGAACCTGGCGGCAGACGGTGTAGGGCTGCTGGCAGTGCTTGACTTCCTGGACGTAGCGGGTGCAGCAGACAGTCTGCATGCAGGTCTTCGGCACCCAGACCTTCTTGCAGCAGACGCGCGGCGGGCCTTGCTCGCAGACGACGCGGCAGCAGCCGGGCTTGTAGGTCGGGCAGCACTTGCAGGGATCCCACTCGTAGGTGCCGGGATCGCAGACGCACTTCTGAACCATCGGGCCGGGGATCGTTTCGGTCACCGTCTGCCATTCGCCCGAGCAGACCGGGACTTGTTTCGTTTCGGTGATCGGCCGGCAGATCGTGTAGCAAACGTCCTTGTAGCACGTCTGCGTTTCGGTGCGATACGTGGTGCAGCAGACGTCTTTGTAGCAGGTGTTGTAGCAGGGCTTGCGGACCGTGCAGCAGACGTCGCGCCAGCAGGTATTGTAGCAGGGCTTGCAGACGGTGCAGCAGACGTCGCGATAGCAGGTGTTGTAGACCGGACGCCGGACGTTGCAGCAGACGGTGCGATAGCACGTCTGATAGCACGGCTTGCGGACTTGGCAACAGACGTCGCGATAGCACGTTTGATAGCACGGCTTGCAAACCGTGTAGCACTCGTCGCGCCAGCACGTTTCGTACACGTTCTGCGTGCACGAAACCGGGCATTGTTCGCAGATCTGATCGATGACGGTGCGGCAACAGGTGTACGTCTTGGTGTCCCAGACGGTTTCCGTCACCGTTTTATAGCATGTCCCGCAGCAGCTCCGGGCGGCGCAGTAGTCGCCGGATGGAGCGCAGGCCTGCGTGGGACAGCATTGATAAGTCGCGCCACCGCAATATGAGGCTTCGGCCGTTGAGGCGCCGGCAAGCGAGGCGATGCTCGCCAAAGCGACCATCCAGGATGCGTATTTCATCGAACTATCCCTAATTCTGTCAGTTACGGAAAGGAAATCCTTCCGGTGGTGAAAACGACAGAATCACTCCGTCTCAATATCGGCGTCAAAGTCGCCGCTCTTGAGCCAAAGCATGCAATTTTCCGGACCCGCAAAGTTTTTCACGGCGGGTCTGGTAATTGGAGAGTCGCTTCACCAGCGAAATCAGCCGACAGCCTGGAGAAACCAGCTCGACGTCGCAAAATGCTTTTTTGCCAAACCTGTCTAGTTCTCCATTCTCAGTGATCGGATGTAGAACCCGTCATCCTGTCGAAGTTACCAGAAGACCACGCCAAGCTTTGCAGTCAACTCAAATTAACATCAATGGTAAGCGAGTCGATTCAGACCAAACTGCGAACCCGCAAGTATTGCTCCCTCTCTCCATCCACGCTTGCGGGTTCGCAGGCTTCCACAACCTCGCATCACCTCGCGGCGAACGCTATCGTGAATGCGATTCGAATCGGGCTACGCGGACCATCAGGGGAGACGGAGCATGAAATTTGCCATCTGCCAGGAACTCTTTGAAGGCTGGGACTGGGATCGGCAGTGCCGCTTCATTAAAGAGGTGGGTTACGACGGCATCGAGCTTGCGCCGTTCACGCTCGCGTCGAGGATCACGGATGTCAAGCCGGCCCGGCGCAAGGAAATCCGTGCCGCCGCGGAGGCCCAGGGACTCACGATCTGCGGACTCCACTGGCTGCTGGCAAAAACCGAAGGCCTGCACCTGACGACGTTCGACAGCGCCGTTCGCAACGCGACGGCGAAATATCTGATGGAACTGGGCAAGGCCTGTGCGGATTTCGGCGGCAACATCCTCGTGTTCGGCTCACCGGCCCAGCGGAATCTGGAGCGCGGCATGGAGAAAGCCACGGCGCTGGAACATGCCGCGGAAGTCTTCCGGCAAGTCATGCCGGTGCTCGCCGATCGCGGGGTCACGATCGCCATGGAGCCGCTGACTCCAAAGGAGACCGACTTCATCAACAGCTGTGCGGACGCGGAGCAGCTGATCGAGATGGTCGGCCATCCGAATTTTCGGCTGCATCAAGATGTGAAAGCGATGCTGAGCGAGGCGACGCCGATCCCCGAACTCATTCGCCAGTTCGCGCCCTTGACGGCGCATTTCCACGTCAATGACGACAACCTGCTCGGCCCCGGCATGGGACGCACCGATTATCATCCGATCTTTGCAGCGCTCTTGGAGACGAACTACTCCGGCTGGGTGTCGGTGGAGGTGTTCGATTACCGTCCCGGCGCGGAAAAGATTGCCCGCGACAGTTTGGACTACATGCGCCGCGTGCTAAGCGATCTCGGTCGCAATTCTTGAGGCCCGCGAGTCACTCCACCGTAAAACTGATGCGGCGGAAGTCGCTGAAGAAATTGAGGCCGGGCAGCGGCGCGCCGGTGTAGTAGTAGAGGTAGACCTTGTTGTCCGGCTCGCCGACGTAGTGCTGTGGATTGATGCAGTAGCCGACCGACAAAGCTTTCGTGAGCTGTTGGTTGATCGTGCCGTCGCCCGAGCCGACGAAAATGTTCACCGGCGTGTCGACCTGACCGAGCGGCCCGGCAAAGTACAGGTTGTAATAGAACAGCAGCCTCCCGCGGACGATCAGCGGTTTGACAGCGAACACCAGCGCCACGTCGGTTTTGACGTTAAGATTCGGCACTACGGTTCGCGTCTTCTGCCAATTGCCGGAAACGCACTCGTAGACGGCAATGGCTCGTTGATCTTCGATGGCCGTCATGTACTTTCGGCCGCTGTTCGGATCGACGACGATCTGGGCATCGGTGTGCTCTTCCGGCCCGGTTGTCAGAAACGTGAGCGTTTCGGTGTTGGTGTCGAACTTCGCGACTTGCAGCGTCTCATCCGGGCCGTAGACGAACGTCAGCAAGGAGGCCTCGCCGGGCACCCACCGCGGGCCGTTGTAGGAAAGGAAATCCAGCGGAATCCGATGCTGCGGTTCGCCGGGCCGGTCGAATTGCCAGTAAGCGGGGAAGGGCTCCTGACCGCCATTGCCGTTCGGCAATTCGAAGAAGCCGACGCGCGCCTTGGTGTCGCCGGCATTTTGTGTGGGCAGATTGGCGAAGCGATGCTGCGTTCCACCCGACGTGAAGACCTCGATTACCGGTTTGGCCGTACCATTGATCAGGCAGCGCGCCTGCTGATAGATGCCGTTCTTGTCGGGCACGGTGAAATACAGACCCAGACCTTGCCGGCTGTAGCCCCATTCCGGTCCGTTGTAGGTGCCGAGCTGACCAGCGCGCAGCACGGCCTGCAGGAACAGGTTGCCGATGTACGGGGCCCCTTTGGCGACGAACGTGCCGCGGCCGTCGGCCGGCATCAGGTCCCCCGTGGCGGGGTTCAAGCGGCAATACCAGATCGACGCGTCGATGCCGTCTTGCCATGCCAGCAGGTCCCCCTCTTGCCAAATGGACGAGCCGTAGAACGCGGCGAGCGGAGCGCCGATGATGACGTCGGGCCCGACGGTCAGCTTCGGAGTCGCCGTCTTGGCGGGCGGTTTGCCCGGCAACGGCAGCAGCCGCGGACGATCTTGAGCCCACACGGACCCGGCCCAGCAACAGATAGTTATCAGCAGCAGAGATCGCATGAGCACCTCGATATTTTCCGCGCGTCTAAGAAGTCCGAC